>NZ_JBHTSA010000001.1:0-308767 GCF_042795405.1 Streptomyces sp. NPDC056480 | reverse complement strand
CGCTTCGGCGTCCCGGCCCACGGGCGTTCGGGCGTGCGTGTGAGCTGTACGCGTGTCCTATACGGGGCAGGGGCGGTACTCGAGGCTGAGCTCACGGTCGACGGCGTAGCTGGTACGCATCGACGCGTCGATCACCTGCTGCCAGGAGCCGTACTTGGCGTACAGCTGGTCTGCGGTGGGGCCGAGCGGGTTGCCGTACTTGGCGATGTTCCGCTGCTCGATGATCCGGACCTCTTCCGGGGTCATGCCGGCGCGGGTGATCTCCTTGGCCTGGTTCCGCATGTCGACCAGCTCACGGGCGATCTCCTCGTCCGTGGCACCCGCCTCACGCATGGCGGCCTCCGTGCGGTGCATGTCCTCAAGGAGCCCGTGGTACTGCATCCGGGTCCGCTGGGCCTCGACCTTCTCGTCCATCGGCAGCACGCGGATCCGACACACGACGGGGTCGGCGCTGGGACAGGGTTCGTCGGCGGACACGGGCCGCGCGAGCGGTGCGGTGATGATCGACCCACACGCCTCGACGGCACCGGCACCGGCGGAACCGGCGGTCCCGAGGAGAGCGACGGCGGCCACGAAGGGGAGGAGGGCGCGGCGGAGCGCGAAGGGGGAGGGGGAAAGGCGCATGCGCGCATCTTTGGGGCTGCCGCGGCACGCCTTCACGCAGGCGCACCGGTGATCACTCCTACGGGGTGGGGGCGCACCCGAAGGGGGTCCCCGGTCCCGCGGGACGGCCTCATTCACTGGATCGGGGGGTGATGGGAGGGAGGGACGTTACTGCGACTGCCGGTGTGTAGTGATGCCGATACTTTCTGTGATGACCAGTCGGCACGACCAAACAGGGGTTATCGATGAGGAAGTTCGCTACGGCGGTGGTGGCCGCGGGGCTGTTCTTCGGGGGGATGGGGGTGGCGGTGGCGAGTTCGACTCACGAACTGGTCATGCGGACGCCAGGTGTTGCGTTCGTCGGCAGGTACGCCTGGCAACCGACGACCAAGGTGCCGAGCGGTCTTCATGTGAAGGGCGAGCTGCGGGACGAGAACGACAACGACGGTCACAACGTCTACCTCCGCGTCAAGGTCGAGGAATACCCGTGGGGTGACCTGAAGGGTGTCCAGAGGGGTGACCTGAAGGTCGACAAGGTCTACACCGACGGCGCCGTCCTGAAGACCAAGGAAGTACGCATGCAGGTTTGCCTCGACCGTGGCTCCTTGCGACCTGACTACTGCTCACGGGAGCGGCTCTTCTCGCGGAAGTAGTCAATGGTTCCGGGGCCGCGGACCACGCGGCCCCCATCCTCATGGAGCGCAGCACGATGGAAACCATCCTCCGCGCCGATGGCGTGGATCTCTTCTACGGCACTGAGCAGGCCGTCAGTCATGCGGATTTCATGCTCAAGCGCGGCGAGGTGGCCGCCATCACGGGCAGCAGCGGGTCGGGGAAGTCGTCGCTGCTCTATTGCCTCGCGGGGGTTCTGCCACCGACCAACGGCACCGTGACCTTCGACGGGATCCCGCTCGCAAGCCTCCCCGACGGTGAGCTGAGCGCTCTGCGTCGCACTCGTCTCGGGTTCGTCTTTCAGTATGGGGAGCTGCTGCCCGAACTGACCGTCGAGGAGAACGCAGCTCTTCCCCTTCGGCTCGCAGGCATCAGTAAGACGCATGCCCACGCCATGGCCGCGCAGGTATTGGGCCGGCTCGGGATGGGTGAGCTGTTGCGACGCAGGACCTCGAAGTTGTCCGGGGGCCAGAGTCAGCGTGTTGCGGTCGCACGCGCTCTGGTCCACCGGCCTGACGTGGTGTTCGCGGATGAACCGACCGGCGCGCTCGACAGCGCCAACGCGGCAGCGGTGTTGGAGGAGTTCCTTCAACTGGCGCGCAGACAGAAGACGGCAGTAGTCATCGTCACGCACGATTCCGACGTCGCCGCGCGGGCAGACACGCAGTACACAATGTCGGATGGTGTTCTGGCACAGCGGGTGGCGGTGTGAATGCGTTCGCCCTCGGATTGCGCCTGCTATGGGGAAGCGGGCGTCGGGGACGGGTTCGCTTCCTTCTGATGTCGCTGGGCTCGGCGCTCGGAGTGGCTTGCCTTGCCGCAGTCCTTACTATCCCATCGATCCTCGCAGCTCACGATGCTCGCACGGCTGCCCGCGAACCCCGACCAGGCACAAGTAACGTCCTCTACCAGGAGTTTCGCGAGCCTTACGGTTCACAACCGCTCCATAGGGTCTTTGTCGCACGAACAGGTCCTGGGCGGACTCCCGTACCCCCAGGAATCAGCAGGCTCCCCAATGCCGGTGAGGCGATCGTTTCGCCGAAGCTTGGCGAGATTCTGGCCGCCAATCCGCAAACAGCGGGCCTTGTTCCGGGCCGGGTGACCGGCGTGATCGCGCCCGAGGGGTTGGGTGATAGCAACGACCTCTACGCATACATTGGAACCACCCCAGCCAAGCTGACTGAGTCGGAAGAGTTGGGCGGCTTCGGTATCGGACGGTCCTGGCGAGAGATCGTCGAACCATCGACCCTCAACATCCTGCGTTTCACCCTCGGGTGCATCGTTCTGCTCCCGCTTGTCATCTTTCTCTCCATCTGCGCCCGACTCTCTGGAGAATCACGTGCCCGGCGGCTCGCCGCCCTCCGGCTCGTCGGACTCAGCATGAAGGACACCCTGCGGGTCAATTCTGGGGAGAGTGTCGCCGCCGCATCGGTCGGGGCGGTGATCGGATTCGTGGGATACCTCGGGGTCAACGAGATCACGGCTCGGGTCGGATTGCCGGGCTTTCACTGGTATCCCGTGGATGGTCGGCCCTCAGGGGCGACTCTTGCCTTGTGTCTGCTGGGATGCCCGACGCTCGCATGGTTCGTAGGGCAGTTCAGCGCGCGGCGGGCCGCCATGTCCCCCATCAGTGTGCGGCGAACCGGGGACCTCAAGCCTCCGAGGAAGTTCGGCACGCTGCTTCTGGTGCCAGGACTGGGCATCATCGGTGGGTACTGCGTGCTCAGCATCATGGGGCAGGACCCATCCGGGGGATCAGCCAATTCTCTGCTGGTGCCTGGTGCCGTGTTGTTGACTGGGGCCGGGCTGGTCTTCGGGCTGACGCCCATCACAGCGTGGCTGGCGCGGCAACTGGCGGGAGCGGCCAAGTCGCTCCCGGTGACCTTGGCGATGCGGCGGACCGAGGTCGACCCCGGGTCCTCCTTGAGAGTCGTCACTGGGCTGGTGCTGCTGGTGTTCGGTGCCTCTCTGACCCAGGGCGTGCTCATTGAGCTGGACCAGGTCAGCCGGCCGACCGCACCTCTTCAGGAGTACAACATCCGGCTGGACCAACTTGAACCGGCGCAACGAAAGGCCCTGGCCGGCCTACCGGGTGTACGGGCGCAGGTGATCTCGTACAGCTCCTGGGATCCGCTGGACGGCACCGAAGTGCCCCATGCCGACCTAGTAATTGCCACCTGCGCGCAGCTCGCCGCGTCGACGCAGCGGGCCACGGGATGTGTGGACAACCAGGTCATGTCACTACGGGACCAACGCGCGCCGCTCAGATACGACCCGAAGGCCGGAGAGCTGTACCCCTTCGCGCTGAAGAACGGCGAGAGAGGCGTGTTCACTGTTCCTCGCGCGCAGATTGACGTGCGCCCTTGGGACCTCTCTGTCTTCGACTCAGGCACTCTCCTCGTCCCCCCTTCCCTTCTCCGCTCCCCCCTCGCCGATTCCGCCGGCACCCTCACCCTCGTCAGCGACTCCGACCCCACCACCATCCGCTCCGTTCTCGACGGCATCGGGGCCATCGCGCCCACCTCCCCCGTCGAGCCCGTCGGGATCGTCATCGACTCGCTCGCTCAGCTCACCGTCATCCGGAGTCTGCTCGCGGTCGGGATGGTGCTCGGGCTTGTCATCGGGGTGGCTGCGTTCGTGGTGTCCGTGGCCGATCGGGCCATGGAGCGGCGGGGGCAGGTGACCGCGCTGGCGTTGTTGGGGGCTCGGGCCGGGACGTTGCGGGGGGTGCAGGTCATGCAGGTGCTGTTGCCGCTGGTCGTGGGGCTGGGGGGTGCCATCGTTGCCGGGTGGCTTGCCGAGTCCAGCTATCTGATCACCGGGGGTGGCGCCGTGCACTGGGACTGGGAGGGGTTGCCCCTGCTGTTCGCCTGCGCGCTCGGCGTGCTGGTCGTGGCCGCGCTCGCCTCCGTGCCCATGGTGCGGCGGCACATCGACCCCGAGCACATTCGGCGGGATTGATCTTGCGGCGCCGATGAGTTTTCGGTGGGGTGGGGGTCTCCATAGGAGTACGGCGTCCGCGTACGGACGCCGTTGCCCGCCCTCGCCCACCCACGCCCACCCACGCCGGAGACTCCCCATGGCCGAGAACGTCGTCAAAGGACCCGCCAGTTACTTCCCCTCCATCGAGAAGAAGTACGGCCGGCCCATCTCCGAGTGGCAGGACCTCATCCGTTCCTCGCCGCTCACCAAGCACATGGAGCTCGTCTCCTGGCTGAAGGCCGAGCACGGTCTCGGCCACGGGCACGCCAACGCGCTCGTGGCCCACACCCTCGCCGAGGGGAAGTAGCCCCCGGTCTCACGCCGCCAGTTCGTGGGCCGTGCGGGCGTTCACCCGCGCCGTCAGCGCCGCCGTGGCCACCGCCGCGGCGGTGCCCGCCACCAGGGCCGTCCACCACAGCACCGACGGGCCCAGCGTCGTGTACGCGGCCACCCCCAGCGTGAGCGCCGCGAAGCGGGCCAGCCCCCACGGCCAGCTGAAGGCGCCCTGGTAGCGGCCCCGTGCGTGTGCCGGGGCCAGGTTGGCGACCACGCCTGCCGCGATGCCCGCCACCACCACCTCGCCCAGGGACCAGACCACGACCGACACCGTGTAGCCCACGACGCCGTCCGCCAGCCCGGTCAGTGCCACCCCGCCCGCGATCAGCGTGCCGCCCGCGCCCTGCACCGCCAGCTGCGGGAACCTCGACAGCCTCGCCGTCGCGAACGGCTGCAGCGCCACCACCAGGACCGCGTTGACCGCCGCCATCGCCCCGTACACCGCCGGCGACAGGCCACTGTCGTGGACCGCCAGCGGCAGGGCCACCTCGGTCAGCGAGTACACGAAGAGCTGCACGCCGAAGAGGGGCAGCAGGATCAGGGCCAGGCGGTCTCGGAGTACCACTCCGTAGCCGATGCCGTCCTTCTTCTCCTGGGGCTCCTCGCCCTGCACGCCCGGGCTCTTCTCGGCCTCCTGGCCCTTGGGGTGCTGCTGGTCCTTCGGGTCCTTCAGGCGCACCGCCACCACCAGCGCGTACGCCAGCATCGAACCCGCGTCCACCGCGAACAGCAGCCAGTAGCCCTGCGCCGCCAGGTAGCCGCCGAGGACTCCCGCCACCGCCGTGCCGATGTTCACTCCCCAGCCGAACAGGGCGTACGCGCGGCGGCGCCGCTCGCTGTCCACCGCGTCCGCGAGGAGCGCGTACGCCGCCGGCGAGACCGTGCTGCCCGCCGCGCTGATCAGCAGCGCCGCCGCCGCCATCGTCCACACGCCCGGCGCCAGGAACAGCGCGCCCTGCGCCGCCGACGCTCCGATCAGGCCGATCAGCATCGTCGGGCGGCGCCCGATCCGGTCGGCCAGGATGCCTCCCACGGCCGGGCCCAGGAGGTTGCCCGCGCCCAGGGCTCCCAGGACGTACGAGGTCTCCGCGCCCGTCACTCCGCGTGCGGCCAGGAAGAAGACCAGGAACGGCGTCACGAGGTAGCCGAGCCTGTTGACGATCGTTCCCGCGAAGATCGTCCATACGACGGACGGCAGGTCTCGGAACGAGGACGGGATGAGGGAGGACGCTGTGAGAGTGGGCATGCGTCGAGGCTGCCCCCGGCGCGCCTCGGTCTCCATTGATTAAGCTCTGACCGAATCCATCCGATCGCCTCATCCGATCGACGAATCCGATCGCCGATACCAGTCGCCGAAACCAGTCGACGAATCCCATCGACGCATCCAGTCGACGCTAGGACGTGGACCCCTTGGAATCCGGGCTCAGTTTCTCCGCCGCCGACCTCGCCCAGACCCGTTTCGCCGTCTCCCCCATGTGGGAGGTCGTCACCAGCTACCGCGTCCTCGTCGGCCGGCCCGACTCCGGTCCCCATCGGCGCTGGGTCTCCCAGGTCCGGCCCCGGATCGTGCGGGCGGGGCTCGATCGCGGGTGGCTCGCCGCGCTCGTCCCCGCCCACGGCTACCTCGCCGACTTCCTCAACCCCACCCCCGCCGGGCCGTTCCCCACCCTCGGCGCCGAGCTCGACGCCGTTCTCCGCACACCCGTCGAGCAGGTACGGGACGATCTCCGCACCTTGGCCGGAGACGAGCACCACCTCGACCGGCTCCGGCTGCTGCACGACGACCCTCCCGCCGTCCTCCGCAAGGTCGTCGACGAGATCGAGGCCTACTGGGAACTCGCCATCGCCCCCTACTGGGCCCGGATCCAGCACGTCCTGGAGGCCGATGTCTTCCATCGGGCACGGCAGGTCGCCGAGCACGGTTCGGCGCGGGTGCTGAGCGAGCTCCACGAGACCGTGCGGTGGGACGACGGCACTCTGCGGCTCGTACGGCGGCACTGCGCGCTCCGTCGCGACCAGGCCGGGTCCGGGCTGCTGCTCGTCCCCTCCGTGTTCGCCTGGCCCCGGGTCCTCACCCGGTCCGTTCACCCCGATCCGCCTCAACTCGCCTATCCGGCACGGGGGTTCGGGGCCGTCTGGGAGCCCCGTACCGGAGATGCCACCGAGGCGGTCGCCGCCGTGCTCGGGCGCTCCCGCACCCTGCTCCTCACCGAGCTCGACACCCCCGCGTCGACCACCCAACTCGCCGCCCACTGCGGCCTGTCCGCCGCCGGCGTCTCCCAGCACCTGATCGCCCTGCGCAACGCCGGCCTCGTCACCGCCCACCGCAGCGGGCGCTCCGTCCTCTACGCCCGCACCGCCGTCGCCGATCAGCTCCTCAACCCGTAGGGGATCATGGAGGGATGACATCTTCCTCCAGTCCCTCCTGGTCAGAGCGGTTCGTGGTCCGTGACGGCGTGCGGCTCTCGTGTCGTGACTGGGGTGACCGGGGTGACGGGGGTGACCGCACCGACCGCGCCGACCAGGGTGACCAGGGTGACCAGGGTGGTTCCGGTGGCGACGTTCTTCTCCTCCACGGGCTCGCCGGGCACTCCGGCGAGTGGGACGAGACCGCCCGGCTGCTCCGGGACTCCGGCCATCGCGTCGTCGCCCTCGACCAGCGCGGGCACGGAGCCAGCGACCGGAACCCCTCGGACGGGGACGTGTCGCGGGCCGCTTACGTCGCCGACGCCGTCGCCGTCATCGACCAACTCGGGCTCGATCGGCCCGTGCTGATCGGGCAGTCCCTGGGCGGGAGCACCGCGCTGCTCACCGCCGCCGCCCACCCCGAGCTGCCGCGCGCCCTCGTCCTCGTCGAGGCCGGGCCCGACGGGTCGAACCCCGGCGTCCAGGAGCAGATCGGCGGCTGGCTGCGGGCCTGGCCGGTGCCGTTCCCCTCGCGGGCGGCGGCCGTCGCCTACCTCGGCGGCGGCACGGACGCCGTGGGCGAGGGCTGGGCGCGCGGGCTCGAGGAGCGGGCCGACGGGCTGTGGCCGCGCTTCGACCCCGAGGTCATGGTCCGGTCCCTCGACGAGAACGCCACCCGCGCCTTCTGGGACGAGTGGGCCGCCATCACCTGCCCCACCCTCGTGGTCCTCGGCCAGGGCGAGCACGGCGGGATCGTCGGCGCCGAGGAGTACGCGGAGATGGTCCGCCGCCGGCCCTCGCTGCACGGCACCAGCCTGCCCGGCACCGGCCACGACGTGCACCTGGAGCGGCCCGGGGTCCTCCACCGGCTGATCGTCGGCTTCCTCGCGGACGGCGGCTCCGCGTGCTCTCCGGTGGACGGATCCGGGACGGCATAGGCAGGGCTGGGGAGGTCTGGGGAGGGCCGGGGAGGCCTGGGGGCTGGGGAGGCCTGGGGAGGCCCAGGACGGCTTGGGGCCGCTTGAGGGCTTGGGACCGCTTGGGGCCGCTTGTGACCGCTTGGGGGGCAGGGCGCTCGGGGCGGTCTTCGGGGCACGCAGGCCCTTGCCTTGGAGTGCACTCGAATTCCTAGAGTGCGCGCATGCGCTATCGGGTACTCGGCGGGACCGGGTTCGAAGTAAGTACGTACTGCCTCGGCACGATGATGTTCGGAGCCGTCGGCAATCCTGACCACGCCGACTCCATACGGGTCATCCACGCCGCCCTCGACCAGGGCATCAACTTCGTGGACACCGCCGACATGTACTCCTCCGGCGAGTCCGAGGAGATCGTCGGCAAGGCACTGCGCGACTCCACCCGGCGGGACGCCACCGTCCTCGCCACCAAGGTGTACTTCCCCGTCGGCGGCGAGGGGCCCAACCGGGGCGGTCTCTCCCGTCGTTGGATCACCCGGGCCGTCGAGAACAGCCTCAAGCGGCTCGGCACCGACTGGATCGACCTCTACCAGGTCCACCGGCCCGACCACCGCACGGACATCGAGGAGACCCTCGACGTCCTCGGCGACCTCGTCGGCCAGGGCAAGATCCGGGCGTTCGGCTGCTCCACCTTCCCCGCGGAGGAGATCGTCGAGGCCCACGCCGTCGCCGAACGGCGCGGTCTGCGCCGCTTCCGCTCCGAACAGCCGCCGTACTCGCTGCTCGCGCGGGGCGTCGAGGCCTCCGTCCTGCCCGTCGCCCAGCGGTACGGAATGGGCGTCCTGACCTGGGCTCCGCTCGCCTCCGGCTTCCTCACCGGCAAGTACCGCAAGGGCCGGCCGATCGACCTCACCCGCGGGCGCGCCGCGCTCACCCCGCACCGCTTCGACCCGGCGCTCCCCGGCAATGCCGCCAAGCTCGACGCCGTCGAGGAGTTCATCGCCCTCGCCGACGAGATCGGCTGCTCCCTGCCCGAGCTCGCCCTCGCCTTCGCCGCCTCGCACCCGGCCGTGACCTCGGTCATCATCGGGCCGCGGACGATGGATCAGCTGGAGGGGCTGCTGAAGGGTGCGCCCGTCGTCCTCACGGACGAGGTCCTGGACCGGATCGACGCGATCGTGCCGCCGGGCACGAATCTCTACCGCGCGGACGGCGCGTGGCAGCCGCCGTTCCTCACCCAGCCCGCGCTGCGGCGGCGGCCGTTGGAGGAGCGGGCGGCCGGATAGGGCCGCCCGGTGCCGCCGGGGCGGCCGGTCCGGCGGGACCCGTCACCTCTTCGTCCGGACGGTCCGGCGAGACCCGTCACCCCTCCGTCCGGCCGGTCCGGCGAGACCCGTCGCCCCATCGTCCGGCCGGTCCGACGAGACCCATTCACCCCATCGTCCGGCCGGTTCGGCAGGGACCCGTCAGCCCTTCGTGAACTGCTCCCTGCCCACCACCCCGAGCAGCGCGAGCCGCTCCCCCGCGTCCGTGCCGGGCGGCGGGGTGAACAGGACGAGGCGCTGCTCGCCCTCCGGGGCGAGCAGCACCTGGCAGTCCAGGTCCACCGGACCGATCACCGGGTGGGTGACCCGCATCCGGTTGTGCCGGCGGACCGCCACCTCGTGCCGCTCCCACAGCTCGGCGAACTCCTCGCTCGCCCCGCGCAGCCGCTCCACCAGCCGGGTCACCGCCGGATCGCCCGAGCGGCGGCCGAACGCCGCGCGCAGATCCGCGACATGGAGGCGGCTGTGGTACGCGTGCTCCTCGGCCGGGTACGCCGTCCGGGCCTCGGGATCGGCGAACCAGCGCCACACCACGTTCCGGCCGTGCTCCGACACCGTGCACACCCCGCCGAGGAGCGCGCGGGCCATCTCGTTCTGCGCGAGTACGTCCCCCAGATCGCTCAGGACCTGCGCGGGCGTCGTCCGCAGCTGGTCCAGGAGGTGGAGCAGGCCGGGTGAGACGTGGTCGCCCGCCATGGGGCCCGCCGGCGGGCGGTGTCCTGCCAGGAGGTGCAGGTGGTCGCGCTCGTCGGTGTCGAGGCGCAGCGCGCGGGCGAGCGCGGCGAGCATCTGCGGCGAGGGCTGCGGGCCGCGGGCCTGCTCCAGGCGGATGTAGTAGTCGGCGGACATCCCGGCCAGCTGGGCGACCTCCTCGCGGCGGAGTCCGGGCGTACGGCGCCGGGGCCCCACCGGGAGACCCGCGTCCTGCGGACGGACCCGGTCACGGGTGCGGCGGAGGAAGTCGGCGAGCTCGCGGCGGTCGATCGTCGTCATGCGGTCATCATCCTTCCGGGACTTCGTGGGGCGCTTCCCGGGGCCCCGGCCGGGGGCCCTCGGCCGGGTCTCCGGCGGCTCTCCGGCAGGTCGGCCTGGCCTCCGCCGGGTCTCCGGCGCCCCAGCCTCCCGGGCGCCTACGCCAGGCCCCTCCCCGGCGCCTTCACCAAGAAGGTCCCAAGGCGCCCGCGCCAGGGACCTCTCAAGGCGCCTCGCCGGGACCCGCGCACTACCGTCGCACGTCTCCCCGAGGTCATCCAGGGACTGCCGATCCCAGGGTCGGAAGGGCTCTCCCGCCCGTCTCCGGTGGGCGGCAGGGTTCTCGGTGTCGGGCAGCGACACCTCGTCCCGACCCGTCCCGACCCCTCCCGACCCACCCCTGGAGCACGCTCATGGCCACCGTCGCCGCCGGCACCGCCCTCGTCCACTACGACGTCGAGGGCTCGGGCGCCGGGCCCGCCCTTCTTCTCGTCCACGGCACCGGTTCCGGTGGTGCCGTCGTCAACTGGGGTCAGACCGCGCCCCGTTTCGCCACCGACCGGACCGTCATCACCCTGGATCTGTCCGGCGCCGACCGGACCGTCGACGACGGCGGTCCGCTGACCGTCGAGTCGCTCGCCGCGCAGGTGATCGCCGTGATCGAGGACGCGGGCACCGGGCCCGTCGACCTGCTCGGCTTCTCCATGGGCTCCCCGGTCTCGGCGGCCGTCGCCGCCCTCCGTCCCGACCTGGTCCACCGGCTCGTCCTGGTCGCGGGGTGGGCGTACACCGGAGGCGACGAGTACCTGCGGAACCTGTTCACGCTCTGGCAGCGGCTCGGGGAGTTCGACCCGGCCGGCTTCGGGCGGAGCGTGACGATGACCGGGTTCAGCCGCGGGTTCCTCAACTCCGTCGGTCGCGAGGGCGTCGAGGCGCTCATCCCCAACATGCCGCCCACCCCGGGCACCCTGCGGCACGTGGCGCTCGACCTGGAGGTGGACATCCGGCCGCTGCTGCCGCGGATCACGGCGCCGACGCTGGTCGTGGGGTGCGCCCAGGACGCCACCGTCCCGGTGGAGAACAGCCGGGAGCTGCACGCGGCGATCGGCGGCAGCACGTACGCGGAGATCGACGCCGGTCATGTCGTCTTCTTCGAGAAGGAGGACGAGTTCGTGGGGACCGTGACGGATTTCCTCGTTCCGGCCCGTGTCCGAGTCCATGCTTGACCGCATGGGTGAGACGGGCACGAGCACGAGGACGATCGACGCCGCCGAGCGCAGGGCGCGGCTCGGGGTGCGGCATCGGCTGGCCGCGCGTGCGCGGGCCGGGTCGGCGGAGGAGGTCGCGGGGTCGCTCGTGGCCCTGCACGGGACCGACCCGGCGAGCGTGTTCCTCGCCGTGGGGGCGCGGCTGGCCGGGAAGGCCGGGCCCGTGGCGGAGGTCGAGCGGGCGTTGTACGAGGACGGGTCGCTGGTCCGGATGCACGGCATGCGGCACACGGTCTTCGTCCTCCCCGCCGCGCTCGCCCCCGCCGTCCAGGCCTCGACGAGCGACCCGGCCGCCGTCCGCGAACGCGCCACGCTGATCCAGCACTTGGCGGCCGGCAGCGACTTCGACGCCGCGTGGCTCGCGGAGACGGAGCGGCTCGTCCTCGCCGAGCTGGCCGTACGGGGCGAGGCGACCGGGGCCGAACTCGGCACTGCCGTACCGGCGTTGAGATCGACGTACCTGTACGGGAAGGGCACGCGGCAGGAGGGCGTCCAGTCCGTCGCGAGCCGCGTGCTGCGGGTGCTCGGCATGGAGGGGCGGATCGTACGGGGCCGTCCCCAGGGCACGTGGACGTCCAGCCGGTTCCGCTGGGCGCGGTCCGCCGACGCCCCGTCCGGGCCGCCTTCCGCTCTCGATCCGGCCACGGCGCGCGCCGAACTGATCCAGCGGTGGCTCCGGGCCTGCGGGCCCGCCACCGAGGCCGATCTGAAGTGGTGGACGGGGTGGAAGGTGACGGATGTGCGCGGGGCGCTCGCCGCGGTCGGGGCGCTGCCGGTGACCCTCGACGAGGGGACCGGTTTCGTCCTGCCGGACGACCTCGACCCCGTGGCGGAGCGGGCGGCGGAGCCCGAGCCGTGGGCGGCGCTGCTGCCCGCGCTCGATCCGACGGCGATGGGCTGGCAGGAGCGTGGCTGGTACCTGGACCCGGAGCACCGGGCGGCGCTGTACGACCGCAGCGGCAACATCGGGCCGACGGTGTGGTGGGACGGCCGGATCGTCGGCGGGTGGGCTCAGCGCACGGACGGCGAGATCGTCCACCGGCTCCTGACGGACGTGGGCGCGGCGGCCGGGCGGGCGATCGACGCGGAGGCGGAGCGGCTCGCGGGATGGATCGGGGACGTACGGGTGACACCCCGGTTCCGTACGCCGCTGGAACGGGAGCTGGGCGCCTGAACCCCGTACCCCTTCCGTCGCTCACTTGCGCAGGTACAGGCCCGGGACGCCCAGTTCCGAGAGGCCGTCCAGGACCAGGTCCACGCCGACGGCCGCGAGCAGCAGGCCGAGCAGCCGGCCGAGGAGCTCGATCGTGGCGTGGTGGGTGCGGCGCAGGACGCGGGCGAGCAGCACGACGCAGATCAGGTCGAGCGCGATGACGGACACGTACGCGCCGACGACGGTCGAGCGCCAGCTGAAGGAGTCGCGGGCGGCCGCCTCGATGAGCACGGCCGTCATGGCGAGCGGGCTCACCACGTACGGCATGAGCAGCTCGCGCACGCCGCTGACCAGGTCGGGGGCGTCCTGGTGGGTGGTGTTGGAGCCGAGGTGGAGGCCGAGGACGAGCCCGACGGCGTAGATGAAGAAGATGACGCCGCCCGCGAGCTGGAGTGCCGCGGTGCTGATGTGGAAGACGTTCAGCAGCCACGGGGCCGTGATGCCCATGACCAGGCCGACGAGGACGGCGGCGCCGGAGGAGATGAGCGCGATGGTCCGCATCTGGCTCACGGGGTGGACCTGGGCGAGGCCGGCGAAGGCGAGGAGGACCTTCGGGGGGCCGACGACGGAGAAGAAGGTGATGAAGGCGGCGGAGTAGCTGAAGGCGTTCACACCGGAATCATGGTGCGGGCGGGTGATTTCTCCGGTTTTTCCGGTCGGTGCCCGCGCGGTGTCGAGAACCGGTCCTCCGCTCCGACTGTCCTGCGAGAGGCAGTACGCCCGGGAAGCCGGGAACGACGAGCGAGGAGGACGCCATGAAGTACCTGGTGATGGTGGAGGGCGCGCAGGCGGACTACGAGGCCATGGTGGGCCGCCCCAGCGAGGACAGCCCGGCCTGGAACAAGTCCGACCTCAAGGCGATGTTCGAGCACATGAACGCCATCAACGAGGAGCTGTCGGCCAACGGCGAGATGGTCGACGCGCAGGGCCTCGCCGCCCCCTCCACGACCCGGTTCGTGACCGTGGACGGCGACGGCAGGCCGGTCGTCACCGACGGCCCGTACGCGGAGACGAAGGAGGTCATCGCGGGCTTCTGGCTCCTCGACTGCGCCTCCCTGGAGCGCGTCACGGAGATCGCCGCCCAGGTGGCCCGCTGCCCGCAGCCGGCCGGCGCCCCGGCGTACCCGGTGGTCATCCGCCCGGTCGACGAGACGGGCCCGACCCAGGACTGACCCGCGCGAGGCCACCCGCTCGCACCCGGCCCTGTCCGTGCCGGGTGCGAGGATCGGCCGCGTGGACATCGGATCCCTCGCTCTGCGACAGGCCACGGCTCCGGAGGACGTCTCCCCGGAGCTGCGGAACGAACTCCTCGACTGCTGGATCGAGGTGACCAACGCGGGTGGGGCGGCCGGTTTCCCCTTCCCGCCGATCGACGCGCAGCTGGCCGGCCCCGCCGTCGACCTCCTCGTCGCGGGCCTCGCCCCGGGGTCGAGCCGCCTTCTGGTCGCGACGATCGACGACCGCCTCGCCGGATGGCTGAACGTCCGCCGTGACGACTTCCGGCTCGTGGCCCACTGGGGGACGCTCCACCACGTCCAGACCAGGACGGGTCTGCGGGGGCACGGGATCGGGGCCGCCCTCATGCGTCGCGTACGGGAGGTCGCCCGCGACGAGATGGGACTCGAGCAGCTCCGTCTCGCCGCGCGCGGCGGCGTCGGCCTCGAGACGTTCTACGGTCGGCTCGGGTGGCGGGAGGTCGGGCGATGGCCCGGCGCGCTTCGGCTGGCGCCCGGGGACGACCGGGACGAGATCCTGATGGTGCTGGCCCCGCTCTGAACGTCGGCCTCTCGGGACGGTGATTCCCACTCAGTGCGTTCCGTGCGGGCCGCCCGTCAGGTGCGGGCGGCCCCTCGGGATCAGCAGCGGGGACGCCAGTGCGGCGGTCGCCGCCGTGGCGGTGCAGAGGGTGTACGCGGCGGTCAGGCCGGACGGGGTGGGGGACGTGGTGGTCAGGGCGAGGGTGGAGACGAGCGCGACGCCGATCGAGCCGCCCAGCTCGTGGAAGGTGTTCACGATGCCGGAGGCGAGGCCCGCCTCGTGCGGGGCGATCAGGCCCAGGGCCGTCGTCGTCGCCGTGACGAAGACCGCGCCGAGGCCGAGCGACGCCGTCGCGAGGGACGGGAGGAGCGTGGTCCACGGGCCGGACGCGGGGTCGACGAGGACCAGCGGGAGGCAGCCGAGGGCGGCGACCGTCAGGCCTCCCGTCGCGCAGACGCGCGGGCCGGCCGTGCTCACCAGACGGGAGCCCAGGTGGGCGCCGATCGCCGTGGTGAGGGCCACCGGGAGGAACAGCAGGCCGGTGCGGAGGGCGTCGAGGCCGTGGACGTGCTGGAGGTGCATCGAGCCCAGGAAGAAGAACGAGATCAGGAGCGCCGTCGCGACCAGCATGAGGAGTGAGCCCACGACGACCGGTCGCCGGGCGAACATCCGCGGGTCCATCAGGGGGACGCGGGTCCTCCGTTCGGTCGCCGCGAAGGCCGCGTAGAGCACGAGCGCACCCAGGAGGGGCAGCAGCGTCGCCGCCGACGTCCAGCCGGAGTCGCCCGCCGTGACCAGGCCGTAGACGAGTGCGCCGGTCGCCGTCGTGACGAGGAGCGCGCCGGGGACGTCGAGGCCGCCGGCGCGCCGCGCGGGCTTCGCCGCCGCCGGTACGAACCTCGGCAGGGCCGCCAGGACCGCGAGGCCCACCGGGACGTTGACGTAGAAGATCCACGGCCAGCCCGGGCCCGAGGTGAGGGCTCCGCCGAGCAGGACGCCCACCGCCGATCCCGTACCGCCGACGGCCGCCCAGACGCCCAGTGCCTTCGGCCGCTCCGGGCCGTGGAACACCGTCGTGACCAGGGCGAGCGCCGCCGGGGAGAGCAGGGCGGCGCCGATGCCCTGGGCGATCCGGCCGCCGAGCAGGACGCCGGCGTTCGGCGCGAGGCCGCAGGCGAGGGACGCGGCGGTGAAGAGGGCCAGGCCGGTGAGGAGCACCCGGCGGGCGCCGAGGGCGTCGGAGAGCCGTCCGCCGAGGAGCATCAGCCCGCCGAAGCAGAGGGTGTACGCGGTGACGACCCAGGTGAGGGCGGTGCGCCCGAGGTCGAGGTCGGTGGCGAGCGCGGGCAGCGCGACGTTCACCACGGTCACGTCGAGGACCAGCATGAACTGGGCCGCGCAGATCAGGGCGAGGGCTTTCCAGCGGCGCGGGTCGGGGCTCGGGCGGTCGTGGGTCTGAGCCTGGGCGTCGTGGATCTGAGCCTGGGCGTCGTGCGCCTGAGCCGGGGCGTCGTGGACCTGAGCCTGGGCGTCGTGCGCCTAACCAGGGTCGTGTGCCTGGTCGTGTGCCTGGTCGTGGGCAGGGGAGGGTACGGCGGAGTCGGTGGGCATAACTGAACTGTACGGCACAGTACAGTTGAACTCAAGAGTACAGTTTCCTGGGTAGGGTGAGGCCATGGACGCCCAGCCCGCACCGGCCGCCAAGCCCGCCCCCACCGGCCCCCGCGCCGCCCGCAAGCGGCAGGCGATCGTCCGGGCCGCCCGCGACCTCTTCCTCCGCGAGGGCTTCGGCGTCGGCATGGACGCCATCGCCGCCGAGGCCGGGGTCTCCAAGGTGACCGTCTACAACCACTTCGGCAGCAAGGAAGCCCTCTTCACCGCCGTCGTCGCGGGCGGCCTCGACGAGCCGCTCAGCGACGGCGGACACGGGGGGCACGAAGGGCACGGCGGACACGGCGGGCACGGCGGTGAGGACGGCCAGGGCCATCAGGGCGGTCCGAGCGACGCGCCCGATCTCGCGCGGCTCGTCGACGCCGACGGGCCCGACGCGCTCAAGGCAGCCCTCACCGACGCCGGCCGCGCCTGGGGCCGGGCCCTGCGCGCCGACACCGAGGGGCGCGCCCTGCGCACGCTCGTCGCCACCGAGGTCCACCGCTTCCCGGAGCTCGGCCGCGCCTGGCGCGCGCACGGCCCGGCCGGCCATCACCCCGCCGTCACGAACGCCCTGCGCACCCTCGCGGACCGGGGCCTCCTCGACATTCCCGACCTGGAGGTCGCCGTCCTCCAGCTCTACTCGCTGCTGGTCTTCCCGCAGATGGTGTTCGAGCAGCACGGGACGGAGCTCGGCGAGGAACTGGGCGAGCGCCTCGTCGTCGACGGGGTCGAGATGTTCCTCCTGCGGTACGCGCCCGGGTCCCGGCCCACAGCCGGACCCGGACCCGCCCCCGCATCCCCGTCCGCGCCCCCGTCCGCGCCCTCGTCCACGCCCGCAACCTGACGCAGGTGTCATCCTTGGTCTTCGACGGAGCCCCGCGCGGGGAGTAAATTACCCCCTGGGGTATCGATGAGGAGTAGCTGTGGAACTGGATCTCGCTGGTGCGGAGCTGAAGTCGGTACTGAACCGGCTCCGCCGGGCTCAGGGCCAGATCTCCGGCGTGATCCGGATGATCGAGGAAGGCCGTGACTGCGAGGAGGTCGTGACCCAGCTGGCCGCCGCCTCCCGGGCCCTCGACCGGGCCGGGTTCGCGATCATCGCGACCGGCCTCCAGCAGTGTCTGACCGATGTCGAGGACGCCCGCCGGAACGGTGAGGACCGTGACGCGATGCGCGCCCGGCTGGAGAAGCTCTTCCTGTCGCTGGCGTGACCGGCGCCCTTCGAGACGCGGACGTACCCCCGGGGGCCCTCCCCCGGGGGTACGTCTTTTCGCGGCGGCCTCCGCGAGGGGCGACGCGGCGGCCAGCGGCGCGATCAGTCGGTCGCGAGGCCCTTCAGGCGCTTCGCGATCGTCGTCAGACGCCGGCCCTGGTAGCGGGCGGCCTGGAGGACGTTCTCCTCCGGGGCGCCGTTCGAGCCCGGGTGGGCGGTGCCGTACGGGTTGCCGCCGGCCGCGTAGACCGCCGGGTCCGTGAAGCCGGGGGAGACGATGACCGAGCCCCAGTGGTGGAAGGTGTTGTAGAGCGCGAGCAGCGTCGACTCGTTGCCGCCGTGCAGGTTGTGGGCGCTGGTGAAGGCGGTCGCGGGCTTGTCCGCCATGACGCCCTGCTGCCAGAGGCCGCCCGAGGTGTCGATGTACTGCTTCAGCTGCGCGGCCACGTTGCCGAAACGGGTCGGGGAGCCGAGCGCGTACGCGTCCGCCCACTCCAGGTCCTCGAGGGTGGCGACCTCCACGTCTCCGGTGGCGTCCACGTGGGCGCGCCAGGCCGGGTTCGAGTCGATGGCGGCGGCCGGGGCGAGCTCGGGCACCCGGCGCAGCCGTACCTCGGCGCCGGCCTTCTCGGCACCCTCGGCGACGGCCTGGGCGAGCTGGTGGACGGCACCCGTGGCCGAGTAGTAGATGACGGCGACCTTCACGGACATGGCGATCTCCTCAAGCGGATCAGTTTCCGTTTCAATGACAGGAGCCTAATCGGATTGCTATCCGGTTCGCAAGGGGAACGGGTATGCTCACATCGAGGGCTACCGGAACGGGGAGACGGGGCGCGAGAAGACAAACAGCGCGACACAGCGCGCAACAGGGCGCACGGGCGGCGCACCAAGAACAGGAGTCGGCAGATGAGCACCGAGATTCCGCGGGCCGGAGGCACGGCGGCGCCCCTGCTCGGCCTCCTCCCCACCGTCGGGACCCCCGCACCCGAGCGCGCCGACGCCGCCCGCAACCGGCGCAAGATCCTCGACGCCGCCGCCCGGATCGTCAGCGAGGACGGCCCCGAGGCCGTCACCATGAACCAGGTCGCGCACGCCAGCGGCATAGGCGTCGGCACCGTCTACCGCCGCTTCGGCGACGTCTCCCAGCTCCTGTGGGCGCTCCTCGACGACCGCGAGCGCCAGTTCCAGGAGGCGTACATGAGCGGCCCGCCGCCGCTCGGGCCCGGCGCCCCGGCCGACGCACGGCTCGACGCCTTCCTCGACGCGCTCGTCGACCGGGTCGGCGAGCAGCGCGAGATCCTGCTCGCCGCGCACTCGGCCGCGCCCCGCGCCCGCTATCACAGCGGTGCGTACCGGGTGATGCACACGCATGTGGCCCTGCTCATCGGGCGGCTCAGGCCCGGCTCCGACAGCACGCTCCTCGCGCACATGCTGCTCGCGCCGTTCTCGCCGGACGTCATGCACCATCTGGCGGTCGAGCAGGAACTGTCCGCGGACCGCCTCAAGGCGGGAGTACGGGACCTGCTCCGGCTGCGGGCCTGAGCCCCGGGCCGGTCAGCTCCCGCCCAGCGCCGCCAGGCCGTCCAGCGCCCGCTCCAGACCGAAGCGGTACGCGTGTTCCGCGTCGTACAGGCCGTCGTACGCGATCGCCGCCGCCTCGCCCACCCGGCTCGCCAGCGGGAACCGGGACTGGTCCAACGCCCGTGCCAGCAGAGGCTCGTGGGCGTCCCACCACTCCCCGTCCGACATCGCGCTCTCCCGCTCCACGGCCCGCGCGTCCAGCTCCGCCCGGGCGCCGGACTGGACGAAGCCGAGGACGTACGTCAGGGCCGAGTCCCTGGCCACGTCGTCGAGGCCCAGGCCCTCGAAGGCGCCGAGCTCGTACTCGTACTTGGTCATCACCCCGGGCCCCAACGGGGCGCGCACGATGCGCAGTTCGACCAGCCAGGGGTGACTCAGGTGCAGCGCCCGGTTCGCGTCCGCGACCGCGGTGACGCGGGCCCGCCAGGACTCCTCCGGGCCGAACGGCGGCCGGTCCATGCGCAGGAAGACGGCGTCCAGCATGAGGTCGAGGAGCTCGGCCTTGCCGGGGACGTACGTGTAGAGCGTCATCGGGGTCACCCCGAGGTGCTGGGCCACCGCACGCATGGTCAGCGCGTCGAGCCCGCCGACGTCCGCGAGGGCGAGGGCCGCGTCGACGACCGCGTCGACGGTGAGGCCCTGCCTCGGGCCGCGGCGGCCCGCCGGGGCGGCCGAGCCGTCGCGCCACAGGAGCTCCAGGGTGCGCGCCGGGTCGCCCGCGCCGCTGCTGCTCTTCCCCTTCGCTCCCGCCATGTCGTTTCCGTCCTTCATCGCGCCCGTCGCGGTCTCGCGTTCTTCGCGGTCTCGCGTTCTTCGCGTTCTCGCAGGTCAGGATAGCTCCCGCTTACTTTGTACGTTGTATAGAGTACGCTTCCCCAGCACACAGGACGACCACCGGAGGGCGCACGCATGAACCACCCCGTCGCAGCGGACAGCCACCACGTCATCCAGGTCCGCGGGGCCAGGGAGAACAACCTCAGGAACGTCGACGTCGACCTCCCCAAGCGCCGCCTCACCGTCTTCACCGGAGTCTCCGGCTCCGGGAAGTCCTCCCTCGTCTTCGGCACCATCGCCGCCGAGTCGCAGCGCCTGATCAACGAGACCTACAGCGCCTTCCTGCAGTCCTTCATGCCGTCGCTCGCCCGCCCCGACGTCGACGGACTGCACAACCTGAGCGCCGCGATCGTCGTCGACCAGGAGCGGATGGGCGCCAACTCCCGCTCCACCGTGGGCACCGCCACCGACGCGTACACCATGCTGCGGATCGTCTTCAGCCGCCTCGGCACCCCGCACGTCGGCACCTCGGGCGCCTTCAGCTTCAACCTGCCCGAGGGCATGTGCCCGCGCTGCGAGGGCACCGGCCAGATCTCCGACATCGACGTCGACGAACTCGTCGACCGCACCAAGTCCCTCAACGAGGGCGCCATCACCGTGCCGGGCTACGCCGTCGACTCCTGGATGTGGCAGGTCATGGCCCACTCCGGTTTCTACGACCCCGACAAGAAGCTCGCGGACTTCACCGACCAGGAGTGGGCGGACTTCCTCCACAAGCCGTCCTGCAAGGTGAAGGTCGGCACCAACAACTTCACCTACGAGGGCCTCGTGGTGAAGCTCCAGCGGACCGTCCTGTCCAAGGACCGGGAGGCCATGCAGGCCCACATCCGCGCCTTCGTCGACCGGGCCGTCGGCTTCCGGACCTGCCCCGAGTGCGAGGGCGCCCGGCTCACCCGGGCCGCGCTGTCCTCCCGTATCGACGGGGTCAACATCGCCGAGTGCGCGGCGATGCAGATCAGCGACCTCGCCGCGTTCGTCCGCAGGATCGAGGACCCCTCCGTCGCCCCGCTCCTCGCCGGCCTGCGCGAACTCCTCGACTCGCTCGTCGAGATCGGCCTCGGCTACCTCTCCCTCGACCGGTCGTCCGGCACGCTCTCCGGCGGCGAGGCGCAGCGCGTGAAGATGGTGCGCCACCTCGGCTCCCCGCTCACCGACGTCACGTACGTCTTCGACGAGCCGACCACCGGGCTCCACCCGCACGACGTACGGCGCATGAACGACCTGCTGCTGCGGCTGCGCGACAAGGGCAACACCGTCCTCGTCGTCGAGCACAAGCCCGAGGTCATCGAGATCGCCGACCACGTCGTCGACCTCGGCCCCCGGGCCGGCACCGCGGGCGGCGAGATCTGCTACAGCGGAAACGTTCCCGGACTGCGCACCTCCGGCACCCTCACCGGGAACCACCTCGCGCACCGGGCGAAGCTCCGTGCGGAGGTACGGGTCCCCAGCGGCGCGCTGAGCATCACCGGGGCCACGCAGCACAACCTCAAGGACGTGAGCGTCGAGATCCCGGCCGGGGTCCTGACCGTCGTCACCGGCGTGGCGGGCTCCGGCAAGTCCTCCCTCATCCACGGCAACCTGCCGGGCCGCGAAGGCGTCGTCGTCGCCGACCAGTCCCCCATCCGGGGCTCGCGCCGCTCGAACCCGGCGACGTACACCGGGCTGCTCGGCCCGATCCGCACGGCCTTCGCCAAGGCCAACGGCGTCAAGCCGGCCCTCTTCAGCGCCAACTCCGAGGGCGCCTGCCCGCGCTGCAACGGCCTCGGGCTCGTCTACACCGACCTCGCCATCGCGGCGGGCGTCGCGTCGGTCTGCGAGGAGTGCGAGGGGAAGCGGTTCACGCCCGAGGTCCTCACGTACCGGCTGAACGGGAAGAACATCCACGAGGTCCTGTCGCTCGCCGTCGAGGAGGCGTACGACTTCTTCACGGCCAAGAGCCAGGCCCGCACGATCCTCGGCCGCCTCAAGGACGTCGGCCTCGGCTACCTGCGGCTCGGGCAGCCGCTCAACACGCTCTCGGGCGGTGAGCGGCAGCGCCTGAAGCTGGCGATCCACATGGCGGAGAAGGGGGCGGTCTACGTCCTCGACGAGCCCACGACCGGGCTCCACCTGGCCGACGTCGACAAGCTGCTCGCCCTGCTCGACCGGCTCGTCGAGGCCGGCAACACGGTCGTCGTGATCGAACACCACCAGGCGGTGATGGCCCACGCCGACTGGCTGATCGACCTGGGGCCGGGGGCGGGGCACGACGGGGGCCGGGTGGTCTTCGAGGGGACGCCGGCGGAGCTGGTGGCGAAGTCCGACACCCTGACGGCACGACACCTCAGGGAGTACGTGGGCGCCTGACACCACTGCGCGCGGACCGCAGCCCTCCCGGGGCGCGGGCTCCCGTCCTCCGGGGGCGGGCATCCCGATCTCCCGGGGGCGCGGACCGCCGTCCCTCCCGGGGAGGGGCGGACCGCCGTCCCCCCGAGGGCGCGGGCCCCCGCCCCTCCCCGGGGGCGGACCGCCGTCCCTCCCGGGGGGCGGACCGTCGTCCCTCCCGGGGGGCGGACCGTCGTCCCTCCCGGGGGCGGCGCGGGCCGCCGCCCCTCCCCGGGGCAGGCCGAGGAAGACCGGAGGAGGGGCGTCCAGTCCTTGGAATCGGGTGGTCAGCGGCTCGGGTTCGCGCGCAGCATCTCCGTATGACCGACTCCTCCAAGACCTTCCTCATCCTGCACGGCTTCCAGAACCGCCGGCCCCCCGAGCACTGGCAGCACCGGCTCGCCCGGCAGCTGCGGGACCGCGGTCACGACGTGCGGTATCCGCAGTTGCCCGAGCCCGACGCCCCCGTGCTCGGCGACTGGCTCGCCGCGCTGGAGGAGCACGGCACGCGCCCCGCCCGGGGCGAGTTCGTCGTCCTGGCGCACAGCCTGTCCGTGCTGCTCTGGCTGCGGGCCGGCGCCCGCCGGCCGGCCGCCGACCGGGTGCTGCTCGTCGCTCCGCCCTCGCCGCCCGTCACCGCCTCGATCCCCGAGATCGCCGCCTTCGCCGACGGGCTCGACCTGACGGAGACCGGGCTCGACGCGCGTCTCGTCCACGGCGACGGCGACCCCTACTGCCCCGGCGGCGCCGACCTGCACTACGGCCGCCCACTCGGCCTCGACATGGACCTCGTACCGGGCGGGGAGCACCTCAACCCGGCCTCCGGCTACGGGGATTGGCCCTCGCTCCTGGAGTGGTGCGAAGACCCCGCGGTGCGGATCAAGGGTCATTAGGCTCGGTCGGATGTATTCCGACCACACCGCACCGTACGACCAGGGCCTGCTCGACGTGGGCGACGGCAACCGCATCCACTGGGAGGTCTCCGGCAACCCGGAGGGCCGGGCCGCGCTCGTCGTCCACGGCGGCCCCGGTTCGGGCTCCTCGCCCCGCAGCCGCCGCCTCTTCGACCCGGAGGCGTACCGCCTGGTCCTCTTCGACCAGCGCGGCTGCGGCCGCTCCACCCCGCACGCGAGCGACCCGGCCGCCGACATGGGGGTGAACACCACCGCGCACCTGGTCGCCGACATGGAGCGGCTGCGCGAGCACCTGGGCATCGACCGCTGGCTGCTGTACGGCGGCTCCTGGGGCTCCACCCTGATCCTGGCGTACGCGGAGGCGTACCCCGAGCGGGTCACGGAGATCGTGATCGCGTCGGTGACGACCACCCGCCGCTCCGAGACGGCCTGGCTGTACGAGGGGGTCGGACAGTTCTTCCCCGAGGCCCACGAGCGGTTCCGGGCGGGGGTGGACCACGCGGAGGACCTGGTCGGCGCCTACGCCGCCCTCATGAACCGCCCCGACCGGGCCGTACGGGAGAAGGCCGCCGCCGACTGGTGCGCCTGGGAGGACGCGGTCCTGTCGATGGAGGGCCAGGGCACCCCGTACACCGACCGGGTCGACGACACCCGGCTCGGCTTCGTCCGGATCTGCGCGCACTACTTCGCGCACGGCGCCTGGCTGGAGGAGGGCGCCCTGATCCGCGACGCCCACCGGCTGGCCGGCATCCCGGGCGTCCTGATCCACGGCCGGCTGGACATGGGCGGGCCGCTCGGCACCGCCTGGGAGCTGTCCCGCGCCTGGCCGGACGCCGAGCTGCACGTGGTCGAGACCGCCGGTCACCTGGGCGGGAAGGAGACCGCGGAGCTGATTCTCGCCGCTCTCGACCGCTTCGGGAAGGGCTAGTCCACCGCGCGATCACCACGGGCGGGCGGGATGATCGGAACATGAGTCCCGTGTCCCAGAGCCCCGCCGCCCCGCACCCGAAGCACCCCGAGATCCATCTCGCCCAGCAGGCGGAGGCCGACGCGTTGCTCGGCCGCTCGCCGCTGGCCGCGCTCGTGGGCATGCTGCTCGACCAGCAGGTGCCCATGGAGTGGGCCTTCTCCGGGCCGTACACCATCGCCCAGCGGCTCGGCGCGGACGATCTCGACGCGCACGAGATCGCCGCCCGGGACCCGGAGGAGTTCGCCGCGCTGCTCTCCGAGAAGCCGGCCGTCCACCGCTACCCCGGGTCGATGGCCCAGCGCGTACAGCAACTGTGCGCGTTCCTCGTCGAGGAGTACGGGGGCGATGCCGAGGCCGTCTGGGCGGACGCGGCGACCGGGAAGGAGCTGCTCGGGCGGCTCCAGGCGCTGCCCGGCTTCGGCAAGCAGAAGGCGCAGATCTTCCTGGCCCTGCTCGGCAAGCAGTACGGGGTGCGGCCGACGGGCTGGCGGGAGGCGGCGGGCGCGTACGGCGAGCAGGGTGCGTACCGCTCGGCCGCCGACATCACGGGCCCCGAGTCGCTGGTGAAGGTGCGGGCCCACAAGCAGGAGATGAAGGCGGCGGCGAAAGCGGCGAAAGCCGCCAAGGAGTCCAAAACCGATGGGAATTGAGAATTCCAGATTTCAATCCTGCTCTATGTGACAGGAATTGTGGAGAAGGTGTTCACAGGATGCCCTGCCGATCGCTAACTTCCCCTCAACCTCGTCCGTAACGGGAAGGACTTCTGTGAACGCTACCCAGCGCCGGGCCGCGGCCATTCTGGCCGCCGCCGCCCTCGCCACCCCGCTGGTCCTCGCCTCCCCCGCCACCGCGGTGAAGGACCCCACGGCCGCACCCGCCCGCGATGCCGCCAGGCTGGCGAAGAAGCTGGTCCGCGAAACCACTGGCCAGGACGCCTACAAGCACCTGCAGAAGTTCCAGGCGATAGCCGACTCGGCCGGCGGTCACCGCGCGGCCGGCACCCTCGGGCACGACGCCTCGGCCGCGTACGTGTACCAGCAGCTCAAGAAGGCCGGCTACGACGTCTCGTACGAGCAGTTCGACTTCATCTACACCCAGACGCTCGCCGAGAAGGTCTCCGTCGAGTCGCCCGCGCCGCGCGCCCTCGACATCCGCGCCATGACGTACACCAAGTCCACCCCGGTCGGCGGCATCAAGGCCGATCTGGTCGCCGTACCCGTGGACGCCGACGGCACCACCGGCTGCGAGCCGGGCGACTACGCCTCCGGCACCTTCACCGGCAAGGTCGCGCTCATCAAGCGCGGTGGCTGCTCCTTCGCCATCAAGCAGGAGCAGGCCGCCGCGGCCGGCGCCGCCGGCGCGATCATCTACAACAACGCCGAGGGCATCCTCTCCGGCACCCTCGGCGAGCCGGCCGCGGGCAAGATCCCGACCGGCGGCATCAGCCTGGCCGAGGGCGAGAAGCTCGCCGCCGACCTCGCCAAGGGCGCCGTCAAGCTCTCCTTCGAGATCCGCCAGCTCCAGGAGAAGCGCATCACCAACAACGTCATCGCGGAGACCAAGGGCGGCAACGCCGCCAACACCGTGATGCTCGGCTCGCACCTCGACTCCGTCACCGCGGGCCCCGGCATCAACGACAACGGCTCCGGCTCCGCCGGCCTCCTCCAGACCGCCCTGGAGCTCGCCAAGTCGAAGGACAAGGTCCGCAACAAGGTCCGCTTCGCCTGGTGGTCCGCGGAGGAGAACGGCCTCCTCGGCTCCGACCACTACGTCAAGAACCTGACCGCGCTCGACAAGAGCGAGATCAAGCTCTACCTCAACTTCGACATGATCGCCTCGCCGAACTACGGCCTGTTCGTCTACGACGGCGACAACTCGGACAACGTCGGCGAGGGCGCCGGCCCCGCGGGCTCCGCCCAGCTCGAGCGCGACATCACCGACTTCATGAGTTCGCGCGGCCTCCCGCACGAGGGCACCGACTTCTCCGGCCGCTCCGACTACGGCCCGTTCATCAAGGTCGGCATCCCCTCCGGCGGCACCTTCACCGGCGCCGAGGGCATCAAGACCGCAGCCCAGGCAGCCAAGTTCGGCGGCACGGCGGGCGTCGCCTACGACGTGAACTACCACGCCAAGGGCGACGACCTGAAGAACGTCAACATGAAGGCCTTCGACGCCAACATCAAGGTCATCGCCAACGCCGTGGGCACCTACGCCCACGACATCTCCTCGCTCCGCAAGCCGGTCGTCTCCACCCCGACCACGGGCGGCGAGAGCAGCGGCGGCGGCCTGCACAGCGACCACCACGAGGTCACCGAGTGATCCGGTAGCTCCCGCTACCTCCTACGGCGGGCGGTGCCGAAGATCGAGCGGCTGATCTCCCGGCCCAGCTGGGTGCCGATCGACCGCGCGAGGGACGTGAAGATCCCACTGCCCACCACCTGCTCGGTGAGGGAGGGCTCCGGCTTCGGAGCCCTCCCTCCCTCCTGCTTCCGCGCCTTCTCCGCCTCCTCGGCGGCCGCCGCCTCGAGCGCCGCCGCCTCCGCGGCCTGCTGCTCGGCCGTCAGCCTCTCGTACGCCGACTCGCGGTCCACCGCCTCCGCGTACCGCCCGTAGAGCAGCGAGCCCTTCACCGCCGCGTCCAGGGCGGACGCGTCGATCGGGCCCATCAGCGACTCCGGTGCCCGCAGCCGGGTCGCCGCGACCGGGGTCGGGGCGCCCCTCTCGCTCAGTACGGTGATCACCGCCTCGCCCGTACCGAGGCCCGTGAGGACCTCCTCCAGGTCGTACGGCGAGTTCGGGAACGTCCGTACCGTCGCCTTCAGGGCCTTCGCGTCGTCCGGGGTGAAGGCGCGCAGCGCGTGCTGCACCCGGTTGCCGAGCTGCGCGAGCACGTCCGAGGGCACGTCCTTCGGCGTCTGCGTCACGAAGAACACGCCGATGCCCTTCGAGCGGATCAGGCGCACGGTCTGGGTGATCGACTCCAGGAACGCCTTCGACGCGCCGTTGAACAGCAGATGAGCCTCGTCGAAGAAGAAGACCAGCTTCGGCTTCTCCAGATCGCCGACCTCCGGCAGGTCGTTGAAGAGATCCGCCAGCATCCACATCAGGAAGGTCGAGAAGAGCTGCGGCTTGTCCTGCACCGACGGCAGCTCCAGGACCGACACGATCCCGCGCCCGTCCGCCGCCGTCCGCAGGAACTCGCTCGTGTCGAACTCCGGCTCCCCGAAGAAACCGCCCGCACCCTGCTGCTCGAAGGCCGTGATCGACCGCAGGATCACCCCGGCCGTCACCGTCGACAGCCCGCCGATCCCCTTGAGCTCGGCCTTCCCCGTGTCCGAGACCAGGAACGCCACCACCGCCCGGAGATCCTTGAGGTCCACCAGCTCCAGACCCTTGGAGTCGGCGTAGTGGAAGATCAGGCCGAGGGACTGCTCCTGCGTCTGGTTGAGCTGGAGCACCTTCGACAGCAGCACGGGACCGAAGCCGGTCACCGTGGCGCGCACCGGGATGCCGGGGCCGGTCCCGCCGAGCCCGTAGAACTCGCAGGGGAAGCCCGTCGCCCGCCACTCCTGACCGACCTGGGCGGCCCGCTCCCGGACCTTCTCGCCGTCCACGCCGGGGGCGGAGACACCGGAGACGTCGCCCTTGATGTCGGCGAGGAAGACCGGCACTCCGTTCGCCGAGAGCTGCTCGGCGATCAGCTGGAGCGTCTTCGTCTTGCCGGTGCCGGTCGCGCCGGCGACCAGTCCGTGCCGGTTGAGCACGGGCAGCGGGATGCGGATCGGCGCGTCCGGGTGACATGCGCCGTCCCAGAGCAGTGCCCCCAGATCGAGTGCCGCGCCCTCGAAGGCGTACCCGGCGGCGATCTCGGCGGCAGGGCCGCCCAGCGCGGCCGGTGGCTGCTCGCTCACGCTCATCACGACACCCCAATTCCGGTTTGTCACGGTTCGCACCAGCATCCCACTGCCCGTGCATGGCTGCGCCGGGAGCCGCTCGCCCGGTAGGCTTTCCGTGTGATCTTCAAGCGCATCGGAAACGGAAAGCCGTATCCCGACCACGGCCGGGAAAGCACCCGGCAGTGGGCGGACGTCGCCCCGCGCCCGGTCCGCCTCGATCAGCTGGTCACCACCAAGGGCCAGCTGGACCTGGAGACGCTGCTCGCCGAGGACTCCACGTTCTACGGCGACCTCTTCGCGCACGTCGTGAAGTGGCAGGGCGATCTCTACCTCGAGGACGGACTGCACCGCGCCGTCCGCGCGGCGCTCCAGCAGCGCCAGGTGCTGCACGCCCGCGTCCTGGAAATGGACTGAGCGGCGCCGACCGGCCCCGCACGCGCTGACCCTTTCGGGGTCAGTTCGCCCCCATCCGGACGCGATCACATGATCATCAAGTAGGCATCGCCGACGGGCGGCATTACGCTGCGTTCATGAGCATGCTCACTCCCCCCGGAATGGGCGGAAAGTACCGCATCACGGGGGACGTCTACCCGCGCATGCGCCGCCCCCACCGCCGGCGCAGGATCATCCTCGCGTCCGCCGCCGCCGTGGTCGTGCTCGGCGCGGCCGGCTGGGGCACGCTCCAGCTCGTCGACGTCTTCTCCGGCGACGAGGGCACCAAGGCGACCGCCGGGAAACAGGCCGACTGCAAACCCGTCGCCCGCGCGACGACCGCACCCGCGGCCGCCCTCCCCAAGCCCGCCCAGATCACGGTCAACGTCTACAACGCGACCCCGCGCAGCGGGCTCGCCAAGACGACCGCGGACGAACTCAAGAAGCGCGGCTTCAAGATCGGCAAGGTGGGCAACGCACCCGCCGCCTACGACAAGAAGGTCCCCGGCGCCGGTCTGCTCCTCGGCGCCACCACCGCCACCAAGGGCGTCTTCCCGGTCCTCGGCACCCAGCTCGCGGGCGCCACGACGAAGACGGACACCCGGGGCACGGCGGACGTGGACCTGATCATCGGGACCGCCTTCAAGAACCTGGCCCCGAAGACGACGGCGGACGCGGCCCTGGTCGCCCTGACCAAGCCCGCGCCCGTACCGACAGGAAAGTGCTGACGTAGCTGCTGGGGGCCTTTCGGCGGGGCCGAGAGCCGGCGGCGACTATTCGGCGGAGCCGTACATGCGGTCGCCCGCGTCGCCCAGGCCCGGAACGATGTAGCCGTTCTCGTTGAGACGCTCGTCGACCGAGGCCGTCACGACGGTGACGGGGGTGCCCGCCAGCTCGCGCTCCATGATCTCGACGCCCTCCGGGGCGGCGAGGAGCACGACCGCGGTCACGTCGTCGGCGCCGCGCTTGATGAGTTCCCGGATGGCCGCGACGAGCGTGCCGCCGGTCGCCAGCATCGGGTCGAGGACGTACACCTGGCGGCCCGAGAGGTCCTCCGGCATCCGCGTGGCGTAGGTCGACGCCTCCAGCGTCTCCTCGTTGCGGATCATGCCCAGGAAGCCGACCTCGGCGGTCGGGAGCAGCCGGACCATGCCGTCGAGCATGCCCAGCCCGGCGCGCAGGATCGGGACCACCAGCGGACGCGGGTACGACAGCTTCACGCCGGTCGTGGGCGTGACGGGGGTCTCGATGTCCACCTGCTCGGTCCGGACGTCCCTGGTGGCCTCGTAGGCGAGCAGGGTGACCAGCTCGTCGGCGAGCCGACGGAAGGTCGCGGAATCCGTGCGCTTGTCGCGCAGCGTGGTGAGCTTGTGGGCGACCAGCGGGTGATCGACGACGTGGAGACGCATGACTCAACAGTAGCCCGCCCCGCACTGGCATCGACCCACGCCACTGGGGGAAGGTGGGTGGCACGGGGACCCAGCGATGGGGTGGAGTGGCCGATGCCCGACCTGGAAGAACCGGCCGACGGCGCCGCCGAGGGGGCGGCCCGGACACCGGCACCGGAGACCGACGCGGAGCGCCGCAGGCGCCGCGCCCAGTTCCTGCGTGAACTCGGCGAGGCGAAGGCGCTGCGCGAGCGCGTCCAGCCGCGACGCGCGCGGGCGGCCCGGATGCGCCAGGCCATGCGCATGCGCACGTTCCGCTGGTGAGGAGCCCGCCGGAGGCCGGCTCGAAGCCCGCCCGAAGCACCTCGGGATCCCGTCAGGAGCCCGTCAGGAGTCCATCAGGGGCCCGCGGAGTCCTCCCGGGCCCCCGGGCGGACTTCCGCCCGGTCCGCCCCCGGACGCGCCCCCGTCCCGTCCTTCTGTGCGCCCCCTGCGTGCGCCGGGGTCGCACGCCCGCCCGATAGCGGGGTCGTTCAGACTGATGCACGACGCAAGAGCCGAAGACCTCTCCTGTGGGCGCCGTATCTGTCACGATGCCGATTGGGCGGGGCATCAGGTGAGCGCCGCCGGATCGTCACACCTCTGATCAGTGGGAGAGAGTCAGGTGTACTTCGCCGCACTGCTCGCGCGCACCGAAGACGGGTGGGAAGCGAGCGACACGGAGCTCGACGACGTGGAGACCCTGTCGGATCTGACCGAGCTCGCCCGCGAGGCCTCGGACGACGACACGGTGATCGTCTTCATCGAGCAGGAGGACGCGTGGTTCGGGATCGTACGGATCGAGGGTGAGGAAGACCCTCGCATCTACGTCTCGGACGGCGCCGCCGCCGCCCGTTCCTCGTACGGGGAGATCCTCACCCGGGAGATCCTCGGCGACGACCTGGACGACATCGTCGACGAGCTCGAATCGCTGGACCTGGACGGCACGGAGGACGGGGAGCCGCTCGACGGCGACACGGACGACGACGAGGAGACGAGCGTCGCGGCCGAGGCCGTGCCGGCCGCTCCGGTCGGGGACCGGCTGATCCTGGCGGACCTCGGCATGTCCCCGGCGGATCTGCTGGCGCTCGACAGCGACGCGCTCGCGGAGATCGCGGACGCGCTGGGGGCCGCCGAGGTCCTGGAGGCCGTCCGCTAGTGGCACGCGCCGTACCTGTCGTACCCGAGCCCGACCCCGTTCGGGACCCGTGGGCGGACGCCATGCGGCTCGCCCTCGCCGAGGCCGACGCGGCCGTGCCGGCCGGTGACGTACCGGTCGGCGCGGTCGTGCTCGGCCCCGGCGGCGCCGTGCTCGCCCGCGGGCACAACGAGCGGGAGGCGACCGGTGACCCCACCGCGCACGCCGAGGTGCTCGCCCTGCGCCGGGCGGCCGCGGCGACCGGGGAATGGCGCCTGACGGGCTGCACGCTGGTCGTGACCCTGGAGCCGTGTGTGATGTGCGCGGGGGCACTCGTCCAGTCGCGGGTCGAGCGGGTGGTGTTCGGCGCGCCCGACGAGAAGGCGGGCGCGGCGGGTTCGCTCTGGGACCTCGTACGGGACCGTCGGCTCAACCACCGGCCCGAGGTGATCCAGGGCGTGCTCGGCGTGGAGTGCGCGGAGCAGCTCACGGCCTTCTTCCGCACCCGCTGACCTGCCACGGGATACGGATTTCATCGCAGCGCGAGTTTCGGCTAAGCTCTCTCTCGGTAGCGTGTCCGAGCGGCCGAAGGAGCTCGCCTCGAAAGCGAGTGTGGGGAAACTCACCGAGGGTTCAAATCCCTCCGCTACCGCCGGTAAGAACCCCCTCCGATCCGTGGAAACGGATCGGAGGGGGTTCTTCTTTTGCCGCCGGCCCCCTGACGCGTCCTTCGACCCCAGCCGGGCCAGGGTCACGAGCACGGCCGGGGCGACCATCACCAAGCAGTGGACCGCCAGGACGGCCGCCCGGGACGGCCACGGCAGCGCCGAGTCGTCCAAGATTCCGATGGCCGCCAAGTAGGGGAACATCGTCGCCGCTTCGAGGACGACGGCCAGGGCGGAGACGGTGATCAGGCCCTTCGCCGTCGAGGACCGGCCCACCGCCTGTTCCCGCCGGCGGGCGAGCCGGCCGGAGCCGGGCCTCTCCCGGCGCAGCAGTCCGTACCAGGCGGCGAGGAGCAGCAGGGCGCCGCCCGCCAGCCCCGCCGCCGTGTCGCCGGCCGGTGATTCCAGCGCGCTCCTCAGGTCCGCGCGGACCGCCGCCAAAGTGCTCAGGAGCACCAGGCCGAGCACGAGATGGCCGAGTGAGACGAGGGCGAGGTAGCCGAAGACCCGGTCGTACCGCAGCCCCGACGGGAGGAGCAGGAACCAGACGGGGATCGCGATCGTGGACACGCCGAGGGTGTCGAGCAGGGCCAGGGGAAGGACCTGGCCCAGGACGTCACCCACCGGCCGGGCTCAGAGGCCGGGGTGGCCGCGGTGCTTCCGCGCCTCCCGCTCCACCTCCTGGTCGGACTCCCGCACCATCTCCCGGTCGTGGTCGCGGTCCCGGTCCCGGTCACGGTCACGGTCGTGGTCGTGGTCCCTGCCGTGGTCCCGGTCACGGTCGTGGTCCCTGCCGCGGCTCCCGCCCCGGTCCGCGTCCCGGTCCTCGTCCCGGTCCTCGTCCCGGTCCTCGTCCCGGTCGCGGTTCCGCGAACCGAACCCGAGGTCGTCGCGCAGCTCCTCGACCAGACCCTTCGGCTTGCGGCGGCGCGTGCTCTCCAGGAGTTCGATCCCGCCGATGACGACCAGGACGATTCCCAACGGACGCCCCTTGAACCAGCCGAATTCGAGATCCGGGAAGAACAGGGCCAGCACTCCGCCCGCGACGATTGCCGCGAGGCCGAAAATTCGCTTCATACCTGTGATCCCCCTGGGGTATGTCTGCGCTCGGGTAAAGAAACCGCCAACTTGGCTCCACCGTACGTCATATGAGGTGCTCGACACCCGGACCGATGGCCGAATTGCAGAGGGCAGGCCGAAAACCGACTTCCTGGGCAGACCGATTCCCGGAGACCCGGCGAACACCGGGCAGGATCGTCACCTCGATGCCGCCGGAGCCCGTGACCGCCACGGCCGACAGGCGCCCTGCGGCTGGGGCTGGGGCTACGGCTACGGCCACGGCCACGGCCACGGGACGAACTCGGTGCGCAGGCGGGCGTGCTCAACGGAACCGGACGATGCGGGACGTCGTCCATGGCGGAATACCTCGATGGGCCGGGGAGGAATTCCCCCGATCCCGCGCAGTCGCCGCACGAGGTTCCGGCCGCGGCCGCCCTCGTGTCCGTCGGTGGAATTCCGCGAAGCGCTGTGCGGCGGTCCGAATCCGATCAGGGAAATGCCGCTCCGTCGACGGTCCGCGGCGCATTCCCCTCCGCGTCCCCTCCGCATTCCCCTCCGCATTCCCGCAACACCAGGGAATCGCCCTCTTCGATGAGGGCCTCGGGGCCGGACCGGGAAGGTCCGGCCCGGAGCTAGGACGGGGGGAGCGGCATCGGGGGGACAAGCCGCTCCCCCCGATGAGAACCGGTCCTACCGGCCCGCGCCGCAGTCAGGGGGAAGCTCGCGGCGCGGACCCCGCAGTGCGGGCCGGTTCCAGGAGCCCTTCCGATTCCTGCCAGATCCTCCGGGCTCGACATCCATCCTGCTCCGCCGTCACCCTTCCGGGGGACGGCGAAAGGCCTGGATCGCCGGGCCCTTGGTCCATAAAGCCTCGGTTAGAGTGGCGCGGTCGTACGGCGGGGGAACAGGGGAGGGCTGGCAATGGCGCAGGCGAAGAAGGTCGCGCTCTACGCGGTCTCGGTCTTTGTGCTGTACACGATCATCACGTCCCCGGCCCGGGCCGCCGATCTCGTGCAGGTAGGGTTCGAGGGCATTTCCAGCGCCGCCCAGGGTGTCGGCGAGTTCATGACCGAACTCATCAACTAGGAGCCCTTCGTGATCCGCCATCTGGTCCTCTTCAAGCTCAACGACGGTGTCGCACGCGACGAGCCGCGTGTCGTCGCCGGTGTCGAGGCGTTCCGCGCACTCGGCGACCAGATCCCGGAGCTGCGCTTCTGGGAGTGCGACTGGAACATCACGGACCGGCCGATCGCGTACGACTTCGCCATCAACTCGGCCGTCGAGGACACCGACGCGCTCCAGCGCTACCTGGACCACCCCGCGCACCAGGCGGGTGTCGCCCAGTGGCGCGAGTTCGCCACCTGGGTGATCGCGGACTACGCGTTCTAGTCCGAGGTCGACACCAGGCCCCCCGCCGTGGAGGTGGGGGGCTTTTCCGTGCCTGATTCCACGCGTGACCTCCCCTTTTTCCGTCAGTATGCCCTCAACACGTCAGTATGCGGTGCTTGCACACAGTGGACATGTCTTGTGATGCTATGACCGCTTTTGACGGATGAGTTGACCGTAGTTGACCCAGTCGACCAGCAAGACCAGCCAAAGGGGTGGCGTGAACGTGCCGGCCAGTACAGCGCCTCAGGTCCCGCCCCAGCACGAGGCAGGCGGCGCGGAGACCCCCCGCCCCCGGCCCCAGAGCACCCGTGGCGCCGACACCCGCGCCCTCACCCAGGTGCTCTTCGGGCAGCTCAAGAACCTGGAGCCGGGCACTCCGGAGCACCACCGGGTGCGCGGGGCCCTCATCGAGGCCAACCTGCCGCTCGTGCGGTACGCGGCGGCCCGCTTCCGCTCCCGCAACGAACCGATGGAGGACGTCGTCCAGGTCGGCACCATCGGCCTCATCAACGCCATCGACCGCTTCGACCCCGACCGCGGCGTCCAGTTCCCGACGTTCGCCATGCCGACCGTCGTCGGCGAGATCAAGCGGTACTTCCGCGACAACGTGCGCACCGTGCACGTGCCCCGCCGCCTGCACGAGCTCTGGGTCCAGGTGAACGGCGCCACCGAGGACCTCACGACCGCCCACGGCCGCTCCCCCACGACCGCCGAGATCGCCGAGCGGCTGCGGATCGGCGAGGACGAGGTGCTCGCCTGCATCGAGGCCGGACGCTCGTACCACGCGACCTCCCTGGAGGCCGCGCAGGAGGGCGACGGGCTGCCCGGACTGCTCGACCGGCTCGGCTACGAGGACCCCGCCCTGGCCGGCGTCGAGCACCGCGACCTCGTCCGGCACCTGCTCGTCCAACTGCCCGAGCGGGAGCAGCGGATCCTGATGCTGCGCTACTACAGCAATCTGACGCAGTCCCAGATCAGCCAGGAACTCGGCGTCTCCCAGATGCATGTGTCAAGGCTCCTCGCCCGCAGCTTCGCGCGTTTGAGATCCGCAAACAGAATCGAGGCGTAGCTGAATCGGGTAGACCGGTTCGGAGCAGTTCTGCGGCGCCCCAAATGCCGTACACCCCTTGTTTCCTGCGGATATACACCCTCGGCTTGTCGACAAGTCACTACAGCGTGTTGCCGACATGTGACATTCTGCTGGAACCGAGTTTGCCGCAGCCCCGCCGCCGGTATTCAGGTGGTGGCTGCGTTCCTCAGATGGTCGCGGCCACCGCGACCGTCCGCGACCTCAAGGGGGTGGCATGTCCACAGAACTGGGCAGCTCGAAGGTGCTCACGCTCACGCCCGTTCCCGTGCCCACGCAGACGACGGCGCCGACCGCGACCGACAGCGCCGAGGCCACGCCTCCGCCGATGGCCGTCACGTCGGGAGCCCTCGACACCCGCACCCTCTCGCGCTCCCTCTTCCTGAGGCTGCGCGCCCTCGACACCGAGGGCGCCGCCGCGGACAGCCCGGAGCGGACCTACGTCCGCGACACCCTCATCGAGCTCAACCTCCCCCTCGTGCGGTACGCGGCGGCCCGCTTCCGCTCCCGCAACGAACCGATGGAGGACATCGTCCAGGTCGGCACCATCGGCCTGATCAAGGCGATCGACCGCTTCGACTGCGAACGGGGCGTGGAGTTCCCGACGTTCGCGATGCCGACGGTCGTCGGTGAGATCAAGCGCTTCTTCCGCGACACGTCCTGGTCGGTCCGCGTCCCGCGCCGGCTCCAGGAGCTGCGCCTCGCTCTCACCAAGGCCAGCGACGAGCTCGCGCAGAAGCTCGACCGCTCCCCCACCGTGCCCGAACTCGCCGCCGTGCTCGGGGTGTCGGAGGAGGACGTCGTCGACGGCCTCGCCGTGGGCAACGCGTACACCGCCTCGTCGCTCGACTCCCCCTCGCCCGAGGACGACGGCGGCGAGGGCTCCCTCGCCGACCGCCTCGGCTACGAGGACACGGCGCTCGAAGGCGTCGAGTACCGCGAGTCGCTCAAGCCGCTGCTCGCCAAACTCCCGCCCCGGGAGCGGCAGATCATCATGCTGCGCTTCTTCGCCAACATGACCCAGTCGCAGATCGGCGAGGAGGTGGGCATCTCCCAGATGCACGTCTCCCGGCTGCTCACCCGCACCCTCGCCCAGCTGCGCGACGGCCTCATCGCCGACTGAGTTCCGCGAAGGGCTCCCTTGTTGACGGATCGTCAGACAGACTGGCGGTCATGAGGCGAAGGAAGCCCGGACTCGTAGCGGTGGCGCTCTGCCTCGGCGGGGCGCTGACCGCCTGTGGCGGCGGAGGAGACGGCGAGGGGTACGCGGCGGTGGGCGCCGGCCCCTCCCCGGGAGCGGCGGGCACCCCCTCGGGCTCGGTCACCCTGGTGCCGTTGGACGGCCCCACGACGAGCGACACGTCCAGCACGTCGTCCCCGTCACCGGAACCGGGCACGGACCCGGACGGGTCGGCCACGCCACCGCCGGCGGACGGCACCACGACACCCCCGGGCTCACCCGGGTCCTCCGACGCCGGATCGAGTACGGGGTCGGGCACGGGATCGGGATCGGGTACGGGGTCGGGCACGACCGCACCGGGCGGCTCGGGCACGGACTCGGGATCCGGCTCCGGATCGGGCTCCGGCTCCGGCTCCGGCGGTACCTCCTCGCCTCCCGGCGCCGGCACACCTCCCCGCACGCCTTCCGCACCGCCCTCGAAGCCCGCGCCCGGCTCCACCTCCCCCGCGCCCCCCGCGACCACGGCACCCACGCCGACGCCCGCCCCCGGGCCCGCCGTGGTCACCGTCTCCGCGCCCGTCCTCGCCGACGGCGACCGGCGCTGGTGCGAGAAGGTGACGGTCACCTTCCGGAACAGCGGGGGAACGGCGGCCCGCTCGGGCACGGTCTCCTTCGCCACCCATGTCATCGGGGCCCTCGGCGTCGACTGGGCGACGCTCACGTCCACCCAGCCGCTGCCCGCGCCGATCGCCGCAGGAGCGGCGCGGACGGAGACGTACACGGTGTGCGTGGACTCCTGGCGGGTGCCGCTCGGGATGCGGATCGACACCCGGAAGGTCTCCGCTACCTGGCGGTGACGGGGAAGTTCACCTCGGTCAGGCCCTCCGAGAGCTCCCACAGCGCGCGACCCGTCCCGGGGTCGGACGCCGCTGCCGAGAGACGTACCCGCGTGGGTGCGCCGCGCAGCTCGCCCACGCCGTCGGGTCCGATGAACTCGCCGCCCTCCAGGTCCGGTTCGGTCGCCGCGTACAGCTGCGGGAGCGCGCCCCGCTCGGGGCGCTGGGCGAGCAGCGGGTTGCCGATGCGACCGAAGACCAGCTTCACCAGGCCTGAGGTGTCCCGGGTCTGGAGCCGGGTCGCCGTGTAGCCGGGGTGGGCGAGGACGCTCAGGACCGGGCTGCCGGACGCGCTCAGGCGGCGGTGCAGCTCCTGCCCGAAGACGGCGTTGGCGAACTTGGACTGGTTGTAGAAGGCCATGGGCGCGTAGCCGCGCTCGCCGGTGAGGTCGTCGAGGTGGAGGCGGCCCTGACGGTGGTTGATCGAGCTGACCGTGACCACCCGGGGGTCCCGGCCGGCGGCGAGCAGGTCGAGCAGCAGCCCGGTGAGCGCGAAGTGGCCGAGGTGGTTGGCGGCGAACTGGACCTCGTGGCCCTGGGGGCTCAGCGTGCGGGGCGGCGCCATCACTCCCGCGTTGTTGACGAGGACGTCCAGCCGGGGATGCTCCTCGCGCAGCCGGCCGGCGAAGGCGCGTACCGAGTGGAGGTCCGCGAGGTCGAGCGGGCGTACGGCGAGCAGGCCGGGCGCGATCCCGGCCGCGACGAGCTCGTCGACGGCACGGCGTCCCTTCTCCTCGTCCCGTGCGGCGAGGATCACGCGGCCGCCCCGGCGGGCGAGCTCACGGGTGGTGGCGAGGCCGAGTCCGCTGTTGGCCCCGGTGACGACGAAGAGCCGCCCGGTCTGGTCCGGTATCCGGTCGGCGGTCCAGCGCTGCTTCTTGGTCATACGGCACACGCTGCCGCCTGTGTCACCGAGTGTCAAGCATGCACTTGGGTGCCATGGAAGTGTCCTGGTGTCGTCGAGGGCACCGCGTTACGATTCCGACCGTGAGCACCCGCCCCGACGTCACCCCCGGTCCCGGCCGAGCCGCCGGCCCCGCATCCGTCAGCCTGGCCCAGCGCAAGCGTCAGCTCGTCGCGACCGAACTCACCGAGGCGGCCCTCCAGCTGCTCGCCCTCAAGGGCTTCGACGCCGTCACCGTCGACGAGATCGCGACCACCGCCGGGGTCTCCAAGCGGACCTTCTTCCGGTACTTCGCGTCCAAGGAGGACGTGGTCGTCCAGTTCCTGGCCGACATGGGCGCCGACATGCGCGCGGACCTCGCCGCCCGGCCCGCCGGGGAGCGCCCCTCCGAGGCGCTTCTGCACGCCGTCTCCGTACCCCTGACGATCTGCGACGCCCACGCCGACCGCGCCCTGCCGGTGGTCCGGCTGATCCTGCGCACCCCGGCCCTGCTCGCCCGCTTCCTGGAGCACCAGGCGCGGTGGCGGGAGGACCTGACGGAGGAGCTGGCGGCCCGCCTGGGCCGCGACCCCCGGGCCGACCTCTACCCGCGGCTGGCCGCGGGCATGGCGCTCACCGCCTTCGACGCCGTACTGCACCGATGGAGCGAGGGCGAGGGCGTCCGGAGCGAGGGCGAGGGCGAGGACGTCCGGAGCGAGGGCGGGGACGAGGACGTCCGGACCGAGGGCGGGGGCGCCGGCCGCGCCGCGGACCCGGGCACCCTGATCGGAGAGGCCTTCGCGGTACTCGCGCCCGCCCTGGACTCCGTCACGCCCTGAGCACGCGAACCGGGCTCCCGGAAAGCGCCCGCCGAGCACGCGTAAAGAAAGGTGGGCCGGGTCCGCGTGACGCGGATCCGGCCCACCCGGGGGCTCGGTGAAGGACGGGTCGGTCAGCCCAGGGCCAGCCAGGCGACGGCCGCCAGGACGACGATCACCGCGACGACGCCGACGATCAGGCCGACCTTCGGGCCGCCCGACGTGGCCGCGGCCTGCGGCTGCCGCTGCTGCGGGGCGCCCTCGTCGACGAAGGCGCGGAACATCTGCGTGTTGCCGGCGGGGTCGTAGGAGCCCTCGGGGCCCTGGCCCTGGCCGTACGGTGCTTGGGGGTTGTGTGCCATGGGTCAGGACCCTAGCGAAGTACGGGTGAGGGTCCCAAGCCCCGTACCCCCACCTCTGCGGAACCGTCCGCGACCCACACCTCCGCTCCACCTTTGCCTATTCTTTAGCGCCGTTTGACCGATTTAGTTTGCCTGGAGCAACCATCCATCTCTATGGTTGCCCTAAGCAACAACATCTGTGGAGTGCCTGATGGACGACTCGATGGACAGCTCGACGGACCGGAGCAACCGCTACGAGAACCTCGCCCGCCAGGTGAGCGCCATCGGAGCGGTGAAGCGCGGACTCGCGCGGGTCCTGCCCGCCGAGTGCCCCGGCGGATCCGCCATCGTCCTCGCCCTGCTCAACCACCACGGCGACATGCGGATGGGCCGGGTGTCCGAGCTGATGGCCGTCGACATGTCGGTCAGCAGCCGGCACGTGGCCCACACCGTGGACCGCGGCTGGGTCGAGCGCCTGCCCGACCCCGCCGACCGGCGCTCCCGGATCCTGCACCTGACCCGGGCGGGCGAAGACATGCTCGCCGTCCTCGACCGACGGCTGACCGACATGCTCGCCCGCACCCTCGCGGAGTGGTCCGACGACGACGTCGAACTGCTCACCACCCTGCTCGCCCGCCTCCGCGATTCCTTCGGGGACTGCCGGGCCCACCACGCTTGAGAACGAAGGAACTTGATGGCTACGACCACCACACCAGAGACCGGTGTGAGCGGCGGGAGCGCCAAGCAGGGGGACACCGCCTCCGGCGGCGCCCCGATGACGCACAAGCAGATCATGGAGGCGCTGTCCGGGCTGCTGCTCGGCATGTTCGTCGCCATCCTGTCCTCGACGATCGTCTCCAACGCCCTCCCCCAGATCATCACCGACCTGGGCGGCGGCCAGTCCGCCTACACCTGGGTGGTCACCGCCGCACTCCTCTCGATGACCGCGACCACCCCGCTCTGGGGCAAGCTCGCGGACCTCTTCTCCAAGAAGCTGCTCGTCCAGATAGCCCTGATCATCTACGTGGCGGGCTCGGTCGTCGCCGGTCTCTCGCAGAGCACCGGCATGCTCATCGCCTGCCGTGTCGTGCAGGGCATCGGCGTCGGCGGTCTGACCGCCCTCTCCCAGATCATCCTGGCCGCGATGATCGCCCCGCGTGAGCGCGGGCGCTACAGCGGCTACCTCGGCGCGACCTTCGCCGTCGCCACCGTCGGCGGTCCGCTGCTCGGCGGCGTCATCACCGACACCGACTGGCTCGGCTGGCGCTGGTGCTTCTACGTGGGCGTGCCCTTCGCGATCATCGCGCTGGTCGTCCTGCAGAAGACCCTCAAGCTTCCCATCGTGAAGCGCAAGGTCAAGGTCGACTGGGCCGGCGCCTTCTTCATCAGCGCCGCGGTCTCGCTGCTGCTCATCTGGGTCACCTTCGCGGGCGACAAGTACGACTGGATGTCCTGGCAGACGGCCGCGATGGTGCTCGGCGCGATCGCACTCGGCGGGATCTTCCTGCTCGTCGAGTCGAAGGCGAGCGAGCCGATCATCCCGCTCCGCCTCTTCCGCAACCGCACGATCACCCTCGCCTCGCTCGCCTCGCTCTTCGTGGGTGTCGCGATGTTCGCCGGCACGGTCTTCTTCAGCCAGTACTTCCAGCTGGCGCGGAACGAGTCGCCGACGATGTCCGGCGTCCTCACCATCCCGATGATCGCGGGCCTGTTCGTCTCCTCCACCGTCTCGGGTCTGGTCATCACCAAGACCGGCCGGTGGAAGGCGTGGCTGGTCAGCGGCGGCGCCCTCGCCGCGGGCGGTCTCGGCCTGCTCGGCACGATCCGCTACGACACGACGTACTGGCACATCGCGCTGTTCATGGCGGTCCTCGGCCTCGGCCTCGGCATGATGATGCAGAACCTGGTGCTCTGCACCCAGAACCAGGTGGCCCCCGCCGACCTCGGCGCCGCCTCCTCCGTCGTCACCTTCTTCCGCTCCCTGGGCGGTGCGATCGGTGTCTCGGCGCTCGGCGCGGTCATGGCCCACCGGGTCACGGACTACGTCAAGGAGGGCCTGGCCGAGCTCGGCCCGAAGGCCGCGGCCGCCATGGGCCAGGGCGGCACGGGCGGTGGCATCCCCGACATGGACAAGCTGCCGGCCCCGATCCGCACGGTCATGGAGAGCGCCTACGGACACGGCGTCGGCGATGTCTTCCTCTACTCGGCGCCGTTCGCGCTGCTCGCCTTCGTGGTGACGCTCTTCATCAAGGAAGTCGCCCTGAAGAGCAGCTCGGTGAAGGCCGACGAGAAGCCGGTGGCCGCGGAGGCCTAGAAAGACTCCCGGCCGCGCTTCGAGCGGAGGCGCGGCCGGGTCCAGTACGGAGCGGCGGGCAGGGGACGGCCCGCCGCTCCGTCATTCTCCGGTTTCAGGGGTCCCAGCCGCCTCGGTCCCACCCGCCTCGGTCCCACCGGCCTTGGTTTCACGGGAAACCATCGTCTCGATGCCGGCGACCAGGACGTCCAGCGCGTAGGCGAAGTCGCGGTCCCAGATCTCGGTGACGCTGCCGTGCGAGGCCCGTTCGTCGAGGATCTCCGCCATGGGTTCGAGGGCGTCCGCGAACCCGGGGTCGTCGCGGAAGGCCTTGATCGACTCCACGTAGAAGTCGTCCTGCGACATCCCGGCCTCGGCCGCCCGCCGCCCGAACTGGGACTCGATCGTCCCGTAGCCGTAGACGAACTGGAAGACCGCCGACGTCGCGCTGGGCTGACGGTCCATCGGCAGACCGGTGTCCCCGATCGCCTCCTGGATCTTGGCACCGACGGCGATCGCATGCGGGCCGATGTTCAGGTACTGCCCGGCACTCGGGGACATCCACGGGTGGCGGACCAGCATCCGGCGGTATTCCAGGGCGAGCACCCGGATCATGTCCCGCCAGCCGTCCGCGGCCTCCACCGCCCCGAGGCCGAACTCGCCGTAGACGCTGTCCATGGCGAACTCGATGATGTCGTCCTTGGTGTCCACGTACCAGTACAGGGACATCGCGGTGACGTTCAGCTCGGCCGCCAGCTTGCGCATCGACAGCTTGGCCAGACCCTCCTCGTCGAGCATCCGGATCGCGGCGGCGACGATCCGGTCCCGGTCGAGACCGGCCGGACCGCCGCCGCCGCGCGGGGTCCGGGTCTCCAGCCAGACGCTGGAACGCGCCGGGTTCTTGGCCCGGTCGGCTGCCTTGACCATCGCGTTCCTCCGTCTGTCAGTTCTCCGTGACCATGCTAGGCAGCGATCGGCTGCTCGGGCGTCAGGGCCTTCTCCGTCCGCTCGGCCCGTCGGAGCAGGGCCGCCGCCACCAGACCGCCGGCGAAGACGGCGATGGCGCCGACCAGCTGGCTGGTCTGGAGGCCGGAGGCGAAGGCGTCCGCGATCTCCCGCCGCTCGGCCTCGCCGCCGGCTGCCGCCAGGGCGGCCGGGAGGGAGGTCGCGGTGACGGCGACGAGGGCCGCGAAGCGCGCGTTGAGGACGGCGCCGAGGACGGCGACACCGAGGCCGTTGCCGAACTCGGCGAGGGTGCCGTTGATTCCGGCGCCCACGCCCGCCTTCTCCGGCGGGATCGAGCTCATGATCGCGTTGGCCATGGCCGGGGAGGAGACGGCGATGCCGCCGCCCATCAGGACCAGGCCGAGGAGCATGCCCGCATAGCTGCCGTCCGTGCCGCCGCCGAGCAGCGAGATCGAGGTCAGACCACCGGCGACCAGGGTCATGCCGAGGACGACGGTGGGCGGGGTGCCGAGCTTCATGACGATCTTCGGGCCGATGCCGGTCAGGTTGAGACCGACGATCGTCAGCGCGAGCGGCGCCATCCGCAGACCGGCCTCGAGCGGCTCGTAGCCGAGCACGAACTGCAGGTGCTGGGTGAGCAGGAAGAGCGAGCCGCCCATGCCGAAGACGACCAGGATCGAACCGCCGATGGCGCCGATGAACTTCTGGTTCCGGAAGAAGTGCATGTCGAGCATCGGGTACGGGGTGTGCAGCTCCCACAGCGCGAACGCGCCGAGACCGAGCAGCCCGATCGCGGCCGGGACCAGCACCTGGGCGGAGACCCAGCCGTGCTCGGGGCCGCTGATGATCGCGTACACGACGGCGGTCATGCCGATGGTGGAGAGCAGCGCGCCGAGCAGGTCGGGGCGCTCGCCCTGCGGGTTCTTGGACTCCGGTACGAGCTTCAGGACGGCGACCAGGGCCACGACCGCGACCGGGATGTTGATCAGGAAGATCATTCCCCACCAGAAGTGGTTCAGGATCACGCCGCCGATCAGCGGTCCGCCGGCGAAGCCGAGGGAGGCGACGGTGGACCAGAGCGCGATGGCCTTGACCCGCTCCGAGTCGTCGAAGATCTGCATGACGACGGCGAGGGTGGTGGTCATCAGGAGCGCGCCGCCGACGCCCATGCCCGCGCGGGCGGCGATCAGCTGCGTGGTGGAGTCGGCGATTCCGGCGGCGAGCGAGCCGATGCCGAAGAGCGCGAGTCCGATCGCGAGCAGCTTCTTGCGTCCGTAGCGGTCGGCGGCGTTGCCCGCGCTGAGCAGCAGGCCGGACTGGACGAGCGAGTACGCGTTGATCATCCACTGGATGTCGGTGGTGGTCGCGTGGAGTTCGGAGGTCAGCGACGGGATGGCGACGCTGAGGACGGTGTTGTCGAGCAGCACGGTGAGCTGGGCGAGGCAGATGACGCCGAGGATCAGCCAGCGCTGAGGGTGACCGCCGGTGGCGGTCGGTTCGGTCGCGGCGGTCGTCGCCGTCATGGGCAGGGCTCCTTGTACGGTGTACGGGACTAGGTCTCGTACACCGTACAAGGACTCTCTTACGCTGTATAGCGCTTATCTACTTCGGGGCTGTCAGGTCGTAGAAGGTGGCGTTGCCGACCGTGACCTTCTCGAAGTTCTCCGCCACCCAGGCGGAGATCTCCGAGTTGCCGCCGGGGCCACCGCCGCCGCCCATGCGACCCCCGCCGCCCTCGCCGGCGCCGCCCTCACCGGTGCCGATGAAGTAGTGGATCCGCCCGTCGGCGACGTACTGCTGGAACTGCGCGAGCGTCGGGGACGGGTCGCTGCCGTTGAAGCCGCCGATCGCCATGACCGGCTTCTCGGTGGCGAGCTGGTAGCTGGCCGCGTTCTGGGCGCCGACCGTGGCCGCCACCCAGGTGTAGGAGTCGGCGTCCTCGAGGAGCGCGCTCTTCGCCTCCGTACCGACGCTGGCGCCGTTGAGCAGACCGCCCATGCCGCCGCCACCGCCACCGAAGCCCTCGCCCCGGGTCATGCCCGGCGGCGGGGTGCCGCCGGGCAGCCGGCCCTGAGCCTGGCCCCGGCCCTGGCCGTCGGGCAGCTGACCGCCGCCCTGACCACCCGGCAGCTGACCGCCCTGGCCACCGGGACCACCAGGCATCTGACCGCCCTGGCCACCGGGACCACCGGGCATCTGACCGCCCTGGCCACCGGGCAGCTGTCCGCCGCCGGGGAATCCCCCGCCCTCGGACATCCGCATGCCGCCACCGCCGCCGGGACCCCGGCCGCCCATCGCGCCGCCCGCCGGGCCCGCCGTGACGATCGAGCCCTGGTGCCCGGCGTCCACCGTCGCCAGGGTGTACGCGAACGGACCCGCGAGTCCCGCAGCCAGGCCGAGGCCCGCGACCCCGAGGCCGAGCCGCCGGTCCACCCGGCCCGCGAACAGCAGCCCGAGCGCGGCGACCGCGCCCGCGACCAGGACCGTCCAACGCAGCCACGGCAGCCAGTCCGGCGTCCGCCCGAGCAGGGTCCAGCCCCACCAGGCGGTCACCGCCACCGTCACCGCGAGGGCCGCCGAGGCGAGCAGCCTGCCGCGCTCCTCCCAGAGCACGGCCGCGCCCATGCCGACGAGCGCCGCGAGGTACGGGGCCAGGGCCACCGTGTAGTACTCGTGGAAGATGCCGGCCATGAAGCTGAACACGGCCAGCGTGATCAGCAGCGAACCGCCCCACACCAGGAATGCCGAACGTGCCGTGTCCGTCCTGGGCGCCCGCCAGGTGACGACGAGCCCCGCGACGAGCAGGATCAGAGCGGCCGGCAGGAGCCAGGAGATCTGGCCGCCGACGGAGTCGTTGAACATCCGGAGGACGCCGGTCTCACCCCATCGGCCGCCCCCCATGCCACCGCCGCCACCGCCGCCGACGCTGCCGGTCTCGTCGCCGTTGATGCGGCCGAGGCCGTTGTAGCCGAAGGTCAGCTCCAGGAAGCTGTTGTTCTGCGAGCCGCCGACGTACGGGCGGGAGGACGCCGGCCACAACTCGACCAGCGCCACCCACCATCCCGCCGACACCAGCATCGCGAGCCCGGCGAGGGCGAGACGCCCGGTCCGGCGCCCGATCCCGCCGGGCGCGCACACCCCGTAGACGAGGGCGAGCGGCGGCAGGATCAGAAAGGCCTGGAGGGTCTTCGCGAGGAACGCGAACCCGAAGGCCACCCCGGCCCACACGAGCCACTTCGCCGCGCCCCGGTCCTGTTCGAGGGCGCGCAGCACGCAGTACACCGCCACCGTCATGAGCAGGGCGAGCAGCGCGTCCGGGTTGTTGAAGCGGAACATCAGCGCCGCCACCGGCGTGAGCGCCAGGACGACTCCCGCGATCAGGCCTGCGCCCGCGCCGAACCGGCGCCGTACGGCCGCGTAGAGCACGGCGACGGTCGCGACGCCCATGAGGACCTCGGGCACGAGGATCTGCCAGGAACCGAGGCCGAAGAGGCGGACGGAGAGGGCCATCGGCCAGAGGGCGGCGGGCGGCTTGTCGACCGTGATGGCGTTGGCCGCGTCCAGCGAGCCGAAGAAGAAGGCCTTCCAGCTCTCGCCGCCCGCCTGGACGGCCGCGGAGTAGAAGGAGTTGGCGTAGCCGGAGGCGCTCAGGTTCCACAGGTAGAGCGCGGCGGTGACGGCGAGCAGGCCGAGGAACGCGGGCCGGACCCAGCGGGCGTCCTCGGCGCGGCCGCGCCACAGCCGGGTGAGCGGGCCGCCGCGGTTCGGCGCGGCATGGGCCGCGCCGACCGGTGCGGCCAGGGAGGTCGAAGTCATCGGTCGTTCCTTGGGTCGTTCCTTGAGGCGGACCGCTCGGGGAAGACCCAGAGCCGGAAGAGGAGGAAGCGCAGGACGGTCGCGGCGAGGTTGGCGACGACCAGGACGGCGAGTTCGGTGGAGTGCGCCGGATCGCCGGTCGCCGCGCCGAGGGCGGCGAGCGAACCGCTGGTCAGGGCCAGGCCGATGGCGAAGACCACGAGCCCCTGCGCCTGGTGGCGGACGGCCCGGTCCCGGCCCCGTACCCCGAAGGTGAGCCGCCGGTTGGCCGCCGTGTTGGCGACGGCGGAGACGAGCAGCGCGGCGGCGTTCGCGATCTGCGGGCCGACGCCGAGCCGGAAGAGCGAGTACAGGGCGATGTAGAAGAGCGTCGACAGGGCCCCGACCGCGCAGAAGCCGACCAGCTGCCGGGCCAGGCCGCCCGGCACACCGGCGAGTTCACGGTCTCGGGGGTCGTCGCCGAAGGGCCTGGCCAGCCGGTCGAGCGGCAGCGAACCCGTCGCGAGGGCCCGGCCCACCCGCCAGACGCCCTTCAGGTCGTCGGTGGCCGTGCTCACGATGTGCACGGTCGAGTCGGGGTCGTCGACCCAGTCGACGGGGACCTCGTGGATGCGCAGCCCGGCCCGCTCGGCGAGGACCAGCAGCTCGGTGTCGAAGAACCAGCCGGTGTCCTCGACCATCGGGAGCAGCCGCTCGGCGACGTCGCGCCGGATCGCCTTGAACCCGCACTGCGCGTCGGAGAACCGGGCGGCGAGCGAGCCGCGCAGGATCAGGTTGTACGCGCGGGAGATGAACTCCCGCTTCGGTCCGCGCACCACCCGCGAGGAGCGGGCGAGCCGGGAGCCGATCGCCAGGTCGGAGTGGCCGGAGATGAGCGGTGCGACCAGCGGGAGCAGGGCGTTCAGATCGGTCGACAGATCCACGTCCATGTACGCGAGGACGGGCGCGTCCGAGCCCGACCACACCGTCCGCAGCGCCCGGCCGCGTCCCTTCTGCTCCAGCCGTACGGAGCGCACCTCGGCCACCTCGGCGGCGAGACCGGCGGCGACCTCGGGGGTGGTGTCGGTGGAGGCGTTGTCGGCGACGGTGATGCGGAAGCCGTACGGGAAGGTCCGGAGGAGGTGTTCGTGGAGCCGGCGGACGCACGGCTCCAGGTCCTTCTCCTCGTTGTAGACGGGGATCACCACGTCGAGGACGGGCCGTCCCGCGATGTTCACCGGCAGGTGTTCCCGGGCGGGGAGGGCCCCGGAGGTGGGCCCCGCGATCGTTGGGGTTCGCATGCCACCGACACTCGCCGGGGCCGCTGTCACGGCTGTGTGATGAGCCTGTGGCCTGCCTGTGAGGGGGCTTCCGCCGGGGACGCGGCGGGCAGCCGGACGGTGAAGACGGTCCGGCCCGGGGCGCTCTCGACGCCCACCTCGCCCCCGTGCGCGCACACGACCGCCCGCACGATGGCGAGCCCGAGGCCGGTGGATCCGGCGTTGCGGGAGCGGGAGGCGTCGCCGCGCGCGAACCGTTCGAAGACGGAGGGCAGGAGCGCGGCCGGGATGCCGGGCCCGTCGTCCTCGATCCGGACGACCACCGCGCCGGGTTCGGTACGGACCCGCGCGATGACCTCGGTCCCGGGCGGGGTGTGCGTACGGGCGTTGGCGAGGAGGTTGACGAGGACCTGCTGGATCCGGGGGCCGTCCGCCCGTACGGGGCCGGCGCCGTCCTCGGGCAGTTCGAGGGACCAGCGGTGGTCGGGCCCGGCGGCGCGGGCGTCGCTGACGGCGTCCACGACCAGCGGGACGAGGTCGGTGGGCTCGTACGAGAGGGGGCGTCCGGCGTCGAGCCGGGCCAGCAGCAGCAGGTCCTCCACGAGGCCCGTCATGCGGGTCGCCTCGGACTCGATGCGGCCGAGGGCGTGCCGGGTGTCGGGCCCGCACTTCTCGCGGCCCCGCCGGGTCAGCTCCGCGTACCCCCGGATCGAGGCGAGCGGGGTGCGGAGTTCATGGCTGGCGTCGGCGACGAACTGCCGGACGCGGGTCTCGCTCTGCTGGCGGGCGTCGAGCGCGGAGTGGACGTGGTCGAGCATCCGGTTGAGGGCGGCGCCGACCTGGCCGACCTCGGTCCGCGGATCGGCCTCCGCGTCGGGGACCCGCTGGTGGAGCGCCACCTCGCCGCTGTGCAGGGGCAGCCGGGCGACCTGCCGTGCGGTGACGGCGACCCGGTGCAGCGGCCGCAGGGCGACGCGGACGAGCACGGTTCCGGCGAGCGAGGCGGCGAAGAGCCCGGCGCCGGTGACGCTCAGCTCGACGAGGACCAGGGTGGAGAGGGCGTCCTCGACCTCGGTGAGGGGGATTCCGGTCAGGAAGGCGCCGCGGCTGCCCTCCGCGTACTCGACCCGGTAGGAGCCCAGGCCGCCGGGGAGATCGACGGTGTGCGGCCGTCCGTCGCGGGGCACGGCGGCAAGCGCCGACCGCTGGGCGGCGTCGAGCTCCTTGATGGGGAACAGGGGCGGGTCCGCGCCCTCCTCCCCTGCCTCCTCCGTCGAGTAGCCGGCCGCGGAGACCTCCCCGTCGGTGAGGACCGCCCCGAGCGTCCCTATCGGCGCGCCGGGGTCTTTGAGGAAGCCGAGCGGCGGCCTCTCCCTGTCCGGATCGGGCAGGCCGACCCGGGCCGGCGGGCCGGCGGCCCGGGTGGACAGGCTGCGGACCTCGTCGTCGGCCTGGTCGTACAGGTACGAGCGGAACGCGATCGTCGTGACCGTGCCGATGACGGCCGCGACGACCGCGATCAGCGCGACCGCCGAGACGACGAGACGGGTCCGCAGCGACCACGGCCCCCGGGTCCGCGAGGACCGAGTCCGCGAAGACGGGGCCCGCGGAGGCTGTGCCTGCGAAGACCGGGTCCGCTGAGGCTGTGCCTGCGGAGACCGTGCCTGCGAAGACCGGGTCCGCTGAGGCTGTGCCTGCGGAGGCTGCGCCCGCGAGGACCGGGTCCGCCGCCCTGCGCCTCTCACCACGAGCCGCTACTCCCCCGGCTTGATGAGGTAGCCGGCCCCGCGCCGGGTGTGGATCATCGGGGTGCGCCCCGCGTCGATCTTCCGCCGCAGGTACGAGATGTAGAGCTCGACGACATTGGCCTGGCCGCCGAAGTCGTACGACCAGACCCGGTCGAGGATCTGCGCCTTGCTGAGCACCCGCCGCGGATTGCGCATCAGATAGCGCAGCAGCTCGAACTCCGTCGCCGTGAGGTGGATGGAGTCCCCGCCCCGGGTGACCTCGTGGCTGTCCTCGTCGAGCGTGAGGTCCCCGACGGCGAGCAGCGACTCGCTGCGCGCGAGGGCCGCCCCCGACCTGCGGATGAGCCCGCGCAGCCGGGCGACGACCTCCTCCAGGCTGAACGGCTTGGTGACGTAGTCGTCGCCGCCGGCCGTGAGTCCGGCGATCCGGTCCTCGACGGCATCCTTCGCCGTCAGGAACAGCACCGGTACGTCCGGCAGTTCGCGCCGGATCCGGCCGAGCAGGCTCAGCCCGTCGACATCGGGCAGCATGATGTCGAGGATGACGGCGTCGGGCCGGAACTCACGCGCGGAACGCAGGGCGGCGGCCCCGTCCCCGGCACTGCGCACCTGCCAGCCCTCGTAGCGCAGGGCCATGGAGAGCAGCTCGGCGAGCGAGGCCTCGTCGTCGACGACGAGAACACGGACGGCGGTTCCGTCGGCACGGAGCAGGTCGGCGCGGGTGCCGGTACGGCGTGTGGTGACGGTCATGGAACCCACGCTGTCGGCCGCCGCTGAGAGGCCTCTTGCTCTTTCCTGTGAATTCCCTGAGAAAGGGGCGGCGAGGCCGTGGCCCTCAGGGTTTCACGTGAAACAACGCGGCGCCGTTCTCGTACAGGACCCCCCGGAGCCAGTCGTCGCCGAGCCCGAGACGGTCGAGGGCGTGGAGCTGGTGCACGTACGGGTACGGGATGTTCGGGAAGTCGGACCCGAGGAGGATCCGGTCCCCGACGTCCACGAGCCGCTTGAGCTCCGCCCGGGGAAAGGGCGCGAGCCGCTCGCTGAAGTCGGTGAAGGCCATGGTGGTGTCGAGGTGGACGCCCTCGTACCGCTGGACGAGGTCGAGGAACTCGCCGTACTCGGGCATCCCCATATGGGCGACGATCACCCGGAGCCGGGGGTGGCGGGCGAGCAGCCGCTCCATGGGCCCGGGTCCGGTGAACCTGCCCGGGGTGGGCCCGGAGCCGCAGTGCACCACGACGGGGGTACCGGAGTCGGCGAGGGCTCCCCACACCGCATCCAACTGCTCGTCGTTCGGGTCGAAGTCACCGACCTGGAGGTGCACCTTGAAGACCCTGGCCCCCGCGTCGAGCGCCTCACGGACGTACCGCTCGGCGCCCGGCTCGGGGAAGAAGGTCGCGGTGTGCAGACAGTCGGGGGTACGGGAGGCGAAGTCTGCGGCCCAGGAGTTCAGCCAGGCGGCCATGCCGGGCTTGTGCGGATAGAGCATCGCGGTGAACGCGACCGCCCCGAAGCCCCGCAGGAGGGCGAGCCGGCGCTCCTCCTCCTCGCGGTAGGTGATGGGCCACTCCATACCGGTCAGCGGACCGACGGCGTCGAAGTAGGCCCAGACCTTGTCGAGGACGTTCTGCGGCATGAAGTGCGTGTGCACGTCGACGAGCCCGGGAATCCCGAGCCGCCCGACGAGCGCCCGAATGTCCTCGCTCTCGCCGCGCTCGCGGTTCTCGCCGCTCAGGGCGCTTCCGCGGTTGTCGCCGCTCCGGTCGCCTGCGCCGCTCTCGCTACTCGCGCTCAAAGCTGTAACTCCGCTCGACCTTGCCGATGTGGACGCTGTAGCTCTCGTACCAGTGCGCACGCCCGTGCGCCTTGGCGGCCCGGTGCTCGGCGTGCACCCTCCAGGCGTCGAGCCCCTCCAGGTCACGGAAGTAGGCGACGGTGATGCCGATGCCACCGGGAGTGCGGGCGGACTCGTGGCCGAGGAAGCCGGGCATCTCTCTGGCGAGTTCGTCCATCCGGGCGGCCGTCTCGGCGTAGCCCTCGGGGGCGTCGGGCCGGATCGAAGTGAACACAGCGGTGTAGTAGGGCGGTTCGAGGTCCGCCACCAGCTTGGGGGTCATGTGATCACCCTCGCCGGGCCGGGGCGCCGATGTCCACGGGGCCCGGGGAAAGGGATCCAAGACTTTACGAAGGGGCCGCGGGCCCTCAGAAGAGCTCCCCCTGGCTGCTCGGGTCGACGGCTGCCACCGCTTCCGACACCGGAGCGGTGAAGGCGTCCCCCTCCCCGGCGCCCTGGAGCACCCACCCGCCCATCAGTCGGGTGTCGAGCGCGACACAGCGCCCCTCGGGGTCGAGCAGGTGCAGGTCGGGCCCGGCCGCGGCGAGCAGCCGCCCGCTGACGACACCTCCGTCGACGAGCTCCGTGACCGTGCCCGCGAACGGCGGCAGTCCGTCGAGGGCGAAGGCCGCGGCGTGGTCGCGGGCGGCGAACTCCAGCGGCTCCAGGGTCTCCGTCCAGCCACCGACCTCCCGCGCCCGCCCGTACAGCTCCTGGACCTCCCGGGCCCGGTCCGGGGCGGGCGGCAGGGTGTGCCGGGCGGCGCGCTTCCGCTCGTACGCCACCCGGTCGGGAACCCCCAGCGCCTGCCGCAGCACCTCCTCGGTCCGCCGGGCGGCCATCAAGGGCCCCCGCCCGAGCCAGCTGAACGTGACGGCGCCCTGTTCGAGCAGCCGGGCCTCGCCCCGGGCCTCCGCGGTGATCCCGACCTTGGTCATCCCGGGCCCGAACCAGGCCAGGTAGACGCGGTACGGCTGGGGATCGTCCAGGAAGGTGTCGGCGGCGACGGAGTGGGCCCGGTCGAGCCGCGCGCACTCCGCGCACCGCCCTCCGGTGGACCGGCCGGGCACGACGGCCTCCAGCGGGCAGGGATTCCCCCGGGCCCCCGGGCACCGCCGCTCCCCCACGGCCCGGAAGGCGAGCCGCTGCCCGTACGCGAGGGCACTGACCCGCCCGCCCCGCCACCGCAGTCCGGGCAGGCCTCCGCTCCAGGTGATTCCCCGACACCGCCACTCCACGTCCGCGCCTCCCTGTGCTCCCCGGATGTCCAGTCTCCGGCACATCCGGTTCCGATTCCCGGCCCCGGGCCCGGGGGCAACCACGTCCCGGCTCAGGGCAGGACGTAGATCCGTGCCCCGTCGGGGTCGGGCCCGGCGACCTCCCGCATGTACCCGCGTTCGATCAGGAGACGCACGCAGTCCCGGACGCGCTCGCCGGAGAGGCCGGTGCGCCGGGTGATGTCCTGGGCCCGGTAGCGGACGCCGCCGCGGACCAGGGCGGGGGCGAGGCAGCTCGCGACCGTGCGCAGGTCCCCGGTGACGGCCCAGGACTCGACGAGCTGCTGCGGGGTGAGCGCGACGGCGGCGCCGGCGCGCTGGCGGGGCACGGAGAGCCGTTCAAGGGAGTCGGCGACCCTTGAGAGGCTTCGCCGGGTCTCGCGGAGCAGCTCCGCGTACTCGGTGTGCTCGCGGTGCTCGACGGCCCGCTCGTCGAACTGCCCGTCGAGCCGTACGAGGACGTCGACGAGCTCCGGCGGGAGCACGAACCCGCTGTGCACGGGAGAGGGTTCGAGCCCGTACCCGCCGTACCGCTGGACCGCCGCTATGACCTCGGCCGTCCACGCACGGAACGGCCCGGCCTCCGGTCTCCGGCAGGCCCCGACGAGCTGGACGAGCCCCTGCAGGCTCACCATCCGCGTCGACGCCCTGATCCCGCCCCGGCCGGCGAATTCCTCGCCCCCGGCGAGCTCCCGCGCGGACGCCAGGCACGTCCCGGGCAGCGCCACCGTCCGCAGCGCCTCCCGGCTCCCCGCGTACCCCAGCCGCTTCGCCACGTCCACGACGGGGAACCAGTGGGTCCCGTCGTACGCGGTCAGCCTCCGCAGGGGCGCACCGGTGGCGGCGTACACCAAGTCATCGATGTCGATCGCGTCCATCGATCATCACCTCCGCCTCGCAAGCTAGGACGAAGGCATATTCAACTGACATGCAAATCAGACAGGTTCACCCAAAAGGGGAGGGATTCCCGGGTATACCCCCGGAAATCCCTCCCCCACGCCTATGCGGGCGGGCTGCCGCCTAGCGGGCGACGAACTGCGTCAGGATCGCCTGCACCTCGTAGATGTCGACACCCTTGGTGAAGGTCTTCTGGACGGGCAGCTGGCTGCCCGAGATCCAGATCTTCAGCTCGGCGTCCAGATCGAAGGTGCCGGCGGTCTCGACCGCGAAGTGCGTGATGCTCTTGTACGGGATCGAGTGGTACTCGACCTTCTTGCCGGTGATGCCCTGCTTGTCGACCAGCACGAGACGCCGGTCGGTGAAGAAGATGGTGTCGCGGATCAGCAGGTACGCGGCGTGCACCTGCTCCCCCTGCCCGAGCAGCCGCGCGTAGTCCTGCTGCGCCTGCGCCGGATCAATCGCGTGCGCGTTCCCGAAGAGCGCCATGCCCCAACCCCCACATCGAAGAGAAAAGAACGATCATCCGACCCTAACCCCCCGCCCCCACAACGCCGAAGGCCCCGGACTCACGTCCGGGGCCTTCGATCCACTGTGCACTCGGCAGGATTCGAACCTGCAACCTTCTGATCCGTAGGCGCGTGCTGCAGATGCGAACACGCCTGAGTCTCACAGCCAGAGGGCGAGAGACGGCCTCAGCACGCCCACGCGCATGCCGTAGACGTCCATAGCTGTCCACCGATGTTGATGTCAGCCGTTGATGTCAGCCCGCTGACTGGAGACGAGTCCAACTACGCGCCCGCCTTGGCGATTCGGACCAGCTCGTTAGTTCGATCAATCGCCTTCACTACAAGGCTTCGACCACTCCGGGCAGCGTCCACCTGTTCTTGAACTCTTCCGAGGTCTACAGCCTCTGGAGAGCCAGCCAGAGCGAAGCACGACTGGTACTCGGCACGGGCCTGGCCAACAAGCTGATTCAAGTCGTCATCCATGATCAAACCTGCGTAGGCGGCGAGCATCTGCTCCTCTCTCCGCTGCTCCAGCGCCAAGAACCATGCGGACGGCTTACCTCCCTCGGCAATGATGTCCCCGAACCGCTCCTCCAGCCGAAGCAGGAAAGGCTGCAGCTCAGGAGAGGGAACACGGCTCATCAAACGCGCCTCCGCCCGTCCCTCGCGCTGCGCCGCAATGCTGATCCAGAGAGCCGCGAAGGCGGCAATGGTCGCAAGCGCGCTGACGATCCCCGCGATCGCTTGGATCCAGTCAGTTACGGATGGAGGGTCGGCCTGAGCTATGAGCCATTCCTGACGTGTCATGACAGAAGTCTGGCAGTCACGCCCTCCCCTCTTCGATACCTATGACCACCTTGGGGTGCGCGGGAGAGGACCTGCTTCTCAACCGGTGCGCAAGACAACAGAGTTCACAGCCAACGGACTGTCAGTGGGACGGCGTAGGCTGGAAGCAACCGTCGAGCACGGTTCAGTTCGAAGCCGAAACCCTCAACTAGGGTTCACTTTCACGCATCTGATACTGCAATCGGGTACAGTGTGGCCATGACAGAGCAGCTGGAGGTCATCGGCGACCTCTCTGAGTCAGGTGTGCTTGCTGGCATTACCTGGGCTGTGACCTCCGCGTACGCGGAGACGATGCGGGACTTCGACCCGCGTCGTGGGTACGGGCCGGGCTGGATCGGATACACAGCTCATGGCCTCATCTGTGATCGCATGAACCGAGTCTTCTCGTGCGGCGACTTTCACCTCCCCAGCGGCCTGCCTGCGGAAGCCGGGATGGACGCCGTCCGAGACGGCCTGCACGCCGACGACTTCCGCACGATGCCCCACCTCGACCCGGACCTCGTGTCGTACTCTCCGCTGAACAACTCTCCTGGCTGGAGACACCGTTCGACGCGCTGGCTCTTGCAGTCATACGAGTTCGGTCAAAGCCAGAGGATCCCCTGGGCAAGGAAGAGCGCCACCAAGCGCCGCGTCGCCTCCCACCCGAACCCGGACCAGCCCGGCTTGTTCACTCTCGGCGAGCTCACGCTGGACGTGGAGGCTGGACCTGCTCTTCTTTCCGCTCGGGACGACGAAGAAGCGGACACTTTCGTCCTCGGCCATAGCATCCACAAAGACCTTCGCGAGCGAGAGCTGTACTTCGGCCGGCCTAACCTCGTGAGTCAGCAGGCGTGGCACTGGAAGCACAATCTGATGACTCATCGCCAGGATCCCGGAGGGGGCATGCCGGTCGGCTACGACCCGCAGCCGTACACTCCGAACCCGAACGCAGTTGTCTCTGACGCTCCGGTGCGCCTGCGCACGACGCCCAAGGAGCACAACAGTAACGAAACGAGTGGTTGAGCATGAATTCCCGTCACCGATCCACAGTCCAGATCGGTGATGTCGCGCAGCTCTTCGACGGACGGCGACTGCGACTGGCCCGCCAACTGGCGGGCCTCCGCAAGAACGGTCTTGCCGACAAAGTCGGCAAGACGCCCACTGCGATCGCATCGTACGAGAAGAACACGAAGCGCCCAGCGCCTACCACCGTGGCACAGCTCAGTCTGGCTCTAGGGGTGGACCCGTCATTCTTCCTCCCCGGACGAGTTGAGCTTGAGTTCTCCGACGTTGTGGCGCACTTCCGCTCACTGCGCTCGACGACCCAGCTGGCCCGGGACCAGGCTTTGGCGTACGGACTGGCCACGGTCGAGGTTTCCGCAGCGTTGGAGCGCCACGTAGAGTTCCCGCCTGCAGAAATCCAGAACTTCGGCATGGAGGAGGAGAACGCTCCCGAGGAAGCCGCCAAGCGTCTGCGCGAAGCATGGGGCATGCCGGTCGGCCCACTCCCCCACCTCATCCGCAGCGCGGAGAACCACGGGGTCCTAGTGGTTTTCAGCCCACCCGGAAGCGCGAGTGTCGACGCCTACTCCTTCGAAGGAATGGCCCGTCCCGTAGTCGTACTGAATCCAACCAAACGCGACTACTACCGCCAAAGGTTCGACGCTGCCCATGAACTTGGACATCTAGCCATTCACGCGGACGCAGAACCGGGTTCAGCGAAGATCGAAGCACAGGCCGATCGTTTCGCTGCCGAATTCCTGATGCCGAGAGACCAAATCGTCGACCTTCTCCCCAGCAAGGTCGACTGGGGCCAGCTACAGCGCCTAAAGGAGGCATGGGGGGTCAGCCTTCAAGCGCTCTTGTATCGATCCCGAGCATTGGGCGTAATGTCTGACGTGACATACCGGAACGCCATGATGTTCCTGAGCTCAAAGGGATGGAGGCGGCAAGAACCAGGCGTGATGCCCATCCTGGAGCAGCCATCCCTATTGCCTGGCGCCGTCGCACTGCTTGAGGCCTCAGGAATTAGCCAGCGTGCACTGTCAGAAGAATCGAGAGTTCCCCTGAGCCTGTTCCAGCAGATCTGTTCGAGGTTTCCGGAAGCGGACGGGTTCAGCGACTCTCGGGATGCTCCTTCTGACCTGCCCGCCGGAGTTGTGTCGCTCTTTTCAGGACAGTCGCAGAACACCTAACAGAACGGGGCGGCACCCCTCTCAGGGACGCCCGGCGTCACGCGCCTAACGGAGCGTCCATGCCTCGACGCCCTCACGGACAGGCTCAGCGAGGGTTTTCCAACACTGAGATCACGGTCGCGGGGTCACCGGCGTACTGCACATGCGGTTCATCCGCCTGGGGAGGGAAGAACCGGGTGCGATACCGCTGCAGGTCGCTCTCAGAGAAGTAGATCGAGTTCGCGTCGTTTGAATGGAACTCGTTGCGCTTGCTGATACGCGCCCACAGCTCGTCGTGACTGGCTGCAAGGTAGACGAGCACAGGGTCTGCTCCCGCATCGGTAGCGATCGCGCGCCACCCCGCCCTGTCCTCCGGGGTCCAAAAACCGTGGTCAACGACGACATCCCGCCCGGCCCTCAAGTGCTCTTTGAGCTCGGCTGCAACGTCTTCGAGCACCGGCCGCTCCAGGGTGGGAAAGACGCCCCTCGGGAAGTCCACCCCATAGACCCCATGCCGGCGAAACATCTCCTCGTCTGGACACAGCCGCACGAACCCACGAGCAGTGAGAGCGCGAGAAAGGGTGGTCTTGCCGGAGCCAGGGAGCCCTGCCATGAGCACGCAGAACGGCGGGCGGGACAGTGCAGGGGTCGCTAGCGCTCGCCCGATGGCAGCCACCTCCGCCTTGGCATCAGGCGTGCTGTCCCCAGCCCTGCATGCCTCGAGCAGCGTGTTCAGGCGGCCCTCAAGCACGTGCACCAATGTGTCATCCATGCCGCTCACGGGGCGACCTCCGATTGCGTCCGCCACGTCCGACCGGGCCCCCCTAGGTCTACGCCGTACTCCACCACGTCGCCTTCGCTGTCGACGAACTTCGCTGTCATAACGACGACCGGCTCCGCAGGCGGGTTGTCGGGATCTAGCTCCAGGAGCCGCGCATACTCCGCTGTCAGGAAGGAGGCGGACGCCGTGTCGACACGGTGGCTGATCGGATGCCCGGTCGCCTGTGCGATGAGCTGCAGCGAGGTTCCCCCCGTCAGCCGCTCGCTCGCCGCCAGCTGAGGAATCAGCCTGCTGTACCGAGCGGGGATCCAAGACGTGCTGTGAGCCACGATTCCGTGCCGGTCCCGGTACACGCGGCTGCGGCGGACCACTTCGGCGCCCGGCTGGATGTCTAGCGCTTGCGCCACATCGGCGGGCGCTGGCACCACGGCCGCCTGATGCGAATCAGACCTCTCGCCGTCCCCCCAGCTGGACCCGGTACGGCGTCCCCGGTCCTGCCTCTGGGAACCAGACGACATAGAGGCGGGCTGGTCCAGGACCTCAGTTCCGATGCCATGGATGCCTCGGACGAACCCCTCGTTGCGCAGTTTCCGCAAGGCCTTCTCAGCTGTAGCGGTGCTCACCTTCCACTCTTCCGAGAGGTTCTTGATGCTCGGCAAGAGGGTTCCTGGCTGGAGCTGACCAGACGCAATCAGCTCGGCGTAGTGGGCGGCAATCCTCGCGTAGGGCGCCCGATTATCGGCCTGGCCTGCCATGTCGCTCGCTCCCTGTCGTCACTTGCCTGAGGTTCCCTAGCTTACTGCTTGACACCGCAGGGAACCCTAGGGAACCTTAGGGACGTGCTCATCGGGCAGCTCAACCGCCTATCGAGTGCGAAACCTCAACGTGCCCTAACTCAGGGGCTAGTCGGGGTCAAGGGGCCCGGGATAGAGCGGGCCGAGGATGCCGGGCAGCCGCAGTAGTTAGGCGGTCCTTGTCAGCCCGGACGGCAGGTCTCTGCCTAAGACGGGGCCCTAGCGGCTGTCCCTTGAACCGGCAGACGCGTCCCCGAAAGAGACCACTGATCTACCCAACTCCGCAGCCCTCTGGCTGCGGCCGGTTGCCTCCTCCGCCCGTCCGGCCCCCATACCTGGGGTTCCGTACGGGCGGGGTTGAGGGGAGCCGGAGGAGATGCCCCTGGTTCTAACGGCGAGACCCCCCGGTGTTGGAGCACCGGGGGGTCGTTTCGGGCCGTTCCTGGATGAGAGGAACACACCCAATGAAGTCCATCGCTGCACTTCAGGCCGTTGTTACGGCCAACCCGTTCGACGGTGAGCCGTCGGACGCGGAGCTGGACGCGATCGAGTGGGAGATGCCGCTGATCCTGGCGGACGTCGAGCTGCTCGACGTGGTGATCAAGACGCTGGACCGCCCGGCGACCAAGCTGGACGAGCGGCGGATCCGCCGGGCCCGTCACCGGGTCATGGCGGCCCGCCGAGACCTCACCAACCGTGTCGGCGTGGTGCTGACGGGCGGTGCCGCGTGAGCCCGCTGACGCTGGCGGACGTGTCCGCCCCGCTGATCGCGCTGCGGCTGCTCGCGGCGGAGTTCCCGCGTCTGCCGGCGCCGACGGTGGAGGTGTCGCCGATCTACCCGGAGCGGCTGGAGCTGTCGTTCCACGACAACTTCGCCGGTTTCGAGGCGTGGCGCGAGGCCTTGAACATCGCCTCCGGGTCGGTCGTTCACCGCGTTCAGGCTGGCGGTCAGACCGGCGTCCTGCGCGTTCACGCGATGTTCGGCGGGGCGGAGCTGGAGCTGGTCGGCTACGCGAAGGTTCCGGCCGTGGTGCCGGTGCTGGCGGGTTCGGGGGTCGGGTCGTGAACGATGTTCAGATCCGTTCAGCGGAGCGGGCTCTGTCGGTCGGGACGTGGCTGATCGTGGCGGGGGCGATGCTCTATTCGGTCCTCACGGTGACGCCGTTGGCGGCCGCTCACACCCCGGACGAGTGGGACTGGACGGCGCCGATTCTGCCGATCGTGGTGGACGCGGCGGTCGTCATCGTGGTCCGCCTGGACTCGGTCCTCGCTCGTCTCGGCGGGCACGGTGGCCGGTGGCCGGTCGTGCTGCGGTGGATGACCGGCGGCATGACGCTTGCGCTGAACGTCGCCGACTCTGCCCTCAAGAAGGACCTGGTGGGAGTGGCGGTCCACGCGGTTGCGCCGCTGCTGCTGATCGTCACGTCCGAGGCGGGGCTCGCCTATCGCAGCGCGATCACGAACGTGCTCATGGCCATGCAGGAGCGTGAACGCGCTGAGCGGGTCGAGCGGGAGAGGGCGGCGGTCGAGCGGGCTGAAACGGCCGAGCGGCGGGCCCGTGAGGCGCGTGAGTTCGAGGCCCGGATGGCGCGTGAACAGCGCGAGCATGAGGCCTCCCTGGCCCGTGAACAGTCTGAGCGTGAGGAGCGCGTACGGCGTGAGGAGCGCGAGCGGGTCGAGGCTGCTGAGAGGGCGGAGCGGGCCGAGCGTGAACGTCGTGAGCTCGAGCGTGAACAGCAGCGGATCGAGCGTGAACGACTTGAGCGCGAGGCTGCTGCGCGTGCCGAGCGTGAGCGTCGGGAGCTGGAGGCTGCGCGGCTGCGTGAACGGCGCGAGCAGGCCGAGCGCGCCGAGCGTGAACGCGCCGAGCTGCTCGCTGCCGGCCCCGCACCGGTGAAGCAGTCCGAGGAGCAGGCCCGCAAGACCGTGGCCGCCGCGTACACCTCCGGGGTCCCGGTGCGGCAGGCGGCCGAGCTGTGCGGCTGGTCGGTGGGGTGGGTCTCCACCCGCTACCAGGAACTCCGCGACACCACCCCTGCGCTTGAGGGGGTCGGGCAGTGATCCCGGTCTACCGGTGGCGTCTGGCCCCGGAGGGGTTGGCGACGTTCCGGCAGCTGCGGGCAATGGGGCTGCGGCCGGGCGGTCAGCCGGTCGTCGCGCAGCTTGAACGTCCCCGGCGTCGGCGCGGTCCGCTGGTCGCCTTCCTCTACCGGATCGACCTTGCCCGGCCGGTTCGGCCGATGACCCCCGCCCGGTGGGCCGCCCTCGCGAAGGCGAACGCGGCCCGTCGGGTCTGCCCGGAGTGCCGGAGGGACGCCGGATATCGCATCCCGTCCTCGCTCGGCATGTGCGTCCCGTGCGCTGACGCTCCCCAACTCGCTGCTTGACCTGGAGGTTTCCCGTGCAGAACAGCACGCCGCAGGGCTCGCACATGTACGTGCTGACCGTGCAGAGCGGTCAGCGGGCCGCGTGCACGATCACCGGTGCGTTCACCCCGCCCCCGGGGGCGACCCGGTACGACGTCCTGGCCCAGCTCCGGATCGACGCGGCCCGGCAGTACCCGGCGCTGGAGGGCGGCGTCGTCACCTTCTTCTCGCTGGAGCCGAACACCCTCTGAGTAAGGGAGCTGTGCCATGTCCAGTCGTTCCCGTTCCCGTTCGGTGAAGGTGCCTCCGGGTGCTGCGACCGTGCGTATCCCGAGGCAGCGCGGCTTCCGGTCCGGTGCCCCGGTCGTCGTCCTGATCCCCGAACAGCGCCCCTCGCTGACCGCCCGCGCCGCGTGGGCGGCCGGCCGGTGGGCGTGGCGTCACCGCACCGCGTGGGCCCCGTCCGCCGCCGCCGTGGGCGTCTTCGCCGTCACCGCCGCCGTGCACGTGATTGCCCCGTGGATGGTCTGGGTCCTCGCCGCCGCGGCACTCACGCCCACGGCCGGGCTGTGGTGGTGCCGTCGCCGCCGCCCGGAGGTCTTCGCCCAGCCCGCCCGGCTCGCCACCCTGGCGGGCCTGGCCACGGCCGCTTTCGCATGGGCCGCCGCCACCGTCAACTTCGGCCCGCTCACCGCTCCGCTGGCGTGGGTGTGGCTGCTGCTCGCCGCCGCGGCGCAGGTGTTCTGGCTCGTCGTCCGCCGCTCCCGCTGACCTGAGGAGATCCGATCATGGCTGAGACCCCCGGCGGCCCGCGCGTCGTCCCGCCCCGGCGCCCCCGCCCCCGTCCTCGCACCTCCGACACGGGCAACAAGTCGGACAAGTTCGCCAGTGCCGGTGCCGCCGTCGGCGGTTTCGTCGGTGCGGTCGGTGGCTCGTTCGCCCCGCCGATCAACGTCACCGTCAACCGCACCACCAACCGCGGTGGTGGCGGGCGTCGTCCGCACGCCGAAGCGCTGCTGCCCGCGCCGGACTTCAGCTCGCCGGCGCAGGTGCGGAACTACTGCAACAGCCTGCGGGCCGCCGCCGTCGCCCTCTCGATCGAGGTGGCGATGGGGACGGAGATCCTCAAGAGCGTGCTCGCGGCGGTCCCGGACCCGGAGGGCCGCATCGGCGGCTCCCGCATCCGCGCGGCGAAGGTGTCCCGCAAGCTCCGCAAGTCCGCCGACGACCTGCGCGACGCGGCGAAGAACGCCGCCGCCGCGTACGCCCTGTTCCAGCAGGAGTACCAGGAGGAGATCAACCGAGTCCGCCACCGCGCCCGTCCCCGTGCCACGCCGCGCATGGACTGGGCCCAGCAGTAGCCGAAGGGAGAACGGCCATGGCACGCAAGAACACGGAGTACGTCCTCGACGACCACCGCGGGGGTTCGGAGAGCGGGAGCATCAGCGGCTACCTGCTGCACCGGGCGAAGCCGCACCTGCCGCCGTGGCTCGGCGTCGCGGGCACCGGCCTCGCGGGGGTGCTGGGGAACATGCGGTGGGCCGACAGTGCCGCCGCCGGCGTCGGCCTCACCGTCGCCTCCGTCGCGCTGACCGGGGCGACGTGGTGGATCGGGAGGAACACCAGCCAGCAGCGGCGGCTGCACTCCGCGATCACGGTCGCGGCGGGGTCGGCGTGGCTGACCGGCGCGTGCCTGGCCGGACCGGCCGCCGGACCGCTCGGGGACCTGTTCCTGATGGGCGGGCCGGTGATCGCGCTGTCGTGGAACGTGCGCATGGTCATGCGCCGCAACGACACCGACGCCGCCGTCAGCTCCGACAAGGGGCTGTTGGAGAAGGTGGGTCTGGCCCGTGCGGCGATCGGTGCGGCGAAGGTCGAGCCGAACCGGGTCACCGCCCAGGTGGCGCTGGAGCCGGGCGAGCAGACCAACGACGACGTCACCAAGGTCCTCCCGCGGCTCGCCTCCGCGCTGGACCTGCCGACCACCGCCCTGCGGTACATGCCGGACGCCGGGTCGGCCCGGCGCGGCGAGCTGGTCATCGTTCCGGAAGACATGCTCGCCGAGGTCGTCGAGTACGAGGGACCGTCCCAGCTCGGCGGCTCCATCGCCGACCCGCTCATCATCGGCCGGTACGACGACGGCTCGCCCCTGATGCTGTGGCTGCCGGGCGACCCGGAGGCGGGCCGCAACGCCACCCACGTACTGATCGCGGGCGGCACCGGCTCCGGCAAAGGCGACGGCGCCCTCAACGTCCTCACCGAGATCCTCTCCCGCCGGGACGTCAACGTCTGGCTCTCCGACCCCAAGTCCTTCCAGGACTTCCGCCCCCTCCTCCCAGCCTTCGACTGGGCCGAAGAGGGCGGCGCGGGTACGGAGGCAATGGTCGAGGCACTCCAGGCCGTCATCCCGGCCCGGACGCGGTGGCTCGGCGCCCACCGCTACCGCCAGTGGCTCCCCGAAGCCGCCGAGCGGCAGACCGATCCGGCCCACTCGTGCCGCACGGACGGCACGGCATGTGGGTGCCCTGGCATGGCCTACCTGGTCGGCTGGTTCGAGGAGGCCGCCAACACCCTGCGCGCTCTCGGCGACGACGCGTTCACCGGGATCGCGCAGGAGGCCCGTGCGGCTGGCGTCTCCCTGGTCGTCTCGCTCCAGCGCCCGAGCTACGACCAGATGAGCACCAGCACCCGCGCGTCTCTCCCGTCGGTGATCGCGTTCGGCTGCGACCCCCGCGACGAAGGGTTCGCCCTCCCCGAGACGGTCCTCGACTCCGGCGCCCACCCCGGCGCATGGGGCAACCGGCGCCCCGGCTACTGCTACGTCGTCTCCCCGGGCATCCCCGAGGACCGCTACCCGGCCCCGGGCCGCACCCGCCGGTTCACGAGCCGGTCCATGGACATCATGGAGCAGCTCGCGGACTGGGCCGCCGCCCACGGCCCGGCCATGGACCCGGTCACCACCCGGGCCGCCGAGGGCACCGTCGGCAACGCCTACACCAAACGCCACCGCCACACCCCCGACAGCACCACCGCGCCCGCTGGCTCGGCGATCACGGACGGTGTGGAGGAGGACGACATGTTCGAGGACTCGTTCATCGACCCGGAGGACGACGGCATCGACCCCGAAGCCGACCTCCCCGACGACGAACCGGGCGACGACGAGCCCGTGTTCGGCACGGACTCTGGCCGTAAGCCGAGCCCGGATGAGGCCCGGCTCCTGCTCGCTCAGGCGCTGGAGGAGTTCGAGGAGGAGGGCCGGATGATCGTCGGCCCGAAGGACTTCACCGACTGGTGCGACACCCACGGCTACAGCCGCCCCTGGGTCTCCGCCCGCCTCAAGGACGCCGCCATGGACGGCCGCCTCCAGCCCACCAACCAGAGCGGCCGCTGGCGGATCGTGCCCGTCCTCGCCGCCGCCTGACACCCCGCGTGACGCCTGACACCGTCACGGGCCCCTGACACCCAAACCCTCAGGCGGACGGGGGTGTCACGCGCCCCTGACACCCTCGCGTGACACCCCCTGACACCCGCGCCCACGGGCCCGTGACACTCACCTGTCACGGGCCCGTGCCGTACCCCGAGGACTCGCCATGCCCTACCCCGAGCAGTCGCCCGTCCCCGTCGTCCACTACCCCGTCCCTCTCCACCAGCCCACCGCGAGCGCCCCGCTCGCCCCCACTCCGTCGGCCGGGCTTTCGGCTGTGCAGAGCGTCCAGCTCCCCGACGGCCGCATCGTCACCGGCTACGCCCTCGCCCCCATCGTGCCCGCCCCCGCGCCGGCCGCGCGGCCGGTCCCGGCGTGGGCGAAGACCACCGCGCTGCTCGCGCCCACCGTCGGTGGCGGGGTCGCCGCCGCCGGCATCGGACTCTCCTACGCCGCCCCGGGACTCATCGCCATGAGCCAAGCCCTCTGGTCCGCCGCAGCCCTGATCGTCGCCGCCGTCATCGCCGTCCCCGTCTTGATCCGCACCGCCCGCCGCGCCACCGGCGGAGGAGAGGGCGGGGTGCGGTCGTCGACGCACATCACGCAGAACATCACCGCGACCGGCCTGTTCGGCCGCGCCAACGGCACCATCAACTACCGCTAAGGAGCACATCTGATGGCCAGCATCCACACTCCCACTGGCCGGTAGGCCCGGGACCGTGGAACAGGTCCCCTCCCTCGACTGGCGCGACAACGCCCACTTCGACCACACCCGGGACCGGCCCTGCGGACTGTGCGGCAGACCCACCCCGATGCGATCCCACGCCGGAGAGCCCGTCCACAAGGTGTGCGCCGAGGACTGGAACGCCGCCCACCCCGGTGAGTCCCGCCGCTACACCCGGCCCGCCCCGGACCGGCCCCAGCACGACGTGGGCACCTGGCGGTTCCACAACGACGGCCCCATCACCGACCAGCGGGTGACCGTCCTCACCCCGGTCACCACCACCGCCTCCCCGCCCGCCGTCGTCGACATCGACGTCGAGCCGGGACAGCGCGGCCTGTTCGCCGCGTAGCAGCACGAAGGGCGGCCCCCGTCTCGCCAAAGCCTGAGGCCGCCCTCTTCTCCCGATCCGCTACAGACCTGTGGAGGTCTCCAGCATGACCCAATCCACCCCGATCCGGCGAGACGGCGAGCACCCGTCGACGCTCGACGCCGCACTCAGCGCCGCCGACCGCGGCTGGCACGTCTTCCCGCTCCGACCCGGAACGAAGCGGCCCGCGCTCCACGGTGAGGAGCAGTGCCCGCAGATCCGGGACTGCGCCGGAGGGCACCGCAAGTGGGAGGACCGTGCCACGACCGACCCGGACCGGATCCGGCGAGCGTGGGCGGACCGCCCGTTCAACGTCGGCATCGCCACCGGCCCCTCCGGGCTGCTCGTGGTCGACCTCGACCTGCCCAAGCCCAACAGCAGTCAGGACACGCCTGACGGCGCGACGACCTTCGAAGCGCTCTGCGAGCGCACCGGACAGCCCGTCCCCGCCACCTACCGGACGCAGACCGCGAGTGGTGGACAGCACCTCTACTTCACCGCCCCATCTGGCATCCGCATGCCCAACTCGGCTGGAAAGCTGGGCAAGTTCATCGACACCCGAGCCTGGGGTGGGTACGTCGTCGCCCCTGGCAGCCTCACCCCCACCGGGGCTTACACGGTCCTCGACGACCGAGCCCTCGTACCCCTCCCCGCGTGGCTGTACAGCCTGCTCACCCCGCCTCGTTCGACGGTGCCGTCGCGTGCGGCGATCGCCGACCGGGCGGTGCGTGCCCAGCGGTACGCCCTGCGCGGCCTGGAAGCTGAGACCGCGAGCGTGGCGCGGGCGGTGCAGGGAGAGCGCAACTCGACGCTGCTGTCGGCGGCGCGAGCGCTGGGGCGGTTCGTCGCATGGGGCGACCTTCCCCGGGACGTGGTTGAGGAGGCTCTTCAACAGGCGGGGGAGGCGGCCGGCCTGGCGCCGAAGGCCTGTGCGGCGACGATCCGCAGCGGTCTGAACTGGTCCATCGCCCACAACCCGCAGCGGCGGGCCGCGTGAACCACATGCCTCCTCCCCGCTTGAAGAGCCTCACCGGGTCCCCGATCCAGCCCGGCCCCGCCGAGCGGCCGGTAGCCCCGGTGGCCGTGGGCGCCCGAAGGGTCGTCGCCGAAGGCGTCCCCATCAGCTCTGACCCGCACCCCGTCGACCGCCTCCGCCCGCTCCTGTCCGAAGGGGAAGCCGCATGACCCCGCAGCCCATCGACGGCTCCGCCCTCCTCGCCGAGGTCGAGGCCTTCCACCGCCGGTTCAACGTCTTCCCCCGCGAGGCCGCCTACGTCGCCGTCGCCCTGTGGGACGCCCACGCGCACCTCCTCGACGCCTTCGACTCCACCCCGCGGCTCGCGTTCCTCTCCCCGGAGCCCGGCTCCGGCAAGTCCCGCGCCCTGGAGGTCGTCGAAACCCTCGTGCCGCGGCCGATGCTCGCGGTGAACGCGCGGGCCGCCGCCCTGTTCCGGTCCGTCTCCGACCCGGCCGGGCGGCCCACGATCCTCTTCGACGAGATCGACACCGTCTTCGGCCCCAAGGCCGGGGACAACGAGGAACTCCGAGGCTTCCTCAACGCCGGCCACCGACGCTCCGGCGTCACCTACCGGTGCATCGGCGACGGCGGCAACCAGACCGTCGTGGAGTTCCCCTCCTACACGGCCGTCGCCGTCGCCGGACTCGGCGGACTGCCCGACACCATCACCACCCGCTCCGTCATCATCCGCATGCGCCGACGCGCCAGGAACGAGCACGTTGAGCCCTTCCGGGCCCGCCTGCACGAAGCCGAAGGCAACGCCCTGCGTGACCGGCTCGCGCAGTGGGCCGACCAGGTTCGCGAGGACGTCGCCGGACGGTGGCCCGAGATGCCCGAGGGCGTCACCGACCGCCCCGCCGACGTGTGGGAGCCCCTGCTGTCCGTCGCCGACGCGGCCGGCGGCGACTGGCCCGAACGGGCACGCGCCGCGTGCGTCGAGCTGGTCGACGCGGCCCGCGCTGACGACAAGGGCTCGATCGGCATCCGGCTCCTCACCGATCTGCGTGACCACGTGCTGGTCGGCATCGACCGGCTGCCCACCGTCGCCGTCCTGGACCGGCTCTGCTCGCTCGACGAGGCGCCGTGGGCGGACATGAGCGGCCGGCCGCTCGACTCCCGGGGCCTCGCGAAGATGCTGGGGGAGTACATGACCAGCGACAACACCCCGGTCAAGGCCCGCAATATCAAGACCGCGGGGACCGTCCTCAAGGGCTACTACGCCGCCGATCTGCATGACGCGTGGCAGCGCTATTGCCCCCCACCCCTCCTGAGGGCCGCTACCTCCGCTACCTCCGCTACCCCGCAGGTCAGCGGCCCGGAAACGGTAGCGGAAGAGCTCTTCGCGTCCGCTACCTAAGCGCTACCCCGCTACCGGCCCACGCCCCGGCCGGTAGCGGACACATCCGCTACCGCTACCCCTATCCGCTACCTCGATCATGCCCCTGACCAGGGCGGTAGCGGAGGTAGCGGAAGTAGCGGACCTGACAGGAAGGGGCCGAGAGGCCCTGACCGAGCCCTTCAGGAGGCTTCTGGTGAGCATCGCGCTCCCGACCACCCACACGGCCGTGACCGTCCCGGAGGTCATGGCGGCACTCAAGCTCAGCCGCGGCAAGGTCTACGACCTGCTTCGCTCCGGCGCCTTGCCCAGCTACACCGAGGGCCGCGCCCGACGCATCCCGCTCGATTCCCTCCGCACCTACATCCACACCCGACTTGAGGAGACCGCCTGATGGCCAAGAGGCGCGCCAACGGCGAAGGCACCATCACGAAGCGCGCGGACGGCCGCTACCAGGCCGCCGCGTACGTCTACCGGCCGGACGGCACCCGCGTGCGGAAGTTCGTCTACGGCAAGACCCGCGAGGAGGTGAGCGACAAGCTCGTCGAGATGCAGAGCAAAACCCGGCAGGGCATCCCCGCCGCCACGTCGGCGATGCCGTTCGGGGACTACCTGACCTACTGGCTCGCCGCTATCGCCCCGACCCGGCTCAAGCCCTCGACGCTCAACAGCTATGAGGGGCTGACCCGGCTCTACATCCGGCCGGCCCTCGGGAAGAAGCGGCTCAACCGCCTCTCGCCCACGGACGTCCGGCTCTTCCTCGCCGCGTTCAAGGACGGCTGCCTGTGCTGCTTGCGCGGGGCGGACGCGGCTCGCCCCAAGGGGGAGCGGAGCTGCTGCGCCGTGAACAAGTGCTGCAAGCGCAGCCCCTCGGCCCGGACCGTGCAGTACGTCCACGCCGTCCTGCGTGCGGCCCTCCAACAGGCCATGCGCGAGGAACTCATCGCCCGCAACGTCGCCAAGATCGTGGAGACCCCCACCGTGAAGCGTGAAGAGGTTCGCCCCCTGGACGCGGGAGAGGCCCGCCTGCTGCTGAAGACGGCCCGAGACCACCGGCTCTACGCCTTGTGGCTGCTCATGGTCTCCACCGGTCTGCGACGTGGGGAGGTCCTCGCGCTCACGTGGTCGGACGTCGACCTCAGCGGCGGTCAGCTCCGGGTTCGCCGGAACCTCCAGCGGATCAAGCGGGAACTTCTCTTCGGCACTCCGAAGACGGCGCGGTCCATCCGTACGGTCTCGCTCCCGAAGCGGTGCGTGGACGCCCTCCACGCGCACCGGGCCACCCAAGAGCAAGAGCGGAAGGTGGCCGGCGGGAAGTGGAAGCCGCTGGACCACCAGCCGGGCGGGCTCGTCTTCACCACGTCGACCGGTCGGGCCACCGACCCCCGCAGCCTGAACAGGATGCTCACGCTCCTGTGCGCCAAGGCGAAGGTGCGCCGAGTTCGGGTGCACGACCTGCGGCACACCTGCGCCTCACTGCTGCTCGCGCAGGGGGTGGACGCACGGATCATCATGGAGACGCTCGGGCACAGCACGATCACGATGACGCTCGACACCTACGCGCACGTCATGCAGACGACGTTGAGGGCGGCAGCGGATCGGATGGATGACGCGCTGGGGATTGACGACCTCGGCGAAGAAACCGGTGAGGCTCCGGAGGAATCCCCGGCCGAGTGATCGGTTCGTACGCCCGCGTTGATGTCACCCGCTGATGTCAGAGGCCCCCTGGACGATGTCCAGGGGGCCTCTGATCTGTGTGCACTCGGCAGGATTCGAACCTGCAACCTTCTGATCCGTAGTCAGATGCTCTATCCGTTAAGCTACGAGTGCTTGTTCTTTTGTCTTGCCTCCGCTCCCCGGTCTTTCGACCCGCTCGCGGCGACAGACAGAACATTACATGACTGCCGCCGCCATGTGAAATCCATTGGCCTCACCCCTTGTGACCTGCGGAAACGCCGGACGGGCCATGAGTGCGGCCGGATGGTGGGGGTGGGCGGGGGCGGTGTGCGGCGGGCCGGAAACGGCCGAAGCCCCGGCCTGTGGGGCCGGGGCTTCGGTAGGGGCGGAGGCGGAGGGATTTGAACCCTCGATGGGCTTTAAGACCCAAACCGCATTAGCAGTGCGGCGCCATAGACCGGACTAGGCGACGCCTCCTCGCACCTCGCGCATACGCGAGTGGTGCGTGCAGATGATGACACAGGCGAACCGGCTGTCACCAATCGATTCTCACCGTACTAGCCCTTCGGGGTCGAGGGCAAAGCCCAGCGGCCCCGACATGGCGCCCGTCGAAGCCGCGGGGATCCGCCGAGATCCGCCGAAGTCGTCGAGATCCGCCGAAGCCGTCGAAGCCGTCGGAGCCGCCAAGGCCTCCGGGCTCGCCGGCGGCCGCCTCCCCGCCGCCCGCCCTTCCGGCGCACCCCGCTTGCGCAACGCCCCGGCGCCCGGAGCGTTAGACGGGGCGGGGGCACGTCGTGCGCCCGCGCCCGCGTCCGTCGTCCACCGCCGCTCCCCGCTCCCCTGCTCCCCCGCTCCTGGAGATCCGCATGCTGCGCCGTCTCGTCCTCGCCTCCCTCGCCACCGCCGCCGCCGGCACCGCGGGGTTCGGTCCGCTCCCGCCGCTGCCCCTGCTCTCGCCGCCCGAGAAGCTGACCGTGACCGTCTCCGAGAGCGGCCACCCGGAAGCCGACGGCACCTTCGAGCTGAGGTGCGACGACAGAACCGGCGGAGACCACCCGGCGCGCGAGAACGCCTGTGAGCGGCTCGAACAGCTCGCGAAGGAGGGCGCGGACCCCTTCAAGCCCGTGCCCGCGGACCAGGTCTGCGCGCAGATGTACGGCGGCCCCGCCCTCGCCCACATCACCGGCACCTGGCAGGGCCGCACGGTCGACGCCCGTTTCTCCCGCGCCAACGGCTGTGAGATCAACCGCTGGGAGAATCTGGAGCCGGTCCTTCCTCTTGTCCGGGGATGAGACGGGATGGGAGGGGATGAGACCGGGGTCACTCCCCGGAGGCTCCCTTAGACTCCCTTCCGTGACAGGGTGCGGCCCGAGGGGCAAGATGGGGCCGGCCGGCCGATAGGGCATGCACGTTGCAGTGCGTCAGGGAGGAACGTCGTCGTGAGCAGCAGGCCATCCCGGGGCGCTGCTCGCCTCGCAGCCATACTCGACGCCCTGCCCGACGGCCTCGTGCTCGTCAACTGCAACGGCACGGTCGTCAACGCCAACACCATCGCCCTCGGCATGTTCGAGACCCCGGGCACCGCACTCGTCGGACGCGGTCTGCTCGATCTCCTGCCCGGCTTCGACTCCCGCCTCATCCCCGGCTCCATGCGCCGGCCCGAGGGCACCGACGAGCGCGGCCGCACCAAGCCGACCCGGATGATCGCCCGCCGCACCGACGGCAGCGAGTTCGCCGTCGAGGTGACCAGCGCCAGCCTGGAGGACGGCCGCGAGGCCTACGACTCGTACGGCGGCTACACCGGCGACGAGCTCCTCATGCTGGTCGTCCGGGACCTCACCGGCACCCTCGACACCGAGGCCGAACTCGCCCGCTCGCAGCGGCAGACCGAGATGATCCTGCGCGCCGCGGCCGAGGGCGTCGTCGGCACGGACACCGACGGCCGCGTCGTCCTCGTCAACCCGGCCGCCGCCCAGATCCTCGGATACCGCGCCGGCGAACTCGGCGGCCAGGAGCTGCATCCGCTGATCCTCGCCAAGCGCCCCGACGGCGAGCCCTTCCCGTACGAGGAATCGCCGCTCGCCGACACCCTCAAGTCCGGCCGCAAGCACCGCGTCCGCGGGCAGGTCCTCTGGGCGAAGAAGGGCGACCGCGTGCCGGTCGACCTGACGACCGCCCCGGTCCGCGACGGCGACCAGCTCGTCGGCGCGGTCATGACCTTCACCGACCGCAGGCCGTACGAGCAGCTCGTCGAGGAACACGCCGCCGAGATCAAGGAGCTCACCGAGCGGAACGCCGCCGAACTCGCCGACCGCGCCGAGCGGAACGCCGCCGACCGGGAGGCGCAGCAGGAGCGGTACGCCTCCCTCGCCGCCCGGCACGAGCAGCTCACGGCCGTCCTCGCCGAGTCCCTCCGCGGCCCCCTCCAGGAGCTGCGCACCCAGCTGGGCGCGCTCGCCGCCGACGACGCCGGACAGCTCTGGCCCGAGGCCAACCAGGTCCTGCACCACCTCGCCGCCGGGTACGCCCGCATGACGGCGCTCGTCGACAACGTGCTGGGCTACCAGCGTCTGGACGCGGGCGCGGAGGCGCTGGACAAGCGCGTCGCGCTCCTCGACGGGGTCGTGACGGCGGGGATCGACGGGGCGGTGGACCTGATCGGTCCCGGCCGCGCGCAGTTCGCCGTGCACGCACCGCCCATCGAGGCCGAGGTCGACGCGCCCCGGCTCGCGACCGCGCTCGCGCACCTCGTCGCGGACGTCGCCGGCGTGGACGCGACCGGCAAGAACCGCGCCACCGCCCAGGGCTCCGGGCCGGCCGACTCCACCATCGTCGTCGCGGCGGCACAGCGCGGTGACGTCGTACGGATCGAGGTCCGCGGCCCGTACGCGGGCGGCGACCCGGTCCACGGGCCGGTCGTACGCGGCATCGTGGCGGCGCACGGCGGTGTCGTGCAGACCCACGAGGTGCCGGGGACGACCGGCGGCGCGTACGTCCTCGAAGTCCCCGTCGGTACGGGTCGGGGCACGGTCCCCGCCACGGAGACGGGTCATGAGGGGCCGGCGGGCGGATCGGGCCACACGCCGGAACTCGGACCGGGTGGCGGGCCGGGCGGTGGACCGGGCGGCGGCGGTCGGGAGGCGCTCGCGCTGCCCGCGCAGGCTTCCGGGCCCGTGTCGGCTCCCTCCTCCGGTTCGTCCAGTGGCTCCGGTTCGTCCAGTGCCTCCGGTTCGTCCAGTGCCTCCGGCTCGTCCAGTGCCTCTGGTTCCGCTGCTTCCTCCGGCTCTTCCGGTTCTTCCGGCCCTTCCGCTCCTCTCGCGCTCTCCGCCGACTCCTCGGAGACCTCCGGCGGGGGGCGGCGACGCGCCCGTCGCAGCTCCACGGACGCCTTCCTGGAGAGCTCGGTGGCCCCTGAGAGCGGTGCCGAGCCCAGTGGGCGTCGCCGTGCCCGTACGGCAGAGGCCGTCGGCGGACCCGCCGAACTGATCCCGGCCCAGCAGAACTCGGGCGTGGAACAGGCCGTTCCCGCCGCCGGCCCGGTCCCCGGCTCCCCCGGCGCCTCCGTCGTCGAGCCGACCGGGCGCCGGCGCGGCCGGCCCGCCGAGGGCTCCGTCGTGACCGCCGCCGAGGGCGCGCAGGGGCGGGCCGCGCTCGGCGCCGCCGTGCCGCCGCAAGGCGTCGCCGTCGAGCCCTCGGGGGCTCCGTCGGCTCCCGCGCTCGCTCGCGCCCTGCCGGCCGTGGCCTCCGCCGAGGTCGCGCCCGAGCCTCAGCCGAGCGGGCGGCGACGGCGTGCGCTCGCCGCCGCTCAGGAGCGGGCTGCGGCGGCCGAGGCCGGGCCCCGGACGCCGTTCGCGCTCCCGCCCGCCGATGCCGACCGTCCCTCGGAGCCGGGTACGGCGCCGTTCACGGGTCCGGGTGCCCCCGCTCCCGTCGCCGGGCCAATGCCGGTCTCCGACGAGGGACAGCACGAGGCCGTACGGGGTGTCCCCGGCGCCGATCACACGCCTCCGCAGCCCCATCCGCACGCACAGCCGCCGGTCGAGCCGACCGGGCGCCGCCGGGCCGTCACGCCCCCGCCGCCCGAGCCGGATTCGCTTCCGTCGCTGCCGTCGCTGCCGCAGGCGCAGGACCCGGCTCAGGCCGTCTCCCCCGCCCAGGCCGAGCCCCGGAACAGCACCGGTTCCGGATCAGGGACCGGCTCGTCCGGCACCTCCTCGCCCGGGACCGGGAACGGCACCGGCACCGGCACGGGTTCCGTACCGCTGCCGCCCGAGCTGCCCATGCCGAAGGACTCGACCCAGGGGCGGGCGTTCAGCGTGCGCACCCTCGGGCAGGGCGTTCCCTTCGTCCCGCCGCCCGCCCCGGCTGCCCCTGCGGCCCCTGCGCTCTCTCCCGTCCCGGCGGCCCCTGCGGCCCCGGGGGCGCCCTCGCACGGCGCCGGTGGCACGGGCGGCTCCAACGGCTCCGGGCGGCGGCGCAGGCTCGCCACCCCGCCGGAGGCCGATCCGCCGGTCCCGGCCGCGCTCCCCGTACCGGCCCACGGCGATGCCAGGCCGCACTCGCAGGCGGACACCCCGGCGCAGGCGTCGTCCCGCGCGCCCGAGGGCCGCGCGTACGCCATAGGAGCGCCCGCCGAGGGCTCCGACGAGGGTCCGGAGCCGCTCGACGGCCCCGGTGGCGCGGTCGAGGTCGCCAATCGGCCCGCGCCGCGCCCCGTCGACGACGAACTCCCCCCGGAGCCGCTCGACAACCCGCGCCGGCTGCTCGTCTGGCCCGCCCCCGACGTCTCCACCCAGCAGGCGCTGAGCGACCGGGGCTACCGGCCGGTGATCGTGCACTCCCGCGAGGAGGTCGACGCCCAGATCGCCGCCTTCCCGGCCGCGCTCTTCGTCGACCCGCTGACCGGGCCCATCACCCGTACCGCGCTCCAGTCGCTGCGCCAGGCGGCCGTCGCCGCCGAGGTGCCCGTCCTCCTCGCGGCCGGACTCGGGCAGGCGACCCGGGAAGCCGCGTACGGCGCCGATCCGGCCGTACTCCTCAAGGCGCTCGCCCCGCGCGACAGCGAGCAGCACCCGTCCCGCGTCCTCCTGATCGAGGAGAACGAGGACATCGCGGAGGCGCTCGCGGCCACTCTGGAGCGGCGCGGGATGCAGGTCGCACGGGCGGCCACGGACACCGAGGCGGTCACGCTGGCCACCCAGACGCAGCCCAACCTGGTGGTGATGGACCTGATGCAGGTCCGCCGCCGCCGGGCCGGGATCATCGACTGGCTGCGGGCGAACGGGCAGCTCAACCGCACCCCGCTCGTCGTCTACACCTCGGTCGACCTCGCGGAGGAGGAGCTGCCGAAGCTGTCCTCAGGCGAGACGGTCCTCTTCCTCGCCGAGCGTTCGAACAGCGCCGAGGTCCAGGCCAGGATCGTCGACCTGCTCGCGAAGATCGGCACCAACTAGCCGGGCACGGCTCCGCGTACGCGCAACGGGTGTGGGGAGGGCTTCGTCGAAGCCCTCCCCACACCCGTGTCCGTGTCCGGCCGGTACGGAAACCGTGACTACAGCTCCGTCACGTCCAGCTCGCCCTCCGCGTACTGCCTGCGGATGACCTTCTTGTCGAACTTGCCGACGCTCGTCTTCGGCACCGCCGGCACGATCGCCCAGCGCTCCGGGAGCTGCCACTTGGCGATGCCGCCCTCGTCTGCGAGGAAGGCCTTCAGCGTCTCGTAGTCCGCCGTGGCACCGTCCTTGAGGACGACGGTCGCCAGCGGGCGCTCGCCCCACTTCTCGTCCGGCACGGCGACGACGGCGGCCTCGGCGACCTCCGGGTGCGCCATGATCGCGTTCTCCAGCTCGACGCTGGAGATCCATTCGCCGCCGGACTTGATGACGTCCTTGGCACGGTCGGTGAGGGTGAGGAAGCCGTCGGGGCTGATCACGCCGACGTCGCCGGTCTTGAGCCAGCCGTCCTCGCTGAACTTGTCCGCCGGGCGGATGGCCTCGCCGTCGATGCCGCCGAAGTACGAGCCCGCGATCCAGGTGCCGCGCACCTCCAGCTCACCGGCGGACTCGCCGTCCCAGGGCAGGTGTTCGCCGGCCGGGCCGACCAGGCGGGCCTCGACACCGGCCGGGAATCGGCCCTGCGTGACGCGGTACGGCCACTCCTCCTCGGCGGTGAGGCCGTGCGGCGGGTGGGCCATCGTGCCCAGCGGGGAGGTCTCGGTCATGCCCCAGGCGTGACAGAGACGGACGCCGAGCCGGTCGTACGCCTCCATGAGCGCAGGCGGGCAGGCCGCGCCGCCGATGGTGACCTGGGACATCGACGAGAGGTCACGGGGGTTGGCGGTGACCTCGGCGAGCAGGCCCTGCCAGATGGTCGGGACGGCGGCCGCGTGGGTCGGCTTCTCGCGCTCGATCATGTCGGCGAGCGGGGCCGGCTGGAGGAAGCGGTCCGGCATGAGCATGTTGATGCCGGTCATGAAGGTGGCGTGCGGCAGGCCCCAGGCGTTGACGTGGAACTGCGGGACGACGACCAGGGTCGTGTCCCTGTCGGTGAGGCCCATCGACTCGGCCATGTTCACCTGCATCGAGTGCAGGTAGATCGAACGGTGCGAGTAGACGACGCCCTTGGGGTCGCCGGTGGTGCCGGAGGTGTAGCACATGGCGGCGGCCGAACGCTCGTCCAGCTCGGGCCAGTCGTACGTGGTCGGACGGCCCGCGATCAGCTCCTCGTAGTCGTGCACGCGGGGTGCCACGCCGTCCAGGACGGAGCGGTCGCCGGGGCCCGCGACCACGATGTGCTCGATCGTCGGCAGGTGCGGCAGCAGCGGGGCGAGGAGGGGGAGCAGGGAGCCGTTCACGAGGACGACCCGGTCGGCGGCGTGGTTGACGATCCACACCAGCTGCTCGGGGGGAAGACGGAGGTTGAGGGTGTGCAGGACCGCGCCCATGGAGGGGATCGCGAAGTACGCCTCGACGTGCTCCGAGTTGTTCCACATGAGGGTCGCGACGCGCTGGTCGCCGATGACCCCGAGTTCGTCGCGCAGGGCGTTGGCCAGCTGGTGCGCGCGTGCTCCGGCCTCCGCGAACGTGCGGCGCTGCGGCTCGGGCTCGCCCGTCCAGGTGGTGATGATCGACTTCCCGTGAATCGTCATTCCGTGCTTGAGAATGCGGCTCACGGTCAGCTGTACGTCCTGCATGGTGCTGTACACGGGGCGTCCTCCCGGTGGGCGCTACGTGGCAGAAAGGGTGTGGCGATTCTGCGCACGTACCGCTCGGTATGTCACTACCCGAGAGTACGGAAAATGCCAGTGATCACTGGCACGAGTGGCGTTCTATGTCGATTGGAGCCGTTCTGTCCGTGCCGCCTATCGGACGGGGGTCAGTTCCGGGTCCTCACGGAGCTTCCCGAGCGCCCTCGACACCGCGCTCTTCACGGTGCCGACGGACACTCCCAGGACCTCGGCGGTCTGTGCCTCGCTGAGGTCCTCGTAGTACCTGAGAACCACCATCTGGCGCTGACGCTCGGGCAGCTTCAGCACCGCGCGCCACATCGCGTCGTGCAGCACCTGCCGCTCGGCCGGGTCCGGCTCCGGGACGCCGGAGGGCTCCGGCAGCTCGTCGCAGGCGAACTCGTCGACCTTGCGCTTGCGCCACTGCGACGTACGGGTGTTCAGCAGCGCGCGGCGGACGTAGCCGTCCAGGGCGCGGTGGTCCTCGATGCGCTCCCAGGCGACGAACGTCTTGGCCAGCGCGGTCTGCAGCAGGTCCTCGGCGTCGCAGGGGTTGGCGGTCAGGGAGCGCGCGGTGCGCAGGAGCACGGGCCCACGCGCCCGTACGTACGACGAGAAGGTCGAGTACGACGCGTACTGCGAGGCACCGGCGCAGACGGGGCCAGAGGGTGGCGGAGTCATGACTCCACGCTATGAGGGGAGGGGCACCCGGCGGATCGGCCCCAGGTCCCGACCCGCAGTCCGCCTCAGGTTGTAGGGGTGGGGACGGCCCGACCTCCTCTGGGTGGAGAGCCCTCGGGGCGGCCTCAGGGTCGGGGGACGGGGGACACCGCCTCCCCGGCCCGGCCGGGAGCCCCGCCCGGGGCGGGAACACCGGCCGCGCCGAGAACACCGCCCGAGCCGCTGAGCCGGGCCGATTCGGGAACCCCTGCCGAGCCGAGAAGCCCGGTCGAGCCGGTGATCCCTGCCGAGCCGGGAAGCCCGGTCGAGTCGGCGATCCCCGGCGTGCGGGCGGCCAGGGGGATGACGCGGGCGACGGGTGCGTCCATGGCGTTCCGGTCGATGGAGAGGCTGCGGCCGCCGTACGCCTCGGTGACATTGCCCGCGTACTGGTGGATCCGGGCGTGCGGCGTCCAGGCCTCCGGCTGCAGCACCGGCTCGGTGTACAGGGCGGGCCGCCCCAGCCAGCGCGCGAACCACATCACGGCCGGCAGGTCCTGCGTCCCCGCCCGCCGCTCCGCCTCGATGTCCTGCACCCCCGTGTCCGCGCTGCTGTAGTACCCGGGCACGTAGCCGAGGCGGCTCACCTCCCGGTTCCAGGCGCGGACGAAGGCGAGGGTGGTCGCGGCGCAGCCCGCGTCACCCGGGTCGTACGCCTCGATGTCGAGGTAGAGCGGGCTGCTCACGTCCAGACCCAGGGCCTGCGCGGCCCGTACGGCCTCACCCCCCTCGCGGGTGCCCTGGCTCACGGGGCTGCCGCCGATGGCGAACGGCCGCTTGGCGGCGGCGTTCACACACGGCGCCTGCGACCCGACGAACAGCGGGAGCAGCCGCCAGCCCATGGCATCGACGGAGGCGACCCAGGTGGGGTTCAGCTCCCGCTGGGTCGGGCAGCCGCGACCCCGTCCGCCGAAGTAGATCCCGACGGCCCCGTACGGCGAGCTCCGCCAGGCCTTCATCACCGTGAGGGACGGCGCCTCACAGGTGTCGAAGGCCCGCCCGACGTAGTGCACGAGGGCGGGGGCGGCGGCGTCGCCGCCGGATGCGGGGGCCGGGGCGGGAGTGGTGACGGGAGTGGTGGCGCGGGCGAGGGGACCGGCGGCGGGTGCGGGGGCCTCCGCCGCGGCGCGGTCGGGAGCGACGGCCGGCGCGGGGGCGCCGGCCAGGGCCGCCCCGGCCAGCGCCGCGACGACGGCCGCGACCATGATCCGCGCCCGGCGCCAGGTGCGGGACGGGGCCGCGCGTGCGGGAGCGGGCGGGGGAGTGGGCGCGGATGCGCGGGCGGGAGTGGGCTCCCGTCGTGGTGCGTGTGTGCTCATGGCGCGAGTGAAGGACCGCCCGCCCCGCACGGCCACCGCAGAGGCCGTCTCCTCAGCCGTCCGTGCCCAGGATCAACCCGGACGTGGGAACCCCCGTGCCCGCCGTGACCAAGGTCCGCTCCGCCCCGGGTATCTGGTTCACGGAGGTCCCGCGCAGCTGTCGGACCGCCTCCGCTATGCCGTTCATGCCGTGCAGATAGGCCTCACCGAGCTGCCCCCCGTGGGTGTTCAGCGGGAGCGCGTCCGCCGCGACGAAATCGGCGGCTTCCCCCGGACCGCAGAAGCCGAACTCCTCCAACTGCATGAGCACGAACGGGGTGAAGTGGTCGTAGAGGATGGCCACGTCCATCTCGCCCGGCGCGAGGCCGGAGCTCCGCCAGAGCTGCCGGGCCACGACCCCCATCTCCGGAAGTCCCGTCAGCTCGTCCCGGTAGAAGCTGGTCATCGCCTCCTGCTTCCGGCCGGCGCCCTGCGCCGCCGCCAGGATCACGGCCGGCGGACGCCGCAGGTCGCGGGCGCGCTCGGCTGAGGTGACGACGATCGCCTGGCCGCCGTCGGTCTCCTGGCAGCAGTCGAGGAGCCGGAGCGGTTCGACGATCCAGCGCGAGGCGGCGTGGTCCGCGAGGGTGATCGGCTTCCCGTGGAAGTAGGCCGCGGGGTTGCGGGCGGCATGGCGCCGGTCGGTGACGGCGACATGCCCGAAGGCGTCCGGGGTCAGCCCGTAGGTGTGCAGATACCGCTGGGCGATCATCGCGACCCAGGAGGCCGGGGTGAGCAGCCCGAAGGGCAGCTGCCAGCCGAGTGCGACGCCCTCGGCGGAGGGCTCGCGCTGCTGGACCCCGGAGCCGAAGCGCCGCCCGGAGCGCTCGTTGAACGCCCGGTAGCAGACGACGACCTCCGCGACCCCGGCGGCGACGGCGAGCGCGGCCTGCTGCACGGTGGCGCACGCTGCCCCGCCGCCGTAGTGGACGCGGGAGAAGAAGGACAGCTCGCCGATGCCGGACGCCTGGGCGACGGTGATCTCGGGGTTGGTGTCCATCGTGAAGGTGACCATGCCGTCGACGTCGGCGGGGGCGAGCCCGGCGTCGTCGAGGGCCGCGCGCACCGCCTCGACGGCGAGCGAGAGCTCGCTGCGGCCCGAGTCCTTGGAGAACTCGGTGGCCCCGATGCCCACCACGGCCGCCCGGCCGCCGAGGCCGTCCCGGGTGCGGAGGCTCATCGCGGCACCTCCACGGTGACCGTCCCCGTGACGTGGTGTCCGAGCCCGTTCGCACCGACGACCCGGACGTGTGCGGTGTCCCCGTCGACCTCGGTGACCGTGCCGGTCAGCACCATCGTGTCGCCGGGGTGGTTGGGGGCGCCGAGCCGGATGGCGACCCTGCGGAGGACGGCGCGCGGGCCGAAGTGGTCGGTGATGTAGCGGCCGACGAGGCCGTTGGTCGTGAGGATGTTCATGAAGATGTCCGGGGAGCCCTTCTCCCGGGCCAGTTCGGCGTCGTGGTGCACGTCCTGGTAGTCGCGGGAGGCGACGGCCCCGGCGACGATCAGGGTGCGGGTGATCGGGATCGTCAGCGGCGGCAGCTCGTCCCCGGGCTCCACGAGCTTCTCCGTGCCGGGCTTCATGAGAGGTCTCCTTGAGCGAGCAGGTCGCCGAGTTCGGCGAGGAGTTCGGTACCGCAGCCGAGATGGGCGTCGAGCTGTCTGCCCCACAGGAAGTGCCGGTGCACGGGGTGGTCGAGGTCCGCGCCCATGCCGCCGTGCAGATGCTGCCCGGCGTGCACGACCCGCTTCCCCGCCTCGGAGGCCCACCAGGCGGCGGTCAGGGCCGCCCCGCGGACGTCCAGGTCCTGGTCGTGGCGCCAGGCGGCCTCATAGGCGGTGACCCGGATGGTCTCGGTGTCCATGTGCGCGTCGGCGGCCCGCAGCTGTACCGCCTGACGGGTGGAGAGCGGGCGTCCGAACTGCTCCCGCACGGAGGTGTACTCCACGGCCCTGGCGAGCGATCCGGCGCAGACACCGGCCTGCAGTCCGGCGAAGGCGATCCGGGCGGAGGCGAGCACGTCCTCGTAGGCGCCGCCCGCCCCGAGCCGCTCTGCGGCGGCCCCGTCGAGGACGAGCCGGCCGGCGGACCAGGGCGCGGTGAGCTCGACGGGATCGACGCGGGCCGCGTCCTCGGTGCGGACCAGCCAGAGGGCACGGTCCTCGTCGGGGACCAGGACATGGGTGGCGTCCCTGAGCCACGGCACCCAGTCCACGGCCCCGCCGAGCCGCCCCCCGCGCGAGGTGACCGTCCCGGTCGCCGGGAAGGCTCCCGTCACCACCGTCGTACCGTCGCGGAGTCCGGGCAGGAGCCGGGCGCGCTGCTCCTCCGTGCCGTGCCGGGCGACGGCGAGGATCCCGTACACACAGGTCGCGGCGAACGGCACCTGGGCCGTCACGCGTCCCTGCTCCTCCAGGAGGAGGACCAGGCCGAGCAGACCGGTCTCCTCGACGGAGCCGGGCAGCCCGGCGGCGCAGAGGGCCTTCCAGAGCTCCGCGTCGCTGCCGGTGCCGGCCGTCCTGAGCCGCTCGTGGGTGGCGAGGTCGGCGAAGATCCGGGCGGCCAGCTCGCGGGCCGCCTCCTGCTCCTCGGTGGGGGTGAAGTCCATGTCAGTCCTCCCCTCCCGCGCGGAAGACGGGAAGCTCCAGCTCCTCGTCGACCCGCAGGAACTCCAGCCGCACCGGCATCCCGATCCGCACCTTGTCGTACGGCACCCCCACCACGTTGCTGATCATCCGTACGCCCTCGGCGAGTTCGACGAGACCCACCGCGTACGGCGGGTCGAAGGCCGGGAAGGACGGGTGGTGCATCACCACGTACGAGTAGACCGTCCCGGCGCCGCTCGCCTCGACCGTGTCCCACTCCGGCGAACCGCAGTCGGCGCACCCCGGCAGCCAGGGGAGACGGAGCACGGCGCAGTCGCCGCAGCGCTGGATGAGCAGCCGGTGCGCGGCCACGCCCTCCCAGAATCCGGCGTTGTCCCGGTTGACCACGGGCCGGGGCCGCCGGGGCTTCGGCTGCTTCGCCCCGCTCCCCGCGGTGGGGTCCGGCCTGCGCGGGCGGGTGACGGGCGCGTACTTGAGGATGCGGAAGCGGTGGGTGCCGGCCAGTTGCCCGCCGGCACGGACGTCGGTCCGGGTGGTGACGAAGTGCCCCGACCCCAGCTTGGTGGTCTTGAGGGCCGACACGGACTCGATGACGGTGTCGAAGGTGACCTCGTCGCCGGGGCGCAGCGGCCGCAGGTACTCCTGCTCGCAGTCGGTCGCGACCACCGACGTGTATCCGGCCCCGTCGAGGAGGGCGAACAGCTCCTCGTGGGCGGAGGAGCGGTCCGTGTGCCCCGAGAGACCGCCCATCGTCCAGGCCTGGAGCATCGTGGGCGGCGCGACGGCGTCGGGCCCCCGGTAGGCGGGGTGGTCGTCCCCCATGGCCTCGCACCAGTGCCGGATCATGGGCAGGTTGACCGGGTCCTTGCCGGTGCCGGCCGTCGCGGCGGACCGCCCCGCGAACTCCGCGAGCCGCTCGTACAGCCCGTCCGGCGACGGGTCCGGCCCGTCCTGGCTCCGTGTGAGGGTCATCGCCGGCCCCTCGCCTTCATGCCGAGCCGCATCCTCGCGACGATCTCGCGCTGCACCTCGCTCACCCCTCCCCCGAAGGTGTTGATCTGCGCGGCCCGGTTCATGCGCTCCAGCTCACCGCCGTCGAACTCCCCCGGCGACCCCGCTCGCACCGTCCCCGGCCCACCCGCGATCTCCTGACATATTCGATACACCTCCACCGCCGATTCGGTTCCCACGAACTTCACGCCGCTCGCGTCCCCCGGGGCCAGCCGGCCGGCCCCCACATCTGCCACCAAACGCCAGTTCAGCAGGCGTGTCGCGGCCAGCCGGGCATGGGCTTCGGCGGCTCGGATCCGCACCCACGGCTCGTCAATACGACGCCTGCCCGTCACCGGATCGGGGGTACGGGCCCGGTCGAGCACGGCGGCGAAGAAGTCCTCGGCCTGCATGCCGATCGCGGCGAGCGCGACCCGCTCGTGGTTGAGCTGGCTGGTGATGAGCCCCCAGCCCCCGTGCTCGGGCCCGACGAGGTTCCCGGCGGGGACCCGTATCCCGTCGTAGTAGGTGGCCGTGGTCGTCAGTCCGCCCACGGTCGCAATCGGGGTCCAGGAGAAGCCGGGGGCGTCGGTGGGGACGAGGACGATCGAGATGCCCCGGTGCGGAGGCGCGTCGGGATCGGTGCGGCAGGCGAGCCAGATCCAGTCGGCGTTCTGGGCGTTGGAGGTGAAGATCTTCTGGCCGTCGATCAGCCAGGACTCGCCGTCGCGGACGGCGCGGGTCCGGAGGGAGGCGAGGTCCGTGCCGGCCTCGGGCTCGCTGTACCCGATGGCGAAGACGGTCTCGCCGCGCAGGATCCGGGGCAGGAAGAAGGCCTTCTGCTCCTCGGTGCCATAGGCCATGAGGGTGGGGCCGACGGTGTTGAGCGTGACCATCGAGACGGGGGCGCCCGCGCGGTACGCCTCGTCGAAGAAGACGAACTGTTCGTCGGGACCGCGGCCCTGACCGCCGTACTCCTCGGGCCAGCCGAGACCGAGGAGCCCGTCGGCGCCGATCCGGCGGAGCAGCCGGCGCTGGGCGTCGGCGTCGGCGGCGGGCGGCGGACCGTCGGGCATCAGGTCCCGGAAGTACGCGCGGAGTTCGGCGCGCAGCCGCAGCTGCCGCTCGGTCGGGGCGAGGTGCACGGCGACGGCCTCCCGTGGAACGACTGAGGTTTCTGACTGTCCGTCAGATTCGGCGTTCCTGTCAAGGTCGACGACCGACCGCGCGCGCCCGTGGACGCACGAAGGACGGCCCGCGCGCCGGTACCGAAGTACCGCCGCGCAGGCCGTCGTTCACACCGCGGTCACGCCCCCCGTCGGGCCGGCTGCCGTGCTGGGGTGGTCACCACCACGGGTGGAAGTTGACCACCGCGTTGTTCTGGGCGATGTGGGTGAAGGCGGAGCCGTTCACGCTCGCCGTGTTGTTCTGGTTGGAGGCACCGGAACCGGTCGCCACCTGCTGCGTCGTGGTCGAGTTGCCGAAGTTGTCCCCGCCCACGCCGCTGCCGATGATCGTGGCGACGCTCGTGTTCGATCCGTCGTCCGCGAAACCACCGTTGTCGGCCTGGGCCACCCCGGTGAAGAGCGCGGCGGCGAGGGGCAGGGCGGCGGCAGCGGCGAGGATGCGGGCGGTACGGATGCTTGCCATGTCTGTTCCTCCGGGAACTGAAAGCTGGTGCTGTGCACGGAACTGCTCTGAAGTGCTCTGAAGTACGGCCATGTCCAAGGCAGTTGGCCGACCGCCCCGGTCGTTCGTGCTCGACGTCGCGAATCCAGAGTTGCCCACCGAATCCCCGGCGAACCACCCCGGACTGCCCGATTCCCCCGCAAGCGTGAGGACAAGCAGATAAACCCGGCGGCATCGATCAAAGGCCCAGCTCACCCGGGGGGAAGGGCATTCAGGACAGCGGCAGCCGTACGCCCCAAGAGAGGAAGCGTTCCGGCAGATTTTCCGCCAATCTCCCCGCCCGAAGATCGCGGCGGCGCGTCCCCGGCACGCAGAAACCGAACGCACGGACAGAACGAGAAGAAGGTTCGACCTACGGAGGCCCGGGAGCAGAGGCCGGGAGCGGAGACTCGGGGCTACGGAACGTCCCGCTCCCCCGCAGCCGCCTCGAAGGCCGCGTAGGCCGGGGCGTCGAAGAGGACGAACCGGACTTCCTCCACGTCGGTGGGGGTGGCTCGTACCGTCCGCACGGCGATCCTGGCGCCGTCGTCGATCGGCCAGCCGTAGATCCCGGTGGAGATGGCGGGGAACGCCACCGTGCGGTCGCCCGACTCGTCGGCGACCCGCAGGGATTCGCGGTAGCAGGAGGCCAGCAGCTCCGACCGGTCCTCGTCGCGCGACCAGACGGGGCCGACCGTGTGGATCACGTGCCGGGCCGGCAACCGCCCCGCCGTGGTCGCCACGGCCTGCCCGGTGGGCAGCCCCTTGCCGTAGTGCGAGCGGCGCAGGTCCTGGCAGGCGGCGAGGATCTCGGGGCCGCCCTTGCGGTGAATGGCGCCGTCGACCCCGCCGCCGCCCAGCAGCGAGGAGTTGGCGGCGTTCACGATCGCGTCGGCGGCCTCGGCGGTGATGTCCCCCTGCACGAGCACGATCCGCACCACGGCCACGCTCCTTCGTCCGGCCCCCGCCACTCCGACGCCCCATGAAACCCGAGGAACCCGCCCCACCGCATCCCGAGAAGTGCGTCACGGCCGCGGGTCCGGATCCCGAAAGGGCGCCCCGGATACCGACCCGGGGCGCCCTGACGGTCGCTTCGCGCCTCTCGCTACTGCTGCGGCGGGGGCTGGGGCGGAGAGTCCGGCTGCTGTCCCGTGCCTCCCAGTTGCTCCTTGAGCTTCTCCTGGGCGGTGTCGACCTGGCTGCTGTACTTGCTCTGCGTCTTCCCGTCGACGTGGTCGCCGGCCTTGTCGATGCCCTTGGAGGCCTGATCCTCGTGGCCCTTCAGCATTCCCTTGAGCTTGTCGAACACAGACATCCTGGCCCTCCTAGCCACTGTTCCAGCTCTTCCAGCATCACGGCACCACCCGGGTCCCGCATCCGCAGAGACGGCCCGGAAGGACCCCACAGGATGAGAAAGAGTGCTGTTGTCAGGCCGGGCTGCGTACCCCCGCCGTCACGGACGACGGGTGCGTGAGGCGACCGCAATGCCGGGAATGGGCTGGCGGGGAGCAGCTGCTACCGCGATGGGACGTCGGCCGGTGTGGTCGCGCCGCTCGGTACCGGTCTCGTCGTGGCTGATGACCGCGTCGTTCAAAGGAAGTGCTCAATGCCCCGACGGCGCCGGAGGGCACTGACAGCTCAAGGCCCAGACCCTCCACCGAACTCAATCCGCATGCCTCGGGCTACATTCGCCAGATGAGCACCGAGGAGCGAGTGAGCTGCGCGTTCTGCATGGAAGCCACTGACGTCGGCCCTTGTGGTGATGGCGTCACATTGGAGATCACGCGGGCCGGGGAACAGAGCACGCAATTCGTCTGGTCCCACCTGAGCTGTCTGGACGAGCACCTTCACAAGCAGATCACCCGGGGCCCATGGCTCGACGACTAGAAGCGTGCCACTCCCGTGCCCGATCGAGCAGGGAACCTCGGGGAACACCGGGCGATCACGGTGCGCAGACACCGAAGCGGCCCCCGACGAAGTTTCCTGGTCAGGGGCCGTTTCATCTGGCGGTGGGTGTGGGATTTGAACCCACGGTGACTCGCGCCACGACGGTTTTCAAGACCGTTCCCTTAGGCCGCTCGGGCAACCCACCCCGCGCCGGCGGTGTGTCCACGTGCGGCGCGGGGGACAGCCTAGCCGGTCAGCTGTCGCCGGTGCGTTCGCCGAGGGTGACCGTGGCCGTGGAGGTCTTGCCGTCGCGCTCGTAGGTGATCTTGACCTGGTCGCCCGGCTTGTGGGTCCAGATCTCACTGATCAGGGAGGGACCGCTGTCGATCTGGTGGTCGCCGAAGCCCGTGATCACGTCACCGGCCTTCAGCCCCGCCTTCGCCGCCGGACCGTCGGGGGTCACCGACGGGGTGCCGCCCGAGCCCTGGGAGGCGATCGTCGCGCCCTCGCCCTGCTCCTGCATGTTCACCGTCGCGCCGATCACCGGGTACACCGGCCTGCCCGTCCTGATCAGCTGCTGGGCCACGTTCTTCGCCTGGTTCACCGGGATCGCGAAGCCCAGGCCGATCGAGCCCGCCTGGGACTGGCCGAAGCCGCTACCGGTGGACTGGATGGCCGAGTTGATGCCGATGACGGCGCCGCTCGCGTCGAGCAGGGGCCCGCCCGAGTTGCCCGGGTTGATCGACGCGTCCGTCTGCAGAGCGCTCATGTACGAGTTGCTGCCGCCCGAACCGTCGCCCGAGGCGACCGGGCGGTTCTTGGCGCTGATGATGCCCGTGGTCACCGTGTTCGACAGCCCGAAGGGCGCGCCGATCGCGATCGTCGAGTCGCCGACCGCCACCTTGTCGGAGTCGCCGAGCGGCAGCGGCTTCAGCCCCTTCGGCGCGTTCGTGAGCTTCAGTACGGCCACGTCGTAGCCCTCGGCCCGGCCGACGACCTCCGCGTCGTACGACTTGCCGTCCGGGAACGTCACGGACAGCGTGCCGCCGTCCGCCGCCGACGCCACCACGTGGTTGTTGGTGACGATGTGGCCCTCCTGGTCGTACACGAAGCCCGTGCCCGTGCCGCCCTCGCCCTGCGAACCGCCCGACTTCGCCTGGATGGTGACCACGCTCGGCAGCGCCTTCGCGGCGACCGCCGCGACCGTCCCGGGCTCGCGCTTGAACGACGCCGGGGCCTCGCCCGAGGAGACCGTCGTGGAGCTCACGCCCTCGTCACCTCGCTGGGCGGCCCAGTAGCCGATGCCACCGCCGATGCCACCGGCGACGAGCGCCGCGACCAGGACCGCCGCCACCAGGCCGCCGGTCCGCCGGCGCGGCGCCGCGGGGGCGGCGGGCGCGGGCGGGAGCGGGGCGCCCCAGGCGGGCACGGTCGGCGGGGGCGGCGGCCAGCCGGCTCCCGCGGCGGCCGGGGTGGGGGTGGGGGTGGGCACGGTCGCGGTCGGTTCCGGCGCGGGGGCCGGGGCCGGGGCCGGGGCCTGGGCCTGGGCCTGGGCCTGGGCCGGGGGCGCCTCCGGGACCGGGGACTGCGCGACCGTCGGGGCGTCCGACGGGGTGGGCGCGGGGGCCGGCTCGGCGGCCGGCACCGACGCCGAGGGAGTCGTCGGAGGCGTCGGAGGCGTCGGAGGGGTGGACGGAGTGGACGGGGCAACCGGGTGGTCCGCCGGTACCGCCGTGCCCTCGTTCTCGGTGCTCACAGCTCGCTCTCCTCGTTGACTGCGCGGGGTGGGGTGGTGGTACCTACTGGTCACCTACGGGATCCAGGGTGCTGCACCAGCTTTTCCCACAGGACGTCAGGCCGCTGTAAGGCGGAGCTGTGCGTTCACCCCCCTACCTTTATATACGGACAGAACGGACAGCTTCCGGTGTGCCCGCTCCGCCCCGCCAATGGCACCATGACGCCGTGACTCACGCACGGCAGCACCCGAACAGCGTCCCCCTCCAGGTCGTCGCCCACCGTGGAGCCTCCGAGGACGCACCGGAACACACTCTGGCCGCCTATGTGAAGGCCATCGAGGACGGCGCCGACGCCCTGGAATGCGACGTCAGGCTCACCGCCGACGGCCATCTCGTCTGCGTCCACGACCGCCGCGTCGACCGCACGTCGAACGGCCGCGGCGCCGTCTCCGCCCTGGAACTCGCCGATCTCGCCACCCTCGACTTCGGCACCTGGAAGGGCCGCGACGACTCCGGAGAGAGCCCCGACTGGCGCGACCCCGGGTACACCTCCGTCCTCACCCTGGAGCGGCTCCTGGAGCTGGTCTCCGACGCCGGGCGCCGGGTCGAGCTGGCCATCGAGACCAAGCACCCCACCCGCTGGGCGGGCCAGGTCGAGGAGCGGCTGCTCCAGCTCCTCAAGCGTTTCGGCCTGGACGCGCCCGCGTCCCCCGCCGAATCCCCCGTACGCGTCATGAGCTTCTCGGCCCGCTCGCTGCACCGGATCGCCGCCGCATCCCCGACCCTCCCCACCGTCTCCCTCGCCCAGTTCGTCTCGCCGCGGCTGCGCGACGGACGGCTCCCCGCGGGCGCGCGCATCGCCGGGCCGTCGATCCGGATCGTCCGCCACCACCCGGCCGTGATCCTGCGGCTCCAGAAGGCCGGGCACCAGGTTCACGTCTGGACCGTGGACGAGGCCGAGGACGTCGAGCTCTGCGAGCGCCTCGGTGTGGACGCGATCATCACCAACCGCCCCAAGCAGGTGCTCTCCCAGCTGCGCCGCGACTGAGCGTTTCAGCGTCTCAGGCCCCCTCTTTCCCTTGCGCCACAAAGCTTCACAGGGCTTACAGGGAGTGCACCGGCGCGTTCCGCGCGTACGCGATCGTCACGAGTGCCTCATCGCACACGGACTGGCCGGTTTCCGGTCCAGGCCATTGGGGCATTCACACGGTGGCGTGGGGCAAAGGAGGTCTCGGGGGTGGCGTTGGTGGTGGCACAGGAGGTGCCCACGTCGTCGAGCATGGCCGTACCCCATGGCCCTGCGGGCGTGGGTGAGGCGAGACACCGGATGCGGGACGAGCTGTACCGCAGCGGGGTGTCCGAATCGGTCGTCGACGACGCGGTGCTGATCCTTTCCGAGTTGCTCAGCAACGCCTGCCGGTACGGCAGGCCGCTGGGGCACGCGGATCGGGGCGACGGGGATGTACGGGCGGCGTGGCGGGTGGACCCGGCGGGCGGCCTCAGAGTCGAGGTCACGGACGGAGGCGGTCCGACCCGGCCCGTTCCGGCGACGCCGTCGGTCACCGCACGAGGCGGCCGCGGGCTGAACATCATCAGCGCGCTGGCCCAGGACTGGGGCGTACGGGACAGCGCGACCGGCGAGGTCACGGTCTGGGTGGTGGTGACCGAGGGCCACCGCCGCGAGGACTTCGCGTCCCGCGTCGGCGGCGGCTCCCGCTTCGACATCCTGGACGCGTACGACGACCTGGATTGACGACGTACGACGGCCGGATCGGCTTCGCACGCCACCCGGATCGGCTTCGCATGACAACCGGATCCGCCTCGCACGACAACCCGGATCGACGTCATACGAGATACGAGGATCCCGACCGCGGCCGCTGAGCCAGGCGCCGTACGAGGATCCCGACCGCGGCCGCTGAGCCAGGCGCCGTACGAGGATCCCGGCCGCAGCCGCTGATCCCGGCGCCGTACGGGGGTTCCGGCGGCGCACGGCGATCGGCGGTTCCGGCCCCGCACGGCGCCCCGTGGCCGCGCCCCCTCCCAGGGGCAGCGGCCCGCCTGAAGGGCGTCGGTGCGCGGTGCGGCTAGGCTCGCGCCCGGAACAAGCACCGCACCGCCGCGATCGGGAGAAAGCCACACCATGGCCAAGAAGCGCCCCCAGACGAAGGCCGGCAAGACCGGTCAGGCACAGGTCACGAACGGGGAGATCCCGGTCGTCGGGGCGCGCGAGCCGTGCCCGTGCGGTTCGGGCCGCCGCTACAAGGCGTGTCACGGCCGGGCCGCCGCGCACGCCGTGACCGAGCTCGTCCAGCGCCCCTTCGAGGGCCTGGCCGGTGAGTGCGACTGGGTCGCGCTGCGCGAGCTGGTGCCCGCCGCCACCGTGCCGCTCACCCTCAAGGGCGGGCTCCCGGAGGGCGTTCCCTCCGTGACGCTCGCGACCGTGCTGCCGATGGCGTGGCCCGCGCTCCGCCGTGACGACGGCTCCGTCCTGCTCGCCCTGCAGAACGACTCCACCTCCGGCGACCTCGCCCGCGACCTCGCCGACACCCTCCAGCGCGCCCTGGAGACCGAGCCGGGCACCCCGGTCCCGCCGCGCCGCGTCCCGGCGGAGGGCCCGCGTCTGCAGGACCTGCTCGACGCGGACGCCGCGTTCGCCCCGGAGGTCCACTCGGGCTTCGAGTTCTGGATCCCGCAGTCCTCGGACGGCGCAGACCCGGAGGTCGCCGCCTCCCTGGAGCGGGCCAACGCGGCCGCGATCCCGACCGTGAAGCTGGCGAGCGTCGACGCGGCGTACTGGTGCGAGACCCCGGACAAGAACCACCTGCGCTGGGTCATGCCGTACCCGGAGGAGAAGCTCCTCGACGCGCTCGCCCGCCTCCAGGCCGCCGGCGGCACCTCCATCGGCGCGGGCACCCGCCTCGTCGGTTCGTTCCGCGCGCACGGACTGATGGTGCCGGTCTGGGACCTGCCGACCGCGATGACCGCCGAGGAGTGCGAGAAGCCGGCCGCCGAGTTCGCCGAGCGGCTGACCGAGGCGCTCGCCTCGGACGCTCCGCTCACCGCGGAGGAGCGGCGCGCGCGTGGCGGCCTCACGAACCGTCAGGTGACTCTCAGCTGATACCCCGCGTGGTATCGGTGACTGACAGACCGACCAGTCGGTGACTTCCGCCACAACCCGGTCTGCGGACGGGTAAATCCCTGTCCGAATAACCGAGATCGAATTTGCGAACAGCAGATCTCTTGTTACCGTTCTGGAAGCCCGGTCGCTGGTGCATCCCCCGTCGCCAGCGATCGGGCCTTTCCATGTCCGCCTCCGGCAGGTCCGGGGCGCCGACGCTCAACTTCCTTCGCTGCCCGCCGTGTTGCTGCCCGCCCGCAGCAGCAGCGGAGTGTTGCCCCCCTCGCCGGCACCGGCGAATTCCGCTACCGCCGTATAGGCCGTGGCCACCCCTTGGCCCCGCTCCCTTGGTGTTTCACAGGTTCCCGGTTCGTCCTGCGCGGCGACCGGGCAGCGGACCTGTACGGTCCGCCCGCCGGGTGCCATGAGGGTCAGAAACGCGTCGAGATTCTGGCCGGTCGCGTTCCGGTAGTACGTACGCCCCCAGGTGTCGGGACCCTCCGCCAGGACGCAGGTCTGCGCCTCGACCCCCTCGGGAGAGGCGAGTTCCGGCCCACAGTTCGTGACCCGCTCCGGGGACGCCGGAGCGGCGGCGGCGTTACGGGGAGTGACGGGGGTGTTGGGGGAGTCAGGGGTGGCCGGATCGGCGGCGGGCTCCGAACGGGAACCCAGGCCGAGCCCCTTCAGCAGGTCCCCGGGCTTCGCGTCGGCGTCGGCCGCGCCGGCCTCACCCGCCTGCCGTGCGGACCCACCCGCCACGGGCTCGCCCGTCGGCCCCGCCATCGCGACCAGCGGCAGCAGCACGGCGACCGTGACGGCGGCCCCGAGTCCCACCACGCGGAGGTTCACCGGACCCATGCGCCCCACCTGCTCCTGCTCGGCTGGAGATCTTGAACGGTGGGGTGAACATAGCGGCGGCAGACGGGCGCGCGGCCGGCCGCGCGCCCGTTTCCCGTACAAGTCGGACCAGGACACACCCGTTCGGGTGAAGGGCGTCCCGCTCGGGACGCCGCCCCTCAGTACGCCAGCCGGCTCCCGCCGCCCGGCGTGCTCGTGCTCGCCTCCACCAGGGCGTCGACGACCGCCTCCACGTCCGGCAGCCACGGCCGGGCCGAGCCCGTGAGCGGGGCCCGCTCCCAGCGGACCTGTCCGGTCCCGGCGACCGAGGGCGGCAGGAGCAGATAGCCGCCCTCCCCGTGGAAGCGCAGCGAGCTGGGGACGCTGTCCTTCGCGTACAGCAGCTCGCCGAGCCGTTCGAGGCCGTACGGGGCCACGAGGATCGACCATCGCGTCGGGGTCGCGACCACCGGGCCGAGCCGCATGCCCATGGCGTCGAGCGCGGCGAGCGCCCGCGCTCCCGCGACCGCGGGCAGGCTGACCGCGCAGGGCGCGCCGCCGCCCGTGGCGAGCACCACCGGGGCGTCCGGGCGCCGGGTCCACCACCAGCGGATCATCCGCTCGTCCGTGGTGGCCGCGAGCAGTCCGGGGTCGTAGGGGTGCGCGCCGGGCACCACGCACTCGGGGTCGGGGCAGGAGCACGCGGCCCCCGCGGACGTGCGGGTCGTCGCTCTCAGGCCCGCTCCCGGCAGGACGGGCCAGTCCCATTCGACGGCGAAGGTGATCGCCGCGTCGAGCCGGGCGGTCCTCGCCTTGCGCCGGAACCGGAGCCTGCGTCGCCTTCCGAGGATCTCGCGCATGAGCGCTCGTTCCTTTCCGTTGAACGCCGAATCCACATCACACCATGTGCAGGACACTTCACCGTGCGTATCAGCGCGTACCGGGTCGGCGGGATGGCGGGCCCTGTCGGAGCGGGGCCGGCCGTGCCGGAACCAGGTGGAACCACGTGGAAACCAGATGGAGCGGTTCAGTACCAGGTGGAGCCAGGTCAGAACGAGGTGGAGCCAGGTCAGCACCAGGGGCGGGTCAGAACACGTTCCCCGCCACTCGGTGACGGGCTGCGGCCTGCGGCATGTAAGACGCCGGGGTTCCGCGTCGCGTTCCGGGGCAGCTCCAACTGCCCCTGCCTGTCACCGATTACGTACCCAGCACGCTCGGAATGACGCGCTTTCAAACGACGCCAGTCGACCGCAAAAGGTGCACACCGGGGACAATTTTCGGCCAACTTCGCCAGGACTTCAACCCTCTCGCACGAGCTCACGGACACCACAAGTCCCGTGGGGACAATGCTGGACATCGTTCCTCTTGTGCGTGTACATGTGGATGCATCGAGCGGCTCAGAATGACATGGGGGTTTGCGATGCTATGGCGTCAAACGCACCGGTCGGAAAGCCGACTGACATGAGCGCCCCACACATGCCGAAAGTGGCCGGAATCGATTCCACGGTTCCCGGGCCCCCGCACACTACGGCGCCCCTCCCCGGGGTCCCCGCGGCGGCAGCACCCTCCGATCCGGTCTCCCCACCGGGAGCGCTGATCCAGGACCGGCTCGCCGCCTGGGTCTCCGACCTCACCACCCTCCACGAACTCACCGAGCGCCTCATCAGGACCGCCTCCCTCGACGAGGCCCTCCGCGAGGTCCTCGGCGCCGGCGCCGCCCTCGTCGGGGCCCGCCGCGGCATGGCCGTCCTCGAACCGGCCGACGGGCTCGGCCCCGCCTCCACCATCGGCCTCGGCCTCGCCCACTCGGACCTCGGCACGATCGAGACCGTCCCGCGCGGCACCAGCAGCTACGGCCGCCTCCTCGACGGCCTCCCCGATCCGGTGCATCCCGAGCGGGTCCCCGATCCGATCGCCATCCGCGACGTCCGCACCGAGGAAGGTCTCGACCCGCGCCACCGCGAGGTCGCCGCCCGCCTCGGCTACGCCGCCAGCTACGCCCTCCCCCTCGCCACCGAGGAGGCCGGCCGGCTCGGCGCCGCCGTCTGGCTCTACGACGAGCCCGCGGAGCCGACCGACCGCCAGCGCCACCTCATCGGGCTCTACGGCCGCTTCGCCACCGAGCACCTCGCCCGCCTCCTCCAGGTCGAGCGCGCCCGCGTGCAGGTCGCCACCATCGCCGAGGAACTGCTCCCCAGCCGTCTCCCCCGCGTCCCCGGCGTCCAGCTCGCCGCCCGCCACCGCACCGGCCCCCGGGGCGGCGGCGACTGGTACGACGCGCTGCCGCTGCCCGAGGGCGCCCTCGGTCTCGCCGTCGGCTCGGTCTCCGGCACCGGACCGAGCGCGCTCGCGGCCATGGGGCGGCTGCGCGCCTCCCTGCGCGCGTACGCGGTGATGGAGGGCGAGGACCCCGTCGCCGTCCTCTCCGACCTGGAGCTCCTGCTCCGGCTCACCGAACCGGCCCGCTCGGCGACCGCGCTCTTCGCGTACGCCGAACCGGCGCGGCGCCGGATCGTCCTCGCCGGCGCCGGGCACGCGCCGCCGCTGGTCATCGGGGAGCGGCGCACCGAGTTCGTCGAGACCTCGCTCTCGGCCCCGCTCGGGATGCTGTCCTGCTGGGAGGCGCCGAGCGTGGAGCTGTCCCCGGAGCCCGGAGAAACGGTGCTTCTCTACACCGACGGGCTGCTTCGCCGTACCGGCGACGCCATGGACCGGGCTTTCGCTCGGCTCCACGCGGCGGCGTCGAGCGTGCCGAAGGCGGACCGGGGCGACCCGGGCGCCGTCGCCGACCACGTCCTGCGGACCATGCTGCCCGCAGGCCTCGACACCACCGTGGACGGGGAGGACGTGGTCCTGCTCGCCGCCCGCTTCGACTGAGCGGCGCGGGGCGGCCGCGCGCGTGGGTACACGTAAGCGGAGCGTGACATTCCGGTAATGGGTCTTCCGGCCCTGGGCCCCCTTCCGTACGACCGTACGATGGTGGGGGTTCAGTGTCGTACCAAGAGGAGGCAGACCCGTGGCCGAGGAGCTCACGCCGGAGACCCCGGAAGAGACTGAGGAACAGGCGATCAAGCAGCGGAAGAACGGCCTGTACCCGGGCGTCTCCGACGAGCTGGCCGAGAACATGAAGTCCGGCTGGGCCGACACCGAGCTGCGCGGTCTGGAGCCGATCGCCCAGGCCGGCAAGACCGCCGAGCGCCGCGCGGCACTGTCCGCCCGCTTCCCGGGCGAGCGCCTGGTGATCCCCGCCGGCAAGCTGAAGACCCGGTCGAACGACACCGAGTACGCCTTCCGCGCCTCCACCGAGTACGCGTACCTCACCGGCGACCAGACCCAGGACGGCGTCCTCGTCCTGGAGCCGACGAAGAGCGGCCACCGGGCGACGATCTACCTGCTGCCGCGCTCCGACCGTGAGAACGGCGAGTTCTGGCTCGACGGCCAGGGCGAGCTGTGGGTCGGCCGCCGCCACTCCCTCACCGAGGCCGAGCAGCTCCTCGGCGTCCCCGCGAAGGACGTCCGCGAGCTGGCCGAGGCGCTGCGCGAGGCCACCGGCCCCGTCCGCAACGTCCGCGGTCACGACGCCGGCATCGAGGCCGCGCTGACCGACAAGGTCACCGCCGAGCGCGACGAGGAACTCCGCGTCTACCTCTCCGAGGCCCGCCTCATCAAGGACTCCTTCGAGATCGCCGAGCTGGAGAAGGCCTGCGCCTCCACCGCCCGCGGCTTCGAGGACGTCGTCAAGGTCCTCGACAAGGCCGAGGCCACCAGCGAGCGCTACATCGAGGGGACCTTCTTCCTCCGCGCCCGCGTCGAGGGCAACGACATCGGCTACGGCTCCATCTGCGCCGCCGGCCCGCACGCCACCACCCTGCACTGGGTGCGCAACGACGGCGACGTCCGCTCCGGCGACCTGCTGCTGCTCGACGCCGGCGTGGAGACCACCGAGCTCTACACCGCGGACATCACCCGCACCCTGCCGATCAACGGCCGGTACACCGAGCTCCAGCGCAAGATCTACGACGCCGTGTACGAGGCGCAGGAGGCCGGCATCGCCGCGGTGAAGCCCGGCGCCGCCTACCGCGACTTCCACGACGCCGCGCAGCGCGTCCTCGCCGAGAAGCTCGTCGAGTGGGGCCTCGTCGAGGGTCCGGTCGAGCGCGTCCTGGAGCTCGGCCTCCAGCGCCGCTGGACCCTGCACGGCACCGGTCACATGCTCGGCATGGACGTCCACGACTGCGCCGCCGCGCGCACCGAGGCCTATGTCGACACGACCCTCGCGCCGGGCATGTGCCTGACCGTCGAGCCGGGTCTGTACTTCCAGGCCGACGACCTGACCGTGCCGGAGGAGTACCGCGGCATCGGCGTCCGGATCGAGGACGACATCCTCGTCACCGAGGACGGCAACCGGAACCTCTCGGACGGGCTGCCGCGCCACGCCGACGAGGTCGAGGCGTGGATGGCCGCGCTGAAGGGCTGACGTCCGCGTACGTTGGAACCGAAGGGCCCTCGCCGACCGACCGGCGGGGGCCCTTCCCCGTACGGTCGGCGCGGGGGAGCGCGTCCCTCACCGCCACCGGTGCGGCAGGGGTACTCACGCCATGAGCAGCCACCGGTGCGGCTCGTGTGCTCACGCCATCAGCACCGCCACCGGTGCGGCACGTGTGCTCACGCCATGAGCAGGGAAGGGCTGTCCTTCCACTTCAGGATCTTGTCGAAGCTGACCACCACGCCGCCCCGGCCCGAGCGGTTGCCGAACTGCACGTGGTCCGCGAGCTCCTCGATCAGGCGCAGCCCCCGGCCGTGCTCGGCGTCCGACGGCGCGGCGGGCAGCTCGGCGCCGGGGAAACCGGGACCCGAGTCCGCCACCTCGATCCGGCAGGTCTCGCCGTCCAGGTACGCCGTCACCCGATAGGCCCTGCCGGCCGCGCCCGACCCGTCGGAACCGTCGCCGCCGTGCTCGACCGCGTTCGCGCACGCCTCGGTCAGCGCGACCGACAGCTCGTACGACACGTCGGGATCGACACCCGCCGTCTCCATCGTGCCCATCAGAAGCCTTCGGGCGAGGGGCACGCTCGCGGCTTCGCGCCGCAGATGGAGTGACCACCAGATGCTCATGCTCCAGCCTCCCGGCAGCGGCTCGACATACCGATACCTATTGCCGGGCAGACCCCTTCGTAAGCACAGGAACGCGTCAAGAGCGCTCGATCGGCGGATGCACCGGGCCCGTGCGCCGGTGTATGTCACCTCGAAGACCCGCAAGAGCCCCAAGAACGACCTTCTGGACCTGCCTCATACCGGTGGGGCCCGTGGTGCGATGATGGGCCCGCCATGAATGCCCCCGCGCTCGCTCCACGGCTGCTGAGGGCCGCGGTGTTCACCGCGGTCTGCGTCGTGCTGTCCGCGCTCGGGCACGCCATCGCCGCCTGTGCGGGCATCGCCCTGTGGACGCTGCTCGCCGGATTCCTCGGCGTCTTCGGCATCATGGTCCTCTTCGCCGGACGGGAACGCTCGCTCGGCTTCGTCGTCGGCGCCCTCGCCGGCGGACAGCTCGGGCTGCACGCCCTCTTCGGCCTCGGCCAGCGCCAGCTCGGCCTGAGCGCCCAGGCCGACGACGCCCTCGTACGGATGGCGGCGCGGCTCGTCTGCGGCGCGGGGACCTCGTCCCTCACCTCCGCCGACGCCACCAGGGTCATCCGCGACGCCGGGCTCGACCCGGCCACCGCGCAGTCCGGTGCCCACGCCCACCTCGGACACACGGCCGCCGCGGCGACCGCGCCCGCCGGTGAGCTGCTGCCCGGTCTGCCCATGCTCCTCGGTCATCTGCTGGCAGCCCTGGCCACGGGCTGGCTGCTGCGCCGCGGCGACCGGGCCCTCGGCCGACTCGTCGAACTCTCCGAGCAGGGGGCCACGGAGCTCGCCGAGTGCGCCCTCGTCCGCTCGCTGCGGGCCGCGCTCCGGCTCGTACGGGCGCTGCTCAACGGTCTTGCGGCGGCACCCGGCACGGGGCCGCGGCGAACGGTCCGCACGGCCTTCGACTCCTCGCCGCCACCGGTGGCCGAGGCACTCCTGCACACGGTGATCAGGCGGGGCCCGCCGGCCGCCGACTGCGTTCTCGCAGCCTGACACGGACCGCTCACCGGGAGCGGGGCCGTGCTCGTCCGCACGCCGGTCCAGGGTCCGTCCCCCGGCGCGCCGGACTCCCTCGTCCTTCTCCGAGCTGGAGTGTCTTCTGCCATGACCGTTTCCCGTGTCTCCTCCCGTGTCTCCGCCACCCGGGTCGCCCTCGCCGGTGGCATCGCCCTCTCCTCCGTCGTGCTGCTGTCGGGCACGGCGTTCGCGCACGTGAGCGTGCAGCCGCAGGGCGAGGCCGCCAAGGGCGGCTACGCGACCGTCAACATCAAGGTCCCGAACGAGCGCGACAACGCCTCCACCGTGAAGCTCGAGGTCAACTTCCCGCTCGACCACCCGCTGGCCTCCGTCATGCCGCAGCCCGTCCCCGGCTGGAAGGCCGAGGTGACCAAGAGCAAGCTCAGCAAGCCGCTGGAGCTGCACGGCAAGACGATCAACGAGGCCGTCTCCAAGGTGACGTGGACCGCCGACGGTTCGAAGATCGGCCCCGGCCAGTTCCAGCAGTTCCCGCTCTCCCTCGGCCAGCTGCCCGAGGACACCGACCAGCTGGTCCTCAAGGCGATCCAGACGTACGACAACAAGGAGGTCGTGCGCTGGATCGAGGAGCAGAAGGAGGGCGCGGAGGAGCCGCAGAACCCCGCCCCCGTCCTGAAGCTCTCCGCCGCCTCCGCCGACCACCACGGTGGCGCCGCCGCCCCGTCCGCCTCCGCCTCCACCGCGACGGACGAGAAGGCCGGGCACGACGAGAAGGCCGGCCACGACGACAAGGCCGACGCGAAGAAGGAGACGGCCGCCGCCGACTCCTCCGACACCACGGCCCGGATCCTCGGCGTCATCGGCATCCTCGTCGGCATCGCCGGCGTCGCGTTCGGTGTCCTCGCCGGCCGCCGCCGCTCGGCCTGACGGCCGCACCCCACCAGAGAATCCGGAAAGAAGCGGAAAGAACCAGCATGTCCGCAGAGAAGACACCCTCTCCGAAGCCCGGGGACGGCCCCGCCCGTCCCGGGCGCCGCACCCCGCTGATCGTCGCCGCGGTCGCGATCGTCGCCGCGATCGGCATCACCGCGGCCGTCGGCCTCGGCGGCGACGACGGCACATCCCCGGCCGGCGGCTCCGGCTCGGTCGCCGTGGTCTCCGGCGGTGACGACACCACCAAGGCCGCGACCGTCCTCGACCGGCCGTTCACCAAGCCCGGCCTCGTCCTCACCGACACCAAGGGCCAGAAGTACGACCTGCGGGAGCGGACCAAGGGCAAGCCGACGCTCATCTACTTCGGCTACACGCACTGCCCCGACGTCTGCCCCATGACGATGAGCAACATCGCCATCGCCAAGAAGCAGCTTCCCAAGGCCGACCAGGACAAGCTCCAGGTCGTCTTCGTCACCACCGACCCCGAGCGGGACACCCCGGCCGAGCTGGCCAAGTGGCTGCCCGCCGCGGGCGACCCCTCCTTCACCGGTCTCACCGGCTCGTTCGCCACCATCCAGGCGGGGGCGCGGCAGATCGGCATCGGCATCGACCCGCCGAAGAAGGAGAACGGCAAGGTCGTCTCCATGCACGGCGCACAGGTGATCGCCTTCTCGCCGACGACCGACCAGGGCTACGTCCTGTACGGCGAGGACACGAGCGTCGACGACTACGCCAAGGACCTGCCGAAGCTCATCAAGGGGGAGAACCCGTGAACCGCCGCACCACCACCCTGTCCGCCGCCGTGGCGCTCGCCGCCGCGCTCGCACTGACCGGGTGTTCGTCCTCGTCCGAGGCGTCCGAGGACGGGAAGCCCGATCTGAAGGTCAGCGGCGCGTTCATGCCGCAGCCGGTGATGGACATGGCCGGCGGCTTCCTCACCATCAAGAACGACAGCGGCACCGCGGACAAGCTCACCTCGGTCACCAGCGCCATCTCCGACGACGTCACGATCCACGAGACGAAGAACCAGAAGATGCAGGAGGTGAAGTCCTTCGACATCCCCGCGAACGGAGAGCTGAACCTCGCCCGCGGTGGCAACCACATCATGTTCATGGAGCTGAAGAACAAGCCCAAGCAGGGCGAGAAGGTCAGCATCGAGCTCCACTTCGAGAAGTCCGACCCGATCAAGGTCGACCTTCCCGTCGAAGCCGCCAACCACAACCCGCAGCAGCACTGAGCGCGTTGACGGAGTTCTCACAGAACTGACGGAGTGAACCGGAAGATGACAACCACCGCCCCGCGCCTCGGTACCGCCCTGGCCCGGCTGCTGATCCTCGCGGCCGCGCTGCTCGGCACGCTGCTCGCCGGTGCCGCCCCCGCGTCCGCGCACGCGGCGCTGACCGGAAGCGATCCGAAGGACGGGGCGGTGGTCGCCACCGCTCCCAAGGAGGTCAACCTCACCTTCTCCGAGCAGGTCGCCATGAGCGCCGACTCGATCCGGGTCCTCGACCCGGCGGGCCGGCGGGCCGACACCGGCGAGATCCTCGACCTCTGCAGCGGCTCGATCGTCCGCTACGGGGTGGCGCTCCGGGCCGGGCTGCCCGACGGCACGTACACCGTGGCCTGGCAGACCGTCTCGGCCGACAGCCACCCCATCTCCGGCGCCTTCACCTTCTCCATCGGCGCCCCCTCCACGACATCCGTCGCCCTGCCCGACCGGACGGCCGGCGGCGGTCTCGTCGGCACGCTCTACGGCATCGCGCGCTACGTCTCGTACGCCGGGTTCGCCGTCCTCGTCGGCGGCGGCGCCTTCGTCCTGGCCTGCTGGCCGCGCGGCGCGAGCGTCCGCCCGGTCCAGCAGACCGTGGTCCGGGGGTGGCTGACCCTCACCGGCGCCACCCTCGTCATGCTGCTGCTGCGCAGTCCGTACACCGGCTCCGGTGAGCTCTCCGACGCCTTCGACCTGGCGGGTCTGAAGGCCGTCCTGGAGACGAAGACCGGCGCCGCGCTCACCTCCCGGCTGCTGCTGCTCGGCGCGGCCGCGCTCTTCGTGGCCGTCCTCTTCGGCGCCTACGCCCGGCGGACCGACCCGAAGGAGCGGAAGGACCTCGCCTTCGGGCTCGGCCTCGGCGGCACCGTCGTCGCCGCCGGCATCGCCGGTACCTGGGCACTGGCCGAGCACGCCTCGACGGGTATCCAGCCCGGGATCGCCATGCCCGTCGACATCCTGCACCTGCTGGCCGTCGCCGCCTGGCTCGGTGGTCTCACGGTGCTGCTCGTCTCCCTCTACAAGGCGCCGTCCGTCGACCGCTCGGCGATCGAGCGCTTCTCCAAGGTGGCCTTCGGCTCCGTGGCCGTCCTCGCGGCCACCGGGCTCTACCAGTCCTGGCGCCAGGTCGGCTCCTGGTCCGCGCTGACCGGCACCCGCTACGGGCAGCTGCTGCTCGTCAAGATCGGCCTGATGTGCGTGCTGATCGGCATCGCCTGGATATCGCGCCGCTGGACCCAGCGCCTGGCCGACCCGAAGCCGGCCGAGGAAGCCGAGGAAGCCGAGGAAGCCGAGGAAGCCGAGCAGGCCGAGCAGGCCGAGCAGGCCGAGCAGGCCGAGCAGGCCGAGGCATCGGAACAGGCCGGGGCCGAAGAGGCCGACAAGGCCGACAGCGCCGAGGGCTCCGACGAGGCCGACAAGGCGGGCGCGGAAGCGGCGGACGCGACCGGGGCCGGGCGGACCGCCGAGGACGCCGAGACCGCCGATCCCGCCGACCCCGAACGGGCCGCTCAGCTCGCCCGGCAGCGGGCCGCCGTCGCCACCGCGCGGCGCAAGCGGGAGCGGGACGCCGACCCCGAGCGGGCCGGTCTGCGCCGCTCGGTGCTGACCGAGGCCGCCGTCGCCGTCGTGCTCCTCGCCGTCACCACCGTCCTCACCTCGACCGAACCCGGCCGCACCGAGGAGGAGGCGGGGCGGGGCGGGACCGCCGCCTCCGGCCCGGCCGCCGTGCCCGACCGGCCCGTCGACATCCGGCTGCCCTTCGACACCGGCGGCGTCGACGGCAAGGGAATCGTCCGGCTCAGCCTCGACCCCGGCCGCACCGGCGCCAACGCACTCCACCTCTTCGTCGAACGGCCCAACGGAAAGCCGCTGGACGTGCCCGAGATCAAGGTCGCCCTCACGCTTGAGGCGAAGGACGTCGGCCCGCTGCCCGTCGCCCCGGACCGGATCCAGACCGGGCACTGGAGCGCCAGTGGCGTCCAGATCCCGATGCCCGGCGAGTGGCGTATCCAGGTCACCGTCCGGACGTCCGAGATCGACCAGACCACCATCGAGAAGAACGTGAAGATCGGCTGATCCTTGACCGAGAACAACACTCTTGAGATCTCCCGGCGACGACTGCTCGGCACCGTCGGCGCGGCGGGCGCCGCCGGACTCGTCATCGGTGCGGCAGGCGGCGTCGGCGTCACCACGGCCGGCTCGGACGGCGGGACCACCGACGGGGCCGGAACCGACGGCACCCCGGCACTGACCACGGTCGGCTCGACCCAGGTGATGTTTCACGGGAAACATCAGGCGGGCATCACCACGCCCTCGCAGTCCCGCGGGCATCTGATCGCCTTCGACCTCGCCCCGGGCGCCGGCCGCAAGGAGGCGACGGCCCTGCTGCGCCGCTGGTCGGTGACAGCGGAGGCGCTGATGGCGGGCAAGGCCCCGGCCGGGGACACCGGAGTGGCGCTCGACGCGGGCCCCTCCTCCCTGACGGTCACCTTCGGCTTCGGCCGTACGTTCTTCGACCGGACCGGGCTCACCGCGCGCCGCCCCTCCGCGCTCGACCCGCTGCCCGCCTTTTCCGCCGACGCGCTGGACGCGCGGCGCTCGGAGGGCGATCTGTGGGTGCAGATCGGCGCCGACGACGCGCTCGTCGCCTTCCACGCGCTGCGGGCACTCCAGAAGGACGCGGGCGACGCGGCCCGGGTGCGCTGGCAGATGAACGGCTTCAACCGCTCGGCCGGTGCCACCGCGAAGCCGATGACGGCCCGCAACCTGATGGGCCAGATCGACGGCACGGGCAATCCGAAGGCGACCGATCCCGACTTCGACCGGCGGATCTTCGTTCCGGCGGGCACCGGGGACGCGACGGAGTGGATGGCCGGCGGCTCGTACGCGGTGGTGCGAAGGATCCGGATGCTGCTCGACGACTGGGAGAAGCTGCCGCTCGACCGGCAGGAGAAGGTGATCGGGCGCCGGAAGTCCGACGGGGCACCGCTCACCGGCGGCAGCGAGAGCAGCGAGCTCGACCTGAACATGCGCGGCCCGGACGGGACGACGGTCATCCCGGACAACGCCCACTCGCGTATCTCCGCCCCCGAACAGAACGGCGGGGCGGCGATGCTGCGCAGGCCGTTCTCCTTCCACGACGGGATCGCTCCCGACGGGACGCCGGACGCCGGTCTCCTCTTCGTCTGCTGGCAGGCCGACCCGCTGCGGGGCTTCGTGCCCGTGCAGCGCAAGCTCGACCGGGGCGACGCGCTGTCCGCGTTCATCCGGCACGAGTCCAGCGGCCTCTACGCGGTCCCGGGCGGCCCCGCCGAGGGCGAGTACGTGGGACAGCGGCTCCTGGAGTCCTGACCTGCCGGGTCGCCCGCCGGCGGGCACGCGTGTCCCGTCGGGCGGGCGGCCCGCGGCTCCGGGGCCCATTAGGGTGACGGTATGTCCGCCACCCGGTACACGTATCTCGGCCCCGAGGGCACCTTCACGGAGGCCGCGCTGCGTACGCTGCCCGAGGCCGCGACGAGGGAACTCGTCCCCATGGTCTCGGTCCCGGCCGCGCTCGACGCCGTACGGAACGGGGAGGCGGCCGCCGCTCTCGTCCCGATCGAGAACTCGGTCGAGGGCGGGGTGACCGCGACCCTCGACGAGCTGGCCTCCGGCGAGCCGCTGATGATCTACCGCGAGGTGCTCCTGCCGATCGCCTTCGCGCTGCTCGTGCGCCCGGGGACCAAGCTGTCGGACATCAAGACCGTGACGGGCCACCCGGTGGCCCAGCCGCAGGTCCGGAACTGGCTGCGGGCGCACCTGCCCGAGGCGCTGTGGGAGTCGGCCGCGTCCAACGCGGACGGGGCCCGGCTGGTGCAGGAGGGCCGCTTCGACGCCGCTTTCGCGGGGGAGTTCGCGGCGGTGACGTACGGCCTCGAGGCGCTGGTCACCGAGATCCACGACGCGGAGAACGCGGAGACCCGGTTCGTCCTGGTGGGCCGGCCGGCCCGGCCGGCGGCGCCGACCGGCGCGGACAAGACCTCGGTGGTGCTGTGGCTGGGTGACGATCATCCGGGTGCCCTCCTCGAACTGCTCCAGGAATTCGCGGTGCGCGGGGTGAACCTGATGCTGATCCAGTCCCGGCCCACGGGGGCGGGGATCGGGAACTACTGCTTCGCCGTGGACGCCGAGGGCCATATCTCGGACAGGCGGGTGGGCGAGGCGCTGATGGGGCTCAAGCGGATCTGCCCCAAGGTGCGGTTCCTCGGCTCGTACCCGCGGGCGGGCGTGGCGGTCGAGGACGTGGCGGCGCTGCGGCGCGGCACCTCGGACGGGGAGTTCATGGCGGCCTCCGACTGGCTGGCGAGGGCCCAGGACGGTCGGGCCTGACCCGATGGTGACCGAACGCTCCCGGCGGCGGGAGCGTTCGTCCACAGGTGCGAACCACTAGTCCTACCTGCGTATTTTCACTTACCCACAGCAGTTATCCACAGGCTCGGGGCTCGACCTGGGGACAAGTCGACAGCTTGCCCCGACAAGGTCGACAAATCGCCCTAGCAACTCACCGACCCCGCCCGACTGTCCACAGCGCAGGGAAGAAGCCCTCGTCAGCACGGTTCGCTCGACCAACTCTTTGGAGCGAGCAATTCCCACCCAAATGAGTGCCTCAATGGCGTTTGATCACGGAATTCCCAGGGCCGGGACGGGAAATCCACGCGATCTTCCCCGTAGTCCACAGATCTTCCGCACAGCCTGTGGATAACTAAATGCAGAGCCCGGCTCCCGGCATTCTCACAGGTATCAATTCGGGCATAACGTCATGCGTGACAACACGCGTGACGTTATCCGGTGGGGGCGGGCGAACGCGCACCGGTAGCCTGGTGGGGTGATTGACCTTCGCCTGCTCCGTGAGGACCCCGACCGTGTTCGCGCCTCCCAGCGCGCCCGTGGAGAGGACGTCGCGCTCGTCGACGCCCTGCTCTCCGCCGATGAGCGGCGCAGGTCGTCCGGCGTCCGCTTCGACGAGCTCCGATCCGAGCAGAAGGCGCTCGGCAAGCTGATCCCCAGGGCCACCCCGGAGGAGCGCGCCGAGCTCCTCCAGAAGGCCGAGCAGCTCAAGACCGACGTCAAGGCCGCCGAGGCCGAACAGAACGACGCCGACGAGACGGCCAAGCGGCTGCTGCTCCAGCTCGGGAACATCGTCCACACCGACGTCCCGGTCGGCGGCGAGGAGGACTTCGTCGTCCTCGAGACGCACGGCACCATCCGCGACTTCGCGGCCGAGGGCTTCGAGCCCAAGGACCACCTGGAGCTCGGCGAGGCGCTCGGCGCCATCGACGTCGAGCGCGGCGCCAAGGTCTCCGGCTCGCGCTTCTACTACCTGACCGGTGTCGGCGCCCTGCTGGAGCTCGCCCTGGTCAACGCGGCGATCGCGCAGGCCACCGAGGCCGGCTTCATCCCCATGCTGACCCCGGCGCTGGTCCGTCCGCGCGCCATGGAGGGCACCGGATTCCTCGGCCAGGCCGCGGAGAACGTGTACCACCTGGAGAAGGACGACTACTACCTCGTCGGCACGTCCGAGGTGCCCCTCGCGGCGTACCACATGGACGAGATCATCGACGCGGACAAGCTGCCCCTGCGGTACGCCGGTTTCTCGCCCTGCTTCCGCCGCGAGGCCGGCACGTACGGCAAGGACACCCGCGGCATCTTCCGCGTCCACCAGTTCGACAAGGTCGAGATGTTCTCGTACGTCGCGCCGGAGGACGCCGAGGCCGAGCACAAGCGGCTCCTGGAGTGGGAGAAGCAGTGGCTGACCGGTCTGGAGCTGCCGTTCCAGGTCATCGACGTCGCCACCGGTGACCTCGGTTCGTCCGCCTCCCGCAAGTTCGACTGCGAGGCGTGGATCCCGACCCAGGGCAAGTACCGCGAGCTGACCTCGGCCTCGAACTGCGACAGCTTCCAGGCCCGCCGGCTCTCGGTCCGCATGCGCGACGAGCAGGGCGGCAAGAAGACGGTGCAGCCGCTCGCCACCCTGAACGGCACCCTGTGCGCCGTACCGCGCACGATCGTGGCGATCCTGGAGAACCACCAGCTGCCCGACGGTTCCGTGCGCGTCCCCGAGATGCTGCGGCCCTACCTCGGCGGCCGTGAGGTCCTGGAGCCGATCGCCAAGTGAGCCCCTTCCCCTACCGCCTGGTCGCGACGGATCTCGACGGCACGCTGCTGCGCGCCGACGAGTCCGTCTCGGCCCGCACGCGGGACGCGCTCGCCGCCGTCACGGAGGCGGGCGCCGCGCACATCGTCGTCACCGGCCGGGCGGTGCCCTGGACCCGGCACATCCTGGACGACCTCGGCTACGAGGGGATCGCGGTGTGCGGGCAGGGCGCGCAGGTCTACCACGCGGGTGAGCACCGGCTGCTGACCTCGCTGACCCTGGACCGGCAGCTCGCGGGGCTGGCCCTCTCGAAGATCGAGGCGGAGGTCGGCCCGCTGGCGCTGGCCGCGAGCCGCGACGGCCTGGAGGGCGAGGTCCTGATGGGCCCGGGCTACCGGGCGCATCCGGGGCCGCTGCCGTACGTGCCGTACGAGGACCCGGCGGAGCTGTGGGCGGCGCCGCTGACCAAGCTCTACCTCCAGCACCCGACGCTGTCGGACGACGAACTGACCCACGCCGCCCGGGCGACGGTCGGCAGTCTCGTGGACGTCGTCATGGCGGGTCCCGGTGTGGTGGAGATCCTGCCGCTCGGCCTGAGCAAGGCCACCGGTCTCTCGCTGGCGGCGCGCCGGCTGGGGGTGAAGGCGGCGGAGACGATCGCCTTCGGCGACATGCCGAACGACATCCCGATGTTCGGCTGGGCTGCCCACGGCGTGGCCATGGGCAACGCGCACGCCGAACTGCGCGCGGTGGCGGACGAGGTGACCGCCTCGAACGAGGAGGACGGCATCGCCGTCGTCCTGGAGCGCCTGCTGTCGGTCTGACCGGCCGCGGGGAAAAGAGAAGGGGCGGCCCGCGTGGACCAGGTCCACGCGCTCGAAGCGGCCGCCCCCTCTTTTCGGGGGATCCCCCGTGTCCCCCGTACAACTAGTGTGCGCCGGTGCCCTGTTCGGGGTCGACTGGTTTTCCGCGGGTGAGCGGGTAGCAGGCGAGGCCGATGGCCAGGGAGATCGCGTGCCCGAGGTCGGTGTACGTGCGGTCGGCGAGCAGCGGTACGACGAAGAAGGCCACCGCTCCCGCGAGGTAGAGCCAGCGCCAGGGCCGGGCGAGCCGGTACGTGAGGATGCCCGCCGAGGCGGCGAGCCCGTAGCTGACCCCGATGTCGACGACGTGCGCCATGCTGCGCGGCACGTCGTGGAGGCGGATGGCCACGAGGACGACCTGCTGGCTGATCAGCGTGGCCGCGACATGGGCCGTGGCGACGACGAAGAGCCATTTCGCGGTGCCGAGCCACCGCTCCACGGGCGCGTGGATCAGCTCGAACAGCGCCGCGTACAGGAGCAGGTCGGCCGGGTCCTCGATCCAGAACGCGCTGCCGAGCAGGGCCCTCAGCGGATGGTGGGACAGCTGGTGGAGATTGCTGCTGTTGCGGTGCAGCAGATAGCTGTCGAGGCCTTGGGGGGACAGCGCGATGACGAGGCTGGTGATCGCGATGACCGCGAGCCAGAGATGCGTACCGGGTGACGAACGCACCCACGACCTGATCGGTCGGGACGGTTCGCCACCCGGGAGGGTCTCGGGAGGCACGTGTCCGTGCCTATCACCCCGAAACGGCAGAAACCTCTAGAAACCTCTAGAACCTCTGGAAACCTCAGAAATTGATCATGTGTCCGGCAATGCCGTGGATCGCTTCCTTCACGGCCTCGCCCAGCGTCGGGTGCGCGTGGACGTTCCGCGCGACCTCGTGCACGGTGAGGTCCCACTGCTGCGCCAGGGTCAGCTCGGGGAGCAGCTCGGTGACGTCGGGGCCGATCAGGTGGGCGCCGATGATCTCGCCGTGCGTCCCGTCCGCGATGATCTTGACGAAGCCGGTGGCGTCGCCGAGTCCGTGCGCCTTGCCGTTCGCCACGAAGGGGAACTTGGCGACCTTGACGTCGTAGCCCTTCTCGCGGGCCTGCGCCTCGGTCCAGCCGAAGCTGGCGATCTGCGGCTGGCAGTAGGTCGCGCGCGGGATCATCGGGTAGTCGAGCTCCATGGTCTCCGCGTCCCCGATGGTCTCGGCGGCGATGACGCCCATGGCCTCGGCGGTGTGCGCGAGCATCAGCTTCGCGGTGACGTCGCCGATGGCGTAGATGTGCGGCACGGAGGTGCGGCAGCGGCCGTCGACGTCGATCGCACCGCGCTCGGTGAGGGCGACACCGGTGGCCTCCAGGCCGTAGCCCGTGACGTTCGGGGCGAAGCCGATGGCCTGGAGGACCTTGTCGGCCTCCAGGACCTTCTGGACGCCGTCCTTGCCGGTGACGGTGACGCGGACCTGCGGGCCGGACTCGTCGATGGCCTCGACGCGGGTCGAGGTCAGAACGTCGATGCCGAGCTTGCGGTACTGCTTCGCCAGCTCCTTGGAGACCTCTTCGTCCTCCAGCGGCGCGATCCGGTCGAGGAACTCGACGATCGTGACCTTGGTGCCGTAGTTGTTGAGGACGTACGCGAACTCGATGCCGATCGCTCCGGCGCCGGCGATGATGATCGACTGCGGGGCGTCCTCGGCGAGGATCTGCTCCTCGTAGGACACGACGCGCTCCGTGCGGGCGGTGCCCGGGAGCAGGCGCGGGGTGGCGCCGGTGGCGATGATGCAGTTGTCGAACTGGATCGTCTCCGAGGTGCCGTCGGACTTGGCGACCTGGAGGGTGTTCGCGTCGAGGAAGGTTCCCCGGCCGTCGAACTCGGTGATCTTGTTCTTCTTCATGAGGAAGTGGACGCCCTTGACGCGGCCGTCCGCGACCGAGCGGCTGCGGCGGAACGCCTCGGTGTAGTCGAAGGAGACGGTGCCGTCCACCTTGATGCCGAAGGTCTTGGCCTCGTGGTTGAAGATGTGGGCCAGTTCGGCGTTGCGCAGCAGTGCCTTGGTGGGGATGCAGCCGACGTTCAGGCAGACACCGCCCCAGTACTTCTCCTCGACGACCGCGACCCGCTTGCCCAGCTGGGCGGCGCGGATGGCGGCGACGTAGCCGCCGGGGCCAGCTCCGAGTACGACGACGTCGAAGCGGTCTGACATGACTGACTCCCGAGGGTGGTGAGGGTGTTCGGTCCGCGTACGGGCCCACAGTAGTCCGGTGTCCCGCCCGTGGTCAGTTGTAGGATGACCGGGCAACCGGGCAAATGGAGAGGTCGGAACGGCATGGCACTCAGGGCGACGGGGCGGACCTCGCTGGTGGACTCCGTGGTGGACCAGCTGCGGACGCAGCTCGCGGACGGCGAGTGGGCGGTCGGCGACCGCATCCCGACCGAGCACGAGCTCGCCCAGCAGCTCGGTGTGGGCCGCAACACCGTCCGCGAGGCGGTCAGGGTCCTGGTCCACGCGGGTCTGCTCGAATCCCGTCAGGGCAACGGAACCTTCGTCAGGTCGACCGCCGACCCGGCGGCCGTGCTGCGCGGGGTACGGCACGCGGGCGCGGGGGACGTCCTCGAACTCCGGGTCGCCCTGGAGGCCGAGGCGGCGCGGCTCGCGGCGGCCCGGCGGGACACCCACGACCTGCTGCGGCTCCGGGCCGCCCTCACCACGCTGCGCGAGGAGGGCGACCGTCACGCGGACGCCGACCTCGCCTTCCACCTCGCGGTCGTCGGCGCCACCCACAACGCGGCCTTCGTCGAGGTCTACCGCTTCTTCTCCGCCCAGGTGCACGAGGTGCTCGTGGAGGCCCTCGGCGACCGGGAGATGCCGCCGGTCGACATCGACGCCCACGAGGCCCTGGTCACGGCCATCGAGGCGGGCGACCCGGAGGCGGCGGAGAGCCAGGCCCGCGAACTGCTGCGGGTCCCGATGGAGACGGTCGCGGCGCTGACGGAGAGCTCCCGATGAGCGCCGAGACCCGTACGACGGGGTCCGCCGCACCCTCGCCCGTACCGCCGCCCCCGCCCGTACCCCCGCCCGTGCTCGTCGACGCGGAGGCCGGGGTCGCGGCGTCGGCCGCCGGGGCTGCGGCGCGGCGGGCGCTGCTCGGGCGTCCGGCGCTGCTCCTGACCGGGATCGTGCTGGCCTCGCTGAACATGCGGGCCGCGCTCGCGAGCGTGGCGCCGCTGGTCGGCGAGATATCCGGGGCCTTCGGGCTCTCCTCGACGGCGAGTTCGCTCGTGACCTCGGTGCCGGTGCTGTTCCTCGGCGTGGGGGCGCTGGTCGCGCCCTGGCTGGGGCGTCGCTTCGGCGCCGAACGCGTGCTCCTCGCGGCCCTGCTGCTGCTCGCCGTCGGCATCCTCGCGCGCGTGCTGCCCTCCGTGTACGCGCTGTACGGCGGCGGCATCCTCGTCGGCACCGCGATCGCCCTGCTCAACGTGCTGATGCCGGGCCTGATCAAGCGTGACTTCCCGGACCGGGCCGCGGCGATGACCTCGGTCTACACCGGCGCGATGATCGCCGGTGCGACGGTCGCGGCGGCGGCCGCGGTGCCGCTGGAGAAGGCGCTCGGCGGTGGCTGGGAGGGCTCGCTCGGCTTCTGGTCCCTGCTCGCCGTGGTCGCCGCGGTCGCCTGGCTGCCCCAGGTGCTGATCGCCCGGGGCCGCACCGGCCACGAGGTACGGGCGGTCCCGGCCGCCGCCGCCCGCCCGGTGAGCGTCTGGCGCTCGGCCCTCGCCTGGCAGGTCACGCTCTTCATGGGCCTGCAGTCGCTGTGGTCGTACGTGCTGATCGCCTGGATGCCGACGATCTTCACCGACCACGGGATGAGCCGCTCCACGGCCGGCGTCGTCTTCGCCTTCAACAACCTGATCCAGGTCGCGGGCGCCTTCGTGGTCCCGCTGCTCGCCGGCCGGATGCGGAGCCAGCGTCCGCTGATCGTGCTGGTCACCACCCTGGTCGCGGCCGGTTACGCCGGTCTGATGGTGGCGCCGGTCGAGGGTGCCTGGCTCTGGTCGGCGGTGCTCGGGGTCGGCCAGGGCGGGGCGGTCGGTCTCGCCCTGACCCTGATCGTGCTGCGCTCCGGGGACGCGGTGACCGCGGCCCGGCTGTCCGGGATGGCCCAGACGGTCGGCTATCTGCTCGCCGCCGCGGGCCCGCTCGCGGCCGGCGCCCTGCACCAGGCCACCGGCTCCTGGACGCTGCCGATCTGTGTGGTCCTCGGCGTCTGCGCGGCGGCCCTCACCGTGGGGCTCTTCGCCGCCCGGGATCGGACGGTGTGAGGGGAGGGGGGTTGCGGTGCGGCTCCGGGGTGGGGCTCCCGGGGTGGGGCGCCCGGCCTCGGAGCCGTACCGCTTCCGTGTCTTCTACTCTTCGCCCGCCAGCTTCAGCGTGCGGAGCTTGAAGCCGGCGAACCAGGTCGCCGCGATCGTGACCGCGGAGAGGAGCACGACCGCCGTGGTGAGGCCGACCTCCGAGGTGATCAGGCCGTCGCCGGTGACCTTCTCGGCGAGGGCGAGCGCCCACTGCTGGACGCTCAGGGTGCGCGCCCCCTCGATCAGGGAGCCGAACAGGGCCTCCCACACCAGGGCGTAGACCAGGCCGATGACCACCGCGTGGCGGCTGATCGTGCCGAGCAGCAGGAACAGCGCGCTGTACGCGATGGAGGCCACGAGCGCCGCCACCGTGTAGGCCACGGCCACCTGCTGGCCGTTGCCGTTGAGGATGAAGCCGGCGATGAACGTCGGTACCGCCGAGAAGACCATCGTCACCGCGATCGCGACGATCAGCTTCGTGAAGATGATCGAGGGCCGCTTCACCGGCTTGGACAGCAGGTAGACGATCGAGCCGTCGTCGATCTCGGGGCCGATCGCGCCCGTACCGGCGATGACACCGATCAGCGGGACCATCGTGGCCAGCGCGAAGCCGCCGAGGACATCGGCCGCGACCTGATCGTCCGCACCGTTGAAGGCGCGCACCGCCGCGGCGATGAGCAGCAGCATGCCGGGCAGCAGGAAGAGGATCAGGGCCCGGCGGCGGCCGAGGAGGGCCCGGTAGGTGAGCCGGGCGACTGTGGGGTTGTACATCGGTCAGGCTCCTTTCAGGCCGCGACGAGGTATGAGAAGACCGATTCGAGGGACTCGTCCGAGGGCGAGACCGTCAGCAGACGGATCCCCCGCTCGCGCGCGACCTTCGGCAGCAGCTCCGTGAACCGCCCGAAGTCCACCGCCTGGATGCGCAGTCCGCCCTCCACCTGGTCGACCTCGATGCCGGCCGTGGACGGGTCGGCGATCAGCGCCGCGGCGAGTGCCCGGTCGTCGCTGGAGCGGACCAGGTAGCGGTGCGGCCGGTCCGTCATCAGCCGGCGGATCTTGCGGAAGTCGCCGGAGGCCGCGTGGCGGCCGGCCACGATCACCTCGATGTGGGAGGCGAGCTGCTCGACCTCCTCCAGGATGTGCGAGGAGAACAGCACCGTGCGGCCGTCCGCGCCCATCTGCCGCAGCAGGTCCATCAGCTGCATGCGCTGGCGCGGGTCCATGCCGTTGAACGGCTCGTCCAGGAGCAGCACCGACGGGTCGTGCACGAGGGCCGAGGCCATCTTCACGCGCTGCCGCATGCCCTTGCTGTACGTGGAGATCTTGCGGTCCTGCGCGTACTCCATCTCGACCGTGGCCAGGGCCTGCTGGGCCTCCTTGGCGCCGAGGCCCTGCAGCTCCGCGTTCGCCACGACGAATTCGCGGCCGGTGAGGAAGTCGTACATCGCCTCCCGCTCGGGCACGACGCCGATCTCGCGGTAGACCGACTCGTTCCCCCAGATCGTCTGCCCGTCGAGGGTGACGCTGCCGGTGGAGGGGTCGAGGAAGCCGCCCATCATGTTGATCAGGGTGGACTTGCCCGCGCCGTTCGGCCCGAGGAGGCCGGTGACACCCGGTCCCACCGTCATCGTGACGTCGTTCACGGCCACGACGTTTCCGAACCAGCGGGAGACGTGGTCGATAGAGAGGATGCTCATGGGCGCAGCCCATTCCTTAGAGGGGTGGTGGCGGGCGACGGGAGGGCTGTCACAGCCCGACCTTTCGGTAGCGGCGCATCAGGATGCCGTACGAGCCGGCGACGAGCGCGAGGACGACCAACAGATAGACCGCGCCGACACCGGCGCCCGGTCCCTCGCCTCCGGGGAAGGAGGAGGGCGCGCCGAGGAAGGCCGTCTGCACGCCGTCGATGAGCGTGATCGGCGAGAACAGGCCGAGCCAGGAGATGGCGCCGAGGTTGTCCGTGCCGTACGCGATGCCCTGGAGCGTGGAGACGGCTCCGTACGAGATCGTCAGCGCGCCGATCACGGCGGCGACGCCGAAGCCGCGGCGCGGGGTGAGCGCCGCCATCACCAGTCCGACGCCGCCGAACAGCAGCGAGAGCAGGGCCACGGAGACCAGTCCCTGGCCGAACATCTGCGTCTGGGTGCCGAAGTCCATCTTGGCGAGCAGGGAGCCGATCCAGAGGATCACGAGGGGGACCGCGGTCAGCAGGAAGAGCGCCGAGGCCATCGCGCCGAACTTGGCGAGCACGTAGTCCGCGCGCTCGATCGGCCGGGAGAAGTACAGCGGCACGGTCCGGAACCGGAGGTCGCGGGAGACCGACTGCGGCGCCTGGGAGGCCAGGTAGATGCCGATGACGACCTGGAGGAAGATCGCGTACTGCGTGTACTCGATCGACAGCTTGGACTGCTTGGTCACGACCGCGACCGCGACGATGATCAGCGCGGGGACGCACATCACACCGAAGAGCAGCATCGGCAGCACCTTGGACTTGGCGCTGCGGCCCAGCCCGTACGCGCCGCGCAGGGACTGCGAGAACAGCGACCTGCGCGCGTACGCCCGGCCCAGACGCGGGCCGTCGTAGGAGCGGTAGCCGATGTTGTGGATGCGGGTCGTGTCGGGAGCGGCCTGGGAGGGCTGCGGGATCTGGGTGCTCATCGGGCCGGCACCTCCTCGTGCTGGGGCGCCTCGGGACGGAAGACCTCGGCGATGTGGTGGCGGCGCTGCTCCATGCGGACGAGGCCGAGGCCGAGGTCGGCGACGGTGTCCCGCACGAGGTCGTACGTCTCCTCGCCCGCGGCCTCCATGAGAAGGATGTGGCCGGCGCCGGGCAGGCCCTCCTCCACGCCCGCGTGGAGCGTGACGCCCGCGGCGGTGAGGGCGGCGCGGAGGGCCGCCGTACCGTCGGTGTGGGTGTCGGAGTCGGTGACCTCGACGGCGAGGGTCGTCGTCGTCCGGGTGAAGTCGCTGGTGGAGCTGGAGCGGAGGAGCCGGCCGCCGTCGATGACGACGACGTGGTCACAGGTGCGCTCCAGCTCGCCGAGCAGGTGCGAGGTGACGAGGACCGAGATGCCGAAGTCGGTCCAGACCCGGCGGATCAGTCCCAGCATCTCGTCCCGGCCGACCGGGTCCAGACCGTTCGTCGGCTCGTCCAGGAGGACCAGCTTCGGGTCGTGGACCAGGGCCTGGGCGAGCTTCACGCGCTGCTTCATGCCGGTCGAGTAGCCGCCCATCGGGCGGTACCGCTCCTCGTACAGACCGACGTGCCGCAGGGTGTCGGCGGTCCGCTCGCGGGCGGCGGTCGCGGGCAGCCCGGACATCCGCGCCATGTGGACGACGAACTCGGTGGCCGAGACGTCCGGCGGGAGGCAGTCGTGCTCGGGCATGTAGCCCACGCGCTCACGGATCTCGGCGCCGTGCGTCCGCACGTCCATGCCGAGGACCTGAGCGGTGCCCTCCGTGGCGGGGGAGAGTCCGAGCAGGATTTTGATCATGGTGGACTTGCCGGCTCCGTTGGCACCCACGAGTCCGGTCACACCGGGTCCGATGTCCAGGGAGAGCCGGTCAAGAGCGGTCACCCGGGGGAACCGCTTGCTGAGGCTTTCGGTCGCGATCACAGTCACGCCTTCGACGGTAGTGGCCTGCGCCACAGCGGTCGTCAGCCCAACGGCTCGATCCTTGTCCGACCAGAGGAGTACAAGCCAGTAGGGGGGCTCGCGACGAAAGTCTTTCTCCACAGGCCCGCGGCTGCTCGCGGCGCGACGGGACGGCCACTTTTCCACAGGGCGTCGTCCGACCCCTTGACGCAGCCGCCGAGCATTGTCACATTCATCGGTGTCAAGTTACGGACGCGTAGCGCAGTCGGGCGCTCACACGGGACGGCGGGTGGCATGGCCTCAGCGATGACAGGCGAACTCTCCGCGGAGCTGCGGGGGTTCAGGGAAGTACAGCGGCTCTCCTACGCGTGCGCGGAGGCCGTCGCGGCCCAGCTGAAGCCGGGGGTGACCGAGCGCGAGGCCGCGCGGATGCAGCGCGAGTGGCTGTACGAGCGGGGGGTGCGGGACTGGTTCCACCGGCCGTTCGCCTGGTTCGGGGACCGCACCGCCTTCGTCGACTTCAAGATCCCGCTGCAGTTCTTCCCGACGAACCGGCGTCTGGAGGCGGGGATGCCGTTCATCCTCGACATGGCCCCGGTGTTCAAGGGGTACACGGCCGACATCGGTTACAGCGGCTGCCTGGGGCTCGACCCCCTGCACGACAAGCTGCTCGCCGATCTCCAGGACCACCGCGAGCTGATCCTGCGCGAGGTGCGCGAGCGCCGCACGCTCCGCGAGATCTACCAGGACGTGGACCGGCTCATGGTCCGCCAGGGGTACGCGAACCGGCACCGGGCCTATCCCTTCGGCGTCATCGCCCACAAGATCGACCGGGTGAAGGAGCGCCGCTGGTCGCCGACCGTCTTCGGCTTCGGCACGCAGGCGCTCAAGGGCCTCGCGAGCGACGCCCTGCACGGGCACCGGGACGGCTGGTCGCCGCTCTGGTCGCCGTACACGTTCTCCGACCACCCGCCGCAGCCCGGCCTGTGGGCGGTCGAGCCGCACCTCGGATTCCGGGGGACGGGCGCGAAGTTCGAGGAGATCCTGGTCGTCACCGACTCCCGGGACCCCGAGCAGAGCGCGTTCTGGCTGGACGACGATCTGCCGCACGTGCGGCGCTGGAACGAGGGGGCGGTCTGATGGCGGGGCTCAACGGAGCGCGGGAGCGCTGGGTCCGTACGGGCGGGATCGAGCTGTGTGTCGCCGAACTCGGCGAGGAGGGCCGGCCCACCGTGCTGCTCGTGCACGGCTACCCGGACTCCAAGGAGGTGTGGACGGAGGTCGCCACCCGGCTCGCCGCGGACTTCCACGTCGTCCTCTACGACATCCGCGGCCACGGCCGCTCGACCGCGCCGGCACCGCTGCGCGGCGGCTTCACCCTGGAGAAGCTGACGGACGACTTCCTCGCGGTCGCCGACGCCGTCAGCCCCGACCGGCCGGTCCACCTCGTCGGCCACGACTGGGGTTCGGTGCAGTCCTGGGAGTTCGTGACCGTCCCGCGCACGGAGGGCCGGATCGCCTCCTTCACCTCCATGTCGGGGCCCTCCCTCGACCACTTCGGGCACTGGATCAAGCGGCGGATGACCCGTCCCACTCCGCGCAGGGTGGGCCAACTCCTCGGCCAGGGAGCCAAGTCCTGGTACGTGTACATGCTGCACACGCCCGTGCTGCCGGAGCTCGCGTGGCGCGGCCCGCTCGGCAGGCGCTGGCCGAAGATCCTGGAGCGCGTCGAGAAGGTCCCCGCCGGCGACTACCCGACGCCCTCGCTGCCGAGCGACGCGGCGCACGGCGCCTGGCTCTACCGGGACAACGTCCGGGCCCGCCTCGGCAGGCCGCGCCCCGACGCGTACGCGCACGCGCCCGTGCAGCTGATCACGCCGACCGGGGACGCCTTCCTCTCCGAGCGGCTCTACGACGACCTGGGCGACTGGGTGCCGGAACTGACCCGGCGCACGCTGCCGGCGAAGCACTGGGTGCCGCGCACGCGGCCCGACCAACTGTCCGCCTGGATCGGCGATTTCGTCCGGACCCACGAGGAGCCGGCGACCAGGGCTCCCGCGCCGGTCGCGACGACGGTGGCGAAGAGCGGCGTCAGGCCTGCCCACGCGGAGCGGTTCGGCGGCCAGCTGGTCCTGGTGACCGGGGCGGCCAGCGGCATCGGGCGGGCCACCGCCTTCGCGTTCGCCGAGGCCGGAGCGCGGGTCGTCGCCGTCGACCGGGACACCGAGGGCGCGGTCCGCACGGCCGAGATGGCCCGGCTGATCGGCGCCCCGGAGGCCTGGGGCGAGACCGTCGACGTCGCCGACGAACAGGCGATGGAGAAGCTCGCCGCCAAGGTGGCGAGCGAGTACGGAATCGTCGACGTCCTCGTCAACAACGCGGGCATCGGGCTCACCGGCTCCTTCTTCGACACGACCAGCGAGGAGTGGAAGCGGGTCCTCGACGTCAATCTGTGGGGCGTGATCCACGGATCCCGGGTCTTCGGCGCGCAGATGACGGCCCGCGGCCAGGGCGGCCACATCGTCAACACCGCGTCCGCCGCGGCGTTCCAGCCCTCCCGCGCCCTGCCCGCGTACAGCACGTCGAAGGCGGCGGTGCTGATGCTCAGCGAGTGCCTGCGCGCCGAGCTGGCCGACCAGGGCATCGGGGTGTCCGCGATATGCCCCGGCATCGTCAACACCAACATCACGGCGACCGCGCGGTTCGCGGGGGTCACCGACGAGGCGGAGGAGAAGCGGCGCCAGCGGAAGGCCTCCCGGCTGTACGGCCTGCGGAACTTCCCGCCGGAGAAGGTCGCGGACGCGATCCTGGGGGCTGTCCTGGACAACCGCGCGGTCGTCCCGGTGACACCCGAGGCGCAGGGCGCGCACTTCCTGTCCCGGCTCAGCCCGGGGACGCTGCGGGCCTTCGCACGGTGGCAGCCGCCGGCCTAGGGCCTGTCCGACCCTGATCCGGCCTGAGCGACAAGACACCCCCTGGGGCGGGCCGGAGCGGCGGTCGTACGATCGGTCCCCTGCAGGAGGGCCCCGCGGCGGCGGGGTGGAGCGAGCGGTCGGTGGGAGCGGGTTTGTCCGAGCAGTCAGCACAGCCGGAGTACCGGATCGAGGATCTCGCCCATCACAGCGGGGCCACGGTCCGGACGATCCGCGCCTACCAGGACCGCGGGCTGCTGCCCCGCCCGGAGCGGCGGGGCAGGTCGAACGTGTACGGGGACGCGCACCTCGCGCGGCTCCGGCAGATCGCCGACCTCCTCGACCGGGGCTACACCCTGGCCTCGATCAAGGAACTCCTGGAGGCCTGGGACACCGGTCGGGGACTCGGCGGCGTGCTCGGTCTCGTCGCCGAGGTGCACGGCCCGTGGACGGACGAGGAGGCGGACCGGATCTCCCGCGCGGAGCTCGACGCCCGCTTCGGCGGCACACCGGACGAGGCGGCCATTCTGGAGGCCGTCGAGCTCGGCGTACTGGAGCCGCTTCCGGACCGGGAGTCGGAGGAGTACCTCGTACCGAGTCCCCAGGAGCTGGCGGTAGCGGCCGAGTTGTACGCGGCGGGGGTGCCGCTCGCGGCAATCACCGGTCACCTGAGGGAACTCAGGGACCAGGTGGAGCACATAGCGTCCCGTTTCCTGGAGTTCACGACCGAGCACGTCTTCGCTCGCTATCTGGAGCACCGGCCTCCGACGGACGCGGACGCGAGCGAGGCGGCGACGATGGTCCGGCGTCTTCGGCCGCTGGCCCAGCAGACGGTGGACGCCGAACTGGCTCGGGCGATGCGGCTGTTGGCCACCCGGCATCTGCAGCTCCATCTGTCGCCGCACGCGCCTCCGGTGAAGGACGACGAGCCGCGGCCGGTGGCGCTACCGGCCGGGACGGTGCGGGCCGTTCAGAATCTGGTGGGACCGGAAGGGGTCGCGGCCTTCGTCGCGGCAGCCACCGAACGAGAGCTCCATAAAAGGACATTGGACTCTCTTGCCTCAAGTCACCACATTGGTGGTGAATTTACTCAATCCACTTGAAAATCAAGGAGTGTTGTCCACAGAATCGCCAACTAGCCTGTGGATAACTCACTTTGGCTGTGGATCAAACCTGTGTACCAAAATCAATGGCCCGCCGATGCCGGCTCCGCCATCCTGACGGAATGACCCGACGACAGCCCCCACCACAACCACCGGACGAACGCCGTACGGTGAGGATCTCGAAGTACCTCTCCAAGCATCTGCGCCACCAGCCCGAGCGCATCGGCCTCGTCCTCGACGCCCAGGGCTGGACGGAGATCGACGCGCTGCTCGCGGCGCTCGCCCGGAACAACTTCCCGATCACCCGCGCGGAACTCGACCACGTCGTCGCGACCAACGACAAGAAGCGCTTCGCCGTCGAGGGCACCCGCATCCGCGCCAGCCAGGGCCACACCGTCGAGGTGGACCTCGACCTGCCGCCCGCGGAACCGCCCGCGTACCTCTACCACGGTACGGTCGCCGCGGTGCTTCCCGCGATCCGGACGGAGGGGCTGCGTCCCATGGCCCGCCACCACGTCCACCTCTCCCCCGACCGGGAGACCGCCACCCGGGTCGGCGCACGCCGCGGCCGGCCGGTCGTGATCGCCGTCGACGCCGGAGCGATGCACCGGGCCGGACACGTCTTCCGTGTCAGCGCCAACGGGGTCTGGCTCGCGGACGGCGTCCCGCCCGAGTTCCTCCGCTTTCCCGGCTGAGACCGGCCCGCGACCCGTTGAGGCATGATCGTTCCCATGGCTCACCCGCACCTGCCCAGCACCGAAGCAGCCGTCGTCGCGATCCGCGAGCTCGCCCGGGAGTTCAACCTGGAGATGACGGTGACCGACGACATCGGCGCGGACCAGACGTCCCGGCGTACGTCCTCCGGCGCGTTCGCCGTCGTCGACGAGGACGGCTCGCTGCCGCACGAGGCCTATGTCGAGCTCGGCGGCTCGCCTTCCGTCACCGTCCAGATCTTCCCCGAGGACGACGCCCGGATCATCGTCGACGGCATCGAGTTCGCGGACGTCCCCCGCGATTCCGTCCCCGCCTTCGTCCGCGCGGTCCACGGCGGCATCGCCCACGTGAAGGGACGTTTCTTCCCGCCCGGCTGGTGGCTGGTCGTCCCGCTGCCCGGCGACGAGACGTACAAGGAGCTCGTCCCCGGCCCCTCGCTCACCCCCTGGATGAACCGCAACGTCCGCTGATGCCCCCGCGCGTATCGTGGCAGTCATGCGCTTGAGTACGGTGATCCTCCCCATCCACCGATGGAGCGAGGGGCAGAAGACCTGGCAGCGAGCCGAAGAACTCGGCTTCCACGCCGCTTACACCTACGACCACCTGTCCTGGCGGACCTTCCGGGACGGCCCGTGGTTCGGGGCCCTGCCCACGCTCACCGCGGCGGCCGCGGCCACCGAGCGGATCCGGCTCGGCACGCTCGTGACCTCGCCGAACTTCCGCCACCCGGTGACACTCGCAAAAGAGCTGATGGCCCTCGACGACATCTCCGGCGGACGGATCACGCTCGGCATCGGGGCGGGCGGCAACGGCTTCGACGCCACCGCGCTGGGGCAGGAGCCGTGGACGCCGAAGGAGCGCGCCGACCGCTTCGCCGAGTTCGTGCCGCTGCTCGACCGGCTCCTCACCGAGGACGCGGTGACGCAGCGCGGCACCTTCTACTCGGCGGACGAGGCCCGGAACATCCCCGGCTGCGTCCAGCGCCCCCGCCTGCCGTTCGCGGTCGCGGCGACCGGTCCGCGCGGACTGAAGCTGGCGGCCCGGTACGGGCAGGCCTGGGTGACGACGGGTGACCCGAAGATCTTCGAGGAAGGCACCCCGGAGCAGTCGGTGGCGGCGCTGCGCGGCCAGATCGAGAAGCTCGGCAAGGCGTGCGCCGAGACCGGACGCGAGGTGGCCGAGCTCGACAAGATCCTGCTGACGGGCTTCACCCCGGACCGCGGCCGGCCGCTGGAGTCCGTGGACGCGTTCGTCGACTTCGCGGGGCGCCACCGCGAGCTGGGCTTCACCGAGATCGTGATCCACTGGCCGATCCCGGACTCGGACTTCGCCGCCGACCAGCGGGTCTTCGAGCAGATCGCCACGGAGGCGCTCGGCCGGCTGGGCTGACGGCACGACGCCCGCGCCCGGACCGACTTCTCCGACGCCCGGGCCGCCGACCCGGTGTGTTCGAGTGGTGTCCGCCCGGTGGATCAGGCGATCCGCCGGGCGTGGGCCCGCCACAGGGCCAGCAGGACGAGGGAGCCGACCGGTTCCGGACCTGCCGCGCAGACGTCGAAGTGACTGACTCGGCACGTGTCGGACGGCACGGCGGAACCCAGGTTGACCGCGGTCCCGTCCCCCGCGACACGCCATCGGCTGCCCGCCGGGACGGTGGAGGTGGCCAGCTCCCCGGGCTCGATCATGATCCAGCGGCCCCGCACCGTCCGGTGCCAGACGCCCCGGCCCCCGCACCGCCGGCAGGCGGAGGTGGCCGGCCCCGCCGCCCTCGGTACGGCGGGTGTGGACCCCCCGGAACGGGGCTCCGGTACGCCGACGGCCGCCCGCCGCACGTCCCGTATCGCCTCCCCGAAGCGGACGTCCCGTACGGCGCCGCCGCCGCGCACCGCGAACGACGCGGCGTCGACCAGACCCGCCAGGACGTCCCCCACCAGCACCGGGTCCCGGACGGGATGCGCCGCGCCCGCCCCCTCGCACCGCGGGCAGAGGAGCATGCCGAGACTCGGGACCCACGTCCCGTACGGCGCACCGCAGGAGTCGCACTCGTCGTTTCTCCGGCCCGAGCCCATGCCCCGCCCCCTTGAGACGTCATCAGCTCTCAGAGATCTTCCCCGTCAGCCCGAAAACGAACGGACGTTTACGGCCACGTCGGGGCGTAAGCACCCGGCCGCCGGGGAAGGGTCCGCCCGAAACCGGCCACTCATATGTGCGGCTCCCCGCACGCCCGTGCGTTCGGTGCGGAAGAATGGTGCGGTGACCACTCCCCGTTCCCCGCGCACGCCCGCCCCGACGGTCCGACTGATCGCCACCGACCTCGACGGCACGCTCCTGCGTGACGACAAGTCCCTGTCCGAGCGCACGGTCGCCGCCCTCGCCGCCGCCGAGCAGGCGGGGATCGAGGTCTTCTTCGTGACCGGCCGCCCGGCCCGCTGGATGGATGTCGTCAGCGACCACGTCCACGGCCACGGCCTCGCGATCTGCGCCAACGGCGCCGCCGTCGTCGACCTCCACTCCGGAGGCACCTTCGTCGAGGTGCGCCCGCTGGAGCGGCCGGCCGCCATGGACGTCGTCGTGGCCCTGCGCGCCGCCGCGCCCGGGACCTCCTTCGCGGTCGAGCTCACCACCGGCATCCACTACGAGCCGCACTACCCGCCGTTCCACCTCGACCCCGGTGCGACCGTCGCCACCGCCGAGAAGCTCCTCTTCGAGGAGGCGCCCGGCGCCGCGGCCCCGGTCCTGAAGCTGCTCGCCAAGCACCCGGACCTCGACCCCGACGTCTTCCTCGCGGTGGCCAGGGAGGCCGCCGGAGACCGGGCCTCGTTCACCCGCTCGGGACCCTCCGCCCTCATCGAGATCAGCGGCCTCGGCGTCTCCAAGGCGTCGACCCTGGCCCGGTGCTGCGCCGAGCGCGGGATCACCGCCGACGAGGTCGCGGCCTTCGGCGACATGCCCAACGACATCGAGATGCTGAGCTGGGCGGGCCGTTCGTACGCGATGGGCGAGGCGCACCCCGATGTGATCGCCGCCGCCTCCGGCCGTACGGTCGGCAACAACGAGGACGGGGTGGCCGTGGTCGTCGAACAGCTGGTGGCCGAGGCACTGCGCGCGGCCGGAACCACGGCACCGCAGGGCTGAGCCACAGCCCGGCAGCCGCGGGTCTCAGGCCTCGGGCCAGACGCCACAGGTCCCAGAGCACAGGCCCGAGACCGCGCCCCTACAGCGGCGCCTCCCACACCACCGTCGTCCCGCCGCCGTCCTCCCCGATGCCCGGGCCGCACCAGCTCGCACCGCCCAGCGACTCGGCCCGGCGTGCCAGGTTGCGCAGACCGCTGCGCCGCCCGCCCGCCGGGATGCCGATGCCGTCGTCGGCCACCTCGAGCCGTACCCCGGCGGAGCCGTCGGGCAGGGTGACGCCGGCGTCGACGACCACCTCGATCCGGCTCGCCTCCGCGTGCCGGAAGGCGTTGGACAGCGCCTCGCGCAGGGCGGCGATGAGGTTCTTGCCGGTGAGTTCGCCGACCGTCGCGTCGATCGCGCCGAGGAAGCGGTGGGCGGGCTTGAAGCCCAGCGGCACGGCCGCCATGTTGATCTCCCGCAGTACGCGCGTGCGCAGCCCCGACGGGGCCTCGGCGGGGCCCTGCTGGAGCGCGAAGATCGCCGTACGGATCTCCTGGATGGTCACGTCCAGCTCGTCCACGGCCTTGCCGACGCCCTCGCGCACGGCCGGGACGATCGACCGGCGCTGGGCGCTCTCCAGCATCATGCCGGTGGCGAAGAGCCGTTGGATGACGAGATCGTGCAGGTCACGGGCGATCCGGTCGCGGTCCTCGAACACGGCGAGACGCTCCCGGTCCCGCTGCGCGTCGGCCATCATCAGAGCCAGCGCCGCCTGCGAGGCGAACTGGGTGGCGAGCGTCCGCTCCGTCTCGGTGAACTGACGCCCGCCCCGCACCCGGGGGGTGGCGAGCGCGCCGAGCACCCGCCCGCCGCTCTGCAGCGGCAGCATCATGCTGGGGCCGTAGGGGGAGGTCAGCCGGCTGATCATGCGGGGGTCCGACGAGGCGTCCGCCACGAAGACCGCCTCGCCCTCCAGGAGCCGGCGCACGACGGCGCTCTCGGGAGGGATCACCACTCCCAGCGACTTCGTGGGCCGGGGCGAGGAGACGGCGACGATCTCCAGGCCGCCGTCCTCGGCGGGCAGCATCACGATCCCCGCGTCGGCGTCGGCGAGACGGCGGGCCTGCTCGGCGACGACCGTGAGGGCGTCGTCCGCGTCCCCGCCGGAGAGCAGGGCGGTGGTGACGGCGACGGAGCCGTCGATCCACCGTTCGCGCTGGCGGGCGGCCTCGTACAGGCGGGCGTTGCCGATGGCGATGCCCGCCTCGGTGGCGAGCACCCGGACCATGTGGACGTCGTAGTCGTTGAACTCGCCGCCGCCGTTCTTCTCCGCGAGGTACAGGTTGCCGAAGATCTCGCCCTGGACCCGGATGGGAACACCGAGGAAGGTCCTCATCGGCGGGTGTCCGGGAGGGAAGCCGGCGGATCGCGGATCGGCGGAGAGATCGGCGAGGCGGATCGTCCGGGGGTCGCGGATGAGCGCGCCGAGCAGGCCCGCGTGGCCGTCGGGGCGGTGCCCGATCCGGCGGGCCACCTCCTCGTCCACGCCGAAGGTGACGAAGTCGGACAGGCCCTTGCCCTCCTCGTCGACGACGCCGATGGCGGCGTAGCGGGCGTCGGCGAGTTCGGCGGCGGTCTCGCAGATGCGGTCGAGGGTGGAGTGGAGTTCGAGCCCGGTGCCCACCGAGCGCATGGCTTCCAGGAGCTGTGGCACGCGGGCCGTGAGCTCCGTGGACAGCCCCTGGAGGCTGCGGGTGGCCTGGGTGGCGGCTTCCAGGGGGTCCGGGGCGTCGGACGCTGCGGCGGTCATGGGCTTGAGCCTAGTAAGTCCTATTTGGCGAGAAAAGTCAGCCGGGGCCTACGGTCGCGGCTCCAGGTGCTCCCGGTCGCTCCCAAGGGTCGTCTCCGCGCCCGCTCCGACGGCCAGCAGGTCGGTCTCCCGCTCCTGTTCCAGCATCCGGCGCAGGGGTCCGTCCGCCTCGGCGAGTTCCGCGTACGGGCCGCGCTGCACGGTCCTGCCCTCGTCCAGGACGAGGACCTCGTCGACCGCGTCGAGTCCGTGCAGCCGGTGGGTGATGAGGACGGTCGTACGGCCTTCGGTGGCCCGGAGCAGATCGTCGGTGAGCGCGTCGGCGGTGGCCAGGTCCAGGTGCTCGGCCGGCTCGTCGAGGACGAGGACGGGGAAGTCGGCGAGCAGCGCGCGGGCGAGCGCCAGGCGCTGCCGCTGACCGCCGGACAGCCGGGAGCCGTGCTCGCCCACGAGGGTGTCGAGCCCCTCCGGGAGTCCGTCGACCCAGTCGAGCAGCCGGGCCCGGCGCAGCGCCTCGCGCAGTTCCTCGTCGCTCGCCCTGGTACGGGCGAGCCGCAGGTTCTCGCGGACGGAGCTGTCGAAGAGGTGGGCGTCCTGGGCGCAGAGGCCGACGAGCCGCCGCACGGCGTCGCCTTCGAGCTCCCCTGCGGGCACCCCGCCGAGCCGGTACACCCCGGACTCCACGTCCAGGAACCGCAGCAGCACCTGGGCGAGCGTGGTCTTGCCGGAGCCCGAGGCACCGACGACGGCGACCCTGCGTCCGGCCTCCAGGGTGAGCCGGAAGTCGGCGAGCGCCTCCCGGTCCTGCCCGGCGTGCCGGGCGGAGAGCCCGGACAGTTCCAGGGGGAACGGGCTCGCCGGGGGAGTCGCGGGCCGGTCGGGCTCGTGTACGGGGACGGGGGCGTCGAGCACCTCGAAGACCCGCTCGGCACTGTGCTTGACGCGCTGCCGGTACTGGACGGCGAGCGGCAGCCCGGTGACGGCCTCGAAGGCGGCGAGCGGCGTGAGGACGACCACGGCGAGAGCCACGCCGTCGAGCCGCCCGTCCGCCACGGCCCGGACGCCGACGACCGCGGCGGCCACGACCGTCAGGCCGCAGACCAGGGCGGAGAGTCCGGCGCCGAGCGCGGCGGCCGCGGCCTGCCGGGAGGCGATGCCGGTGAGGGTGCGGTCGGCGGCCCGCGTCCGGTCGATCCGGTCGCGCAGGGCGCCGGCGACGGTCAGCTCGGCGCAGCCGCGCAGCAGATCGGCCACGGCGGTCGCCAGGGCGCCGCGCGCGGGGGCGAGCCGCCGTTCGGCGCGGCGGGCGAGCGCGCCGCTGACCGCCGGCACGAGGACACCCGCGACGAGCAGGCCCACGGCGAGGACGGCACCGGCCTCGGGCAGCAGCCAGGCGGTGAACCCGGCGGAGGCGACGCCCACGACGAGCGCGGCGCCCGCGGGGAGCAGCCAGCGGAGCCAGTAGTCCTGGAGCGCGTCGACGTCCTGGACGAGCCGGGAGAGCAGGTCCCCGCGGCGGGTGCGGCGCAGTCCGGCGGGTGCGATCCGCTCCAGGCGCCGGTAGACGGAGACGCGGAGCTCGGCGAGCATCCGGAGGACGGCGTCGTGCGAGACGAGCCGCTCGGCGTACCGGAAGACGGCCCGCCCGATGCCGAACGCGCGCGTGGCGGTGACGGCCACCATCAGATAGAGCACGGGCGGCTGTTCGGAGGCGCGGGAGATGAGCCATCCGGAGACGGCCATGAGTCCCACGGCGGACCCGAGCGCCAGACTCCCGAGCAGCAGCGCGAGCCCCATCCGCCCCTTGAGCTCGCCGGCCATGTCCCGCACCCGTGTGAGAACGGCCGCCGGACCCGTGGTGGGTGCGTGTTCCGCCTCGGACGGAACCGCTGGGCGCGACCCCACAGCGGCGCTGCCCTCCGGCTCCGCACCCGCGCCACCGGCGCCCGCGCTGCCCGCAGCCGCACGACCGGCACCGGCGCCCTCGCCCGACGGTGCCGTGCCGACCTGGACCACCCGGTCCGCGACCGCGAGCAACGCCGGCCGGTGCGCCACCAGCAGCACCGTCCGTCCCGCCGCCAGCCGCCGCACCGCGTCGACGACCCCTGCCTCCGTCTCTCCGTCCAGCGCCGCCGTCGGCTCGTCGAGCAGCAGCACCGGCCGGTCGGCGAGGAAGCCCCGCGCCAGCGCGAGCCGCTGCCGCTGGCCCGCCGAGAGTCCGGCCCCGTCCTCACCGAGCGGGGTGTCGAGCCCCTGCGGCAGCCCCGAGACGAACCCGTCCGCCCCGGCGTCCCGCAGCGCCTCCCGTACCGCCTCGTCCGAGGCGTCCGGACGCGCGAGCCGTACGTTCTCGGCGATCGTCCCCGCGAAGAGGTACGGCCGCTGCGGCACCCAGGCGATCCTCGACCGCCAGGCCTCCAGGTCCAGCGCGGCGAACGGCTCGCCCCCGATCCGTACAGAACCGCCCTCCTCCGGCACGGCGAACCCGAGGACGACGTCGAGCAGCGTCGACTTCCCCGCCCCGCTCGGCCCGACCAGGGCCACCGTCTCCCCGGGCTCCACCGTCAGGGACATCGCGTCCAGCGAGGGCTCGGTGCGCCCGGAATGACGTACCGTCACGCCCTCCAGCTCCAGCCGTACGGACGCCGGAACCGCGCTCCCGCCCCCGTCCCGTACCGGCTCCTCCAGGACGTCGAAGATCTCCTCCGCCGCCGCGAGCCCCTCCGCCGCCGCGTGGAACTGCGCGCCGACCTGCCGCAGCGGCAGATAGGCCTCGGGCGCCAGGATCAGGATGACGAGCCCGGTGTACAGGTCGAGCTCACCGTGGACGAGTCGCATGCCGATGGTCACGGCGACGAGCGCGACCGAGAGGGTCGCCAGGAGTTCCAGGGCGAAGGAGGAGAGGAAGGCGATCCGCAGCGTGCGCATGGTCGCCCGGCGGTACTCCGAGGTGATCGCGCGGATGGACTCGGCCTGGGCCTTCGCCCGCCCGAAGATCTTGAGGGTGGGAAGCCCGGCCACCACGTCCAGGAAGTGCCCGGAGAGCCGGGAGAGCAGCTTCCACTGCCGGTCCATCCGGGCCTGAGTGTACCAGCCGATGAGGATCATGAAGACCGGGATGAGCGGCAGGGTGACGACGATGATCGCCGCCGAGACCCAGTCCTCGGTGACGATCCGGGCCAGCACCGCCACGGGCACGACGACCGCGAGCCCGAGCTGGGGCAGATAGCGGGCGAAGTAGTCGTCGAGGGCGTCCACACCGCGCGTGGCGAGGGCGATCAGCGAGCCGGCCTTCTGGCCGCTGAGCCAGCCCGGACCGAGCGCGGCCGCACGGTCGAGAAGCCGGCCGCGCAGTTCGGACTTGACCGCCGCGCTCGCCCGGTGCGCGGCGAGCTCGGTCAGCCAGGAGACCAGCCCCCGTGCCGCCGCGATGCCCGCGAGCAGCAGCAGGGGGGTGGTCAGGGCGGAAACCGACCGGCCCTGCTGGAAGGACCCCACCACGATCTCGGCGACGAGCATCGCCTGGGCGATGACCAGCGCCGCCCCGACGAGGCCGAGCGCGACCACCGCGATCAGGAAGACGCGGGTGGCCCTGGCGTACCGGAGCAGGCGCGGATCGATCGGTTTCACGTGAAACATGCTCCCTGGAGAGGGCCGGCTAGTGGGTCCCGGCGATGTGCTGCGTACCGATCCGCTTGCGGAACACCCAGTAGGTCCAGCTCTGGTAGAGCAGCACCAGCGGGGTCGCGATCGCCGCGCACCACGTCATGATCTTGAGCGTGTAGGGGCTCGACGACGCGTTCGTCACGGTAAGGCTCCACTCCGGGTTGAGCGAAGACGGCATGACGTCCGGGAAGAGCGCGAGGAAGAGCATGGCCACGGCCGCCGTGATGGTGACGCCCGAGAGCGCGAACGACCAGCCCTCGCGGCCCACCTTGATCGCGGCGATCGCCCCGACCAGGGACACCACGGCGATCAGCATCGCCACGAGGCTCCAGCTGTCCCCGGTGTCGAGCTGGGTCCAGATCAGGAAGCCGAGCGCGGCCACCGCCGTGACGAGCCCCAGCTTGAGCGCGAGCGCCCGTGCCCGGACCCGGATGTCCCCGACCGTCTTGAGCGAGACGAAGACCGCGCCGTGGAAGGTGAAGAGCGTCAGCGTGACCAGGCCGCCGAGGAGCGCGTACGGGTTGAGCAGATCCCAGAAGCTCCCGACGAACTCCATGTCCGCGTCGATCTTCACGCCCCGGACGATGTTGCCGAAGGCCACGCCCCAGAGGAACGCGGGGATCAGCGAGGTCCAGAAGATGGCCTGCTCCCAGTTGCGCTGCCAGTCCTCCTCGGGCCGCTTCGCCCGGTACTCGAAGGCGACACCCCGGATGATCAGGCAGACCAGGATGATCAGCAGGGGCAGGTAGAAGCCGGAGAACAGCGTCGCGTACCACTCGGGGAACGCGGCGAAGGTCGCGCCGCCGGCCGTGAGCAGCCACACCTCGTTGCCGTCCCAGACGGGTCCGATGGTGTTGATGAGGACGCGCTTCTCGGGCCGGTCACGGGCGAGCAGCTTGGTGAGGATCCCGACCCCGAAGTCGAAGCCCTCGAGGAAGAAGTAGCCGATCCAGAGGACGGCGATGAGTACGAACCAGACGTCGTGGAGTTCCATGCCTCGATCTCCTGAGCCTCAGTACGAGAAGGCCATGGGGCGGTCGGGGTCACGAGAGTCCCCGCCGATCTTGGTGGGCGGGTTGAGGTCGTCCTCGGTGAGCTCCGGAGGGCCGGCCTTGATGTACTTCACGAGGAGCTTGACCTCGATCACGGCGAGCACGGCGTAGAGCGCGGTGAAGACGATCATCGAGGTGAGCACCTCGCCCGTGGTGGTGCCGGGGGAGACCGCGTCCCGGGTGCGCAGCACGCCGTAGACGACCCAGGGCTGACGGCCCATCTCGGTGAAGATCCAGCCCCAGGAGTTGGCGATCAGCGGGAACGCCATGGTCCAGAGGGCGACGATCCAGTACCACTTGCCCAGGCGGGGGCTGAGCGCCTTCCGCTTGAACAGGACCAGGTTCGGCACTTCGTCCTCACCGGTCCGCAGCCCCGGTGCCAGCATGAACTTCTTGCGGGTCAGCCAGAGGCCCAGCATGCCGATGGCCAGCGAGGCCATGCCGAAGCCGATCATCCAGCGGAAGCCCCAGTACGCGACGGGGATGTTGGGCCGGTAGTCGCCGGGGCCGAACTTCTCCTGCTCGGCCTTGTTGATGTCGTTGATGCCCGGGACGTACGAGGTGAAGTCGTCGTTCGCCAGGAACGACAGCAGGCCCGGGATCTCTATGGCTACCTTGTTGTGGCCCTTGTCGACATCGCCGTACGCGAAGATCGAGAACGGTGCGGGTGCCTCACCGTCCCAGAGCGCCTCGGCGGCGGCCATCTTCATGGGCTGCTGCTTGAACATGACCTTGCCGAGCAGGTCACCGCTGATGGCGGTGCCGAGGCCGGCGATGATCAGGGTGATCAGGCCGAGCCGCAGCGAGGTCCGCATCACCGGGATGTGCTTCTTGCGTGCCAGGTGGAAGGCGGAGATGCCGACCATGAACGCGCCACCGACCAGGAAGGCCGCCGTCATGGTGTGGAAGAACTGGGTGAGGGCGGTGTTCTGGGTGAGCACCTGCCAGAAGTCGGTGAGCTCGGCCCGGCCGCGCTCCTCGTTGATCCGGTAGCCCACCGGGTGCTGCATCCAGGAGTTCGCCGCGAGGATGAAGTACGCGGAGAGGATCGTGCCGATCGACACCATCCAGATGCAGGCGAGGTGGATCCGCTTGGGGAGCTTGTCCCAGCCGAAGATCCACAGACCGATGAAGGTCGACTCGAAGAAGAAGGCGATGAGCGCCTCGAAGGCGAGCGGCGCACCGAAGATGTCACCGACGAAGCGCGAGTAGTCGGACCAGTTCATGCCGAACTGGAACTCCTGCACGATGCCGGTGACGACACCCATGGCGATGTTGATCAGGAAGAGCTTGCCCCAGAACTTCGTCGCCCTGAGGTACTTCTCGTTCTCCGTGCGGACCCATGCGGTCTGGAGACCTGCGGTGAGGGCGGCGAGGGAGATCGTCAGGGGGACGAAGAGGAAGTGGTAGACGGTGGTGATGCCGAACTGCCAGCGCGCCAGGGTCTCTGGCGCCAGAGCGAGGTCCACGTCGTTTTCTCCTTACATCGCCGTGGTCACATCGGCAGTTTGCCCGGATAATCCCATCGAATACGGGAGGAACCAGGACACGCTTGTGAACGCGTTCACATTCACAAGCATTATTGCTCATACGAAATCCGTACCGTCAGCCGGGGTCCCCCTGTCGAAGGCCGCCCCTTCCCAGGACCTTCAACATATTGTTGAATCCGGTGCATGACCCTTCGGATACGCATCGTCTGGCCGGCCGGACACACCACGGCCACCCTTGAGGAAACCCCCACGAGCGCAGCGCTCGTGGGGGCTCTCCCGATCTCCTCCACCGCCCGGACCTGGGGCGAGGAGGTCTACTTCGACACACCGGTCTCCGCCCCCGTCGAGGACGGGGCGCGGCAGGTCGTCGACGCCGGCACGGTGGCCTTCTGGACCGAGGGCGACGCGCTCGCCCTCCCCTACGGCCCCACCCCGATCTCACGGGGCGAGGAGTGCAGGCTCGCGAGCCCCTGCAACGTCCTGGGCGCGCTCGACGGCGACCCCCGGATCCTGGCCACCGTCCGGGACGGCGACCCGATCCGGGTGGAACGCGTCGACGGCTGACCGGCCTCGGTGCCGGCCGTCGGCCATGGCCGATCGGCGACCGTGGCAGCCGGCCTCAGGTCAGGTCGACGTCACCGGCCGGGTCGACGTCACCGGCCGGTCCGCGTCGGCGTGTGCTCAGCCCTCCTTGCGGAAGCCCTCCGCCGCCTTCAGGAACAGGTCGTTCGCCTCGGTCTCGCCGATCGTGACGCGCACGCCCTCGCCGGCGAACGGCCGCACCATCACCCCGTGCCGCTCGCACTCCGCCGCGAAGTCCAGGGTCCGCTCGCCGAGCCGGAGCCAGACGAAGTTCGCCTGGGTGTCCGCCACGGTCCAGCCCTGGGCCACGAGACCGGCGTGGACCCGCTCGCGCTCGGCCACCAAGGAGCCGACCCGCCCGAGCAGTTCGTCCTCGGCCCGCAGCGAGGCCACGGCCGCGTCCTGCGCCAGCTGGCTCACGCCGAACGGCACGGCCGTCTTGCGCAGCGCCGCCGCCACCGGCTCGTGGGCGACCGCGAAGCCGACCCGCAGCCCCGCAAGGCCGTACGCCTTGGAGAAGGTCCGCAGCACGGCGACGTTCGGCCGGTCGCGGTAGAGCTCGATGCCGTCCGGGATGTCGGTGTCGCGGACGAACTCGCGGTACGCCTCGTCGATCACGACCAGGACGTCGGAGGGCACCCGGTCGAGGAAGCGCTCCAGCTCGGCCCGGCGCACCGCGGTGCCCGTGGGGTTGTTGGGGTTGCAGACGAAGATCAGCCGAGTCCTGTCGGTGATCGCCGCGGCCATCGCGTCGAGGTCGTGCACCTCGCCCTCGGTCAGCGGCACCTGCACCGAGGTGGCCCCGCTGATCTGCGTGATGATCGGGTACGCCTCGAAGGAGCGCCATGCGTAGATGACCTCGTCGCCGGGGCCGGAGGTGGCCTGGAGGAGCGACTGCGCGACGCCGACCGAGCCGGTGCCGGTGGCCAGGTGCGAGACGGGCACGCCGAAACGGTCCGCCAGTTCCTCGGTCAGACCCGTGCAGGCCATGTCCGGGTAGCGGTTGAAGTTCGCGGCGGCGGCCAGCGTGCTCTCCATGACCCCCGGCAGCGGCGGATACGGGTTCTCGTTGGAGGACAGCTTGAAGGCCACGGGCCCACCCGAGGCCGCCGGCCTGCCCGGCTTGTAGGTGGGGACGCCGTCCAGCTCGGCGCGCAGCTTCGGGCCCGTGCTCGTCCCGCTGGTCCCGCTGGTCTCGCTCACTCTGTGGCCTCCTCGACCGTCCGTACCGCCAATACTCCTCACTTTAAGAGGATTCCCCTCCGCTGCGAATGGGCTGTGGACAACAGGAGGGACACGCTGTGGACACGACCTCCGGAAACGCCACCCGCGCGACCCCGTAGCGACCCCCCGGCACGGCGTCCGAGCAACCCCGTAGCGACCCCCGGCGCGGCGTCCGGGCAACCCCGGTGCGATCTCCGGCGCGCCACCCGCGCGACCCGGCGGCCGCCCCCGGCACGCCACCCGGCGCGCCACCCTGAACGGGCCCCCGGAGCCGCCCCGGGAGCCGCCTCGCGCGCCGTCACCGGAGCCGTCCCCGCCGGGGCCGCGAACCGGGGGAGCGCGCGTCCGGGTGGCGCGCGCCGGTGGCGGGCGCCGTGGCGCGCATCCCCCGTAGAGGTGAGTTGAGACCTCTTCGAGACCTCGCCCCCACGCCAGGCCTACACCGTTCGGCAACCACTGGTCCCATGGTGAAGACCCTAACTACCTTGGATTCCTTGCCGATTGACGCCTTTCAGCCATGCAGAAACGTGCCTGTCAATGCCTGCATATGCGACCGGCCCAACCGCCCCTCATCGCCCTACTATCGGCTCGCCATGACAGCAGCAGGGAAGCACCAGGTGAGCCGGGCACAGACCCGGGGAAGCCGGCAGGGCCGGGCAGGCATCCGGGACGTGGCCGCCGCCGCCGGGGTCTCCATCACGACTGTCTCCGACGCGCTCAACGGCAAGGGCCGACTCCCCGACGCCACCCGCCGTCACGTGCGCGAGGTCGCCGACCGGCTGGGCTACCGCCCGTCCGCGGCGGCCCGCACGCTCCGCACCGGGAAGTCGGGACTCATCGGCCTGACCGTGACCACGTACGGGGATGAACCTTTCACCTTCACCGAATTCGCGTACTTCGCGGAGATGGCCAGAGCAGCCACATCGGCGGCGCTCGCGCGGGGCTACGCCCTGGTCATCCTCCCCGCCACATCCCGCCATGACGTCTGGTCGAACGTCGCCCTCGACGGCACCGTCGTCATCGACCCCTCCGACCACGACCCGGTCGTCACCGAACTGGTCCGGCAGGGCCTCCCCGTCGTCTCCGACGGACGCCCCGCCGGCACCCTTCCGGTCACGGCCTGGGTCGACAACGACCACGAAGCCGCCGTTCTCGATCTGCTCGACCACCTCGCCGATGCCGGCGCCCGCCGCATCGGTCTCCTCACCGGAACCACCACCGACACCTACACCCGTCTGTCCACCACCGCGTACCTCAACTGGTGCGAGCGGGTGGGCCAGGACCCCGTCTACGAGGCCTATCCGGCGCACGACCCGTGCGCGGGCGCTGTCGCGGCCGACCGGCTGCTCGCCCGACCGGACCGGCCCGACGCCGTGTACGGCCTCTTCGACCCCAACGGAACCGACCTCCTCGCGGCCGCGCGCCGCTACGGGCTGCGCGTCCCGGACGACCTGCTGCTGGTCTGCTGCAGCGAGTCGACCGTCTACGCCACCACCGAACCGCCCATCACGACGCTCTCGCTCAAACCGCGCCGGATCGGCACGGCCGTCGTCCAGCTCCTCATCGACGCCATCGAAGGGATCGACACCGACGGCCCGGTCGAGCAGGTGATACCGACGGAACTCATCGTCCGCACCTCCTCGCAGCGCCGTTCACCGCGCACCACCGTCAGCCCGCCGCGCTCACCCGCGAAGGACTGACATCCCGCCAACCGGCGCCACCGAATCCGCCGTCCCCGCCCCTGCCCGTGGGCCGGGACGGCGAAACCGGCCACCCAACCGGCCTCAACCCTGGACTGGACCTTCTCAATTCGGGCGAAACAACCGGTGAACCCGGAGTGGACCCGGATTCACCACCCCTGGTGCGTCACACAGGAGGACCCTCATTCCTATGATGGGCGCACGACATCGTGGACCACCCCGACCAGGCCGGTCCGCGATGTGCAGGGCATCGCGACCGTGGTGGAGGGGTCCATGACTCAGGGGGCCGGGCAGGAGCCCGTGGTGCGCACGGCGACATTGCGCGACTTCCGCGTACCGCCGTACGCCCGCGTGCCCGTACAGGGCCATGCCACCGATCCGACGACCACGGAACCTCTGCCGGTGCCACCACCGGCCGAACCCGCTCCCCCGGAGCACACCCCCGTGGCCGCACCCACCGCGTCCGCCACACCGGTCGCGTCCGCCGCACCCACCGCGGCCGCCGCACCCGTCGCGCCCCCGGCCGTCGTTGGCACGGCCGCACCCGCGGCCTCGGTGTCCGCGGCCTCGGTGCCCGCGGCTTCAGTGTCAGCGGCCTCGGTGTCCGCGGCCTCCGTACCCCCGGCCGCCCCCGCCGTACCCCCGCACCCGCCCGTCGCGCCCGTGCCCGTGCCGATGGCCGGTCCGTCCGCGCCCGCGCCCGCCGAGCCGACCCTGCACCTGGGACGCCGCACCGCTCCCGCGTACGCCCCCGCCCCGGCCCCGGCCCCTGTCTCGGCCCCGGCCCCGGTCTTGGCCTCGGTCTCGGCCTCCGCCCCGAGCGGCTCCTCCATCGTCTCCGTCGCCACCGGCCACCCCGGGAACGCCTTCCCCGAGGGCGGCATGCCCGAGGGCTACACCCCGACCGAGCGCGACCTCCCGGTCATCAACCGCGGGGACACCGTCCAGGTCCCGATCGCCGCCGAGCCCGTCCAGGCCGCCGAGCCCGCCGCCGCGAACGGCGAGGGCCCGGGTCCGCTCTACGTCGTCGGCGACGTCCACGGCTATCTCGACGAGCTCGTCGAGGCCCTCCGCGCCCAGGGACTCATCGACGAGAACGGCAGCTGGGCCGCCGGCAACGCCCGCCTCTGGTTCCTCGGCGACTTCACCGACCGCGGCCCCGACGGCATCGGCGTCATCGACCTCGTCATGCGCCTCTCCGCCGAGGCCGCCGCCGCCGGCGGCTACTGCAAGGCCCTCATGGGCAACCACGAGCTGCTGCTCATCGGCGCCAAGCGCTTCGGCGACACCCCGGTGAACTCCGGCGCGGGCACCGCCACCTTCCAGGCCGCCTGGCTGCTCAACGGCGGCCAGAAGCACGACATGGACCGGCTCCAGGACGTCCATCTGCAGTGGATGTCCCGGCTCGACGCCGTGGTCTGGGAGGACGACCACCTCCTCCTGCACTCCGACACCACCGCGTACCTCGACTACGGCCGGACCATCGAGGACGTCAACGACACGGTCCACGAGATCCTCAACCGGAACGACGCCGACGAGGTCTGGGACGTCTTCCGCAAGTTCACCAAGCGCTTCGCGTTCCGCGACGAGGGCGGCCCGCAGGCCGTCCAGGAGCTGCTCTCCACCTACGGCGGCTCCCGGATCGTGCACGGCCACAGCCCCATCCCGTACCTCCTCGGCCAGGTCGGCACGGAGGACGGCGAGGGCAACTCGGGGCCGCTCGTCGACGGACCGCACGTGTACGCGGACGGTCTTGCGATCGCCATGGACGGCGGAGTGACCATGGCCGGAAAGCTACTGGTCGTCCAACTCCCCCTGAACGGCTGACGCATAACCCTCCGCATCCGGGGAAGTCGAATTCCGGAAACACCCTGTCAGCGCGTGGCACCACGGCCATACCATCGGGTCCATCCGTAGCAGGCTCTCCTCCGTTTCTGCCCAACCGACCGTTTCCCACGGCTGATCCGGGCCTACGGAGCATCGGGGGATGCACATGAACGTGGCTCCGCACCTGCTGACCGAGGACCGTGCCGAGTACGAGCGGGTCCTCGACGACGCACTGAGCACCGCCCACGCACGTCCGGATCTCGCCGGAGCGGGAACCCGGCTCACCCTGTCCCAACTGCGCTCTCTGACCCTGAACGCGACAACCCTGGTCACCAGCGCCGCGGCGAGCGAGTACGACCACTTCGTGAAGGTCCGCGAGCAGCACCGCGCGGCCCTCGGGACGAGGGCACCGGCGTCCCCGGACCGTCCCGGCCCCGGTCCCGGCGTCGTCGCGATCCTCACCGTCATGGTGCCCGTCCTCGCCGGCGCGGCCGCCGTCATCTTCCTGCTGGTCGGCGCGGTCCTGCACGCCGTCGCCCCCACCGTGGCGTTCGGGGCGACCCTGCTCACGGCCGGCCTGGTCTTCGGCACGGTGGCCGCCGCCGGCCTGCTCGGCGCGGCCGCCGGGCTCCTCGTGACGGCCCTGCGCAACAGCCCCGCCGAGGTGAGCGGGGGCGGTGCGGCGGCCGCCGCACCGGACGACGAACTGTCCCGCGCCCGCGAGGCCTGGCGGCGCGCCCTGCTCGAGCGGGGCATCCTGCCCTTCCTCCGCGACGTCCTCGCCGCGACCGCCCCGCCCACCGGCCCGCCCGGCACCTGACACACCGCCGGCCCGCGACTCCCCCGGGGTCGCGGGCCGTTCATCGAAGACAACTTCGGCCCGGAAGCAGCACATCAACCGCCCGATCAGCCGTTTCTCACTGCCGGGCCGTCAGCACCACGCCGAGCCGTCGTGGCTCGCAGTCACATCCAGGCCGTACTCCATGGCGTTCGCCCGAGGCTCCCCCTCGATGTCGTAGGAGCTGGGGAACCACACCGACAGATAGGCGGTGACAGTGCCGTACGGCTTGGAGAAGCACAGGCCGTCATCGCGCGTGTCACGGCCCGGCTGCCATCCGTCCTTCGCCGCCATGGCACGGTAGAAGGCGAGCAACTCCTCACGGGTACCCGTGTGCTCATAGTGCTGGCCGGCGTCGGCGAAGCCGTCGTCCTCGTCACAAGACGAGTAGCGCTTGCCCACCTTCCTCGCATCCGGCTGGCGGACATCGAGGATTGCGAACGTCGCCAGCTCGTCTGCCAACTCCTCGTCCCTGAAGGTGCAGCCATAGAGCCCCCCGGAGACGGCCCAGACACCAGTCACGCCACAACCCGCTAGGACGGTCAGACCCAGCAGCCCCGAAACGATCGCCTTCCGAACCTTCATGACGCGGAGCCTAGCGATCACCTCCAGACCCGCGGTGCCAGGCAGAGCGACCAGCGGGCCGGCGGGCGACAGGACCCGGACCAGTGACGACGTGCTGCTCTGGGAAGCCCCTCCCCTCCCAGAGCAGCACGCTCGTCGGTCTACTCGGTGTCAGTCCGCCAGCGGCAGGTAGACCCGGTTGCCCGAGGCCGCGAACTCCTTGGACTTCTCCAGCATCCCGGCCTCGATTTCCTCCGGGGTGGCGTCCGCGTCGCCACCGAACTGCTCTGTGATGCTTCTGCTGATCTTCATCGAGCAGAACTTCGGGCCGCACATCGAGCAGAAGTGCGCGGTCTTCGCGGGCTCCGCCGGCAGCGTCTCGTCGTGGAACTCGCGCGCGGTGTCCGGGTCGAGCGCCAGGTTGAACTGGTCCTCCCAGCGGAACTCGAACCGCGCGTCCGAGAGCGCGTCGTCCCATTCCTGCGCGCCCGGGTGGCCCTTGGCGAGGTCCGCCGCGTGGGCCGCGATCTTGTACGTGATGACACCGGTCTTCACGTCGTCGCGGTTGGGCAGGCCCAGGTGCTCCTTGGGCGTGACGTAGCAGAGCATGGCCGTGCCCCACCAGGCGATCATCGCGGCGCCGATGCCGGAGGTGATGTGGTCGTACGCGGGCGCGACGTCCGTGGTCAGCGGGCCGAGCGTGTAGAACGGCGCCTCCTCGCAGATCTCCTGCTGGAGGTCGATGTTCTCCTTGATCTTGTGCATCGGGACGTGCCCGGGGCCCTCGATCATCGTCTGCACGTTGTGCCGCTTGGCGATCGTGTTCAGCTCGCCGAGCGTGCGCAGCTCCGCGAACTGCGCCGCGTCGTTGGCGTCCGCGATCGAGCCGGGGCGCAGCCCGTCGCCGAGCGAGTACGTGACGTCGTACGTCGCGAGGATCTCGCAGAGCTCCTCGAAGTGCGTGTAGAGGAAGTTCTCCTTGTGGTGTGCGAGACACCAGGCGGCCATGATCGAGCCGCCGCGCGAGACGATGCCGGTCTTGCGGCGCGCGGTGAGGGGCACGTACGGCAGGAGTACGCCGGCGTGCACCGTCATGTAGTCCACGCCCTGCTCGGCCTGCTCGATGACCGTGTCCTTGTAGATCTCCCAGGTCAGGTCCTCGGCGCGGCCGTCGACCTTCTCCAGCGCCTGGTAGAGCGGCACGGTGCCGATGGGCACGGGGGAGTTGCGCAGGACCCACTCGCGGGTGGTGTGGATGTTGCGGCCAGTGGACAGGTCCATGACCGTGTCGGCGCCCCACTTGGTCGCCCAGGTCATCTTCTCCACCTCCTCCTCGATGGAGGAGGTGACGGCGGAGTTGCCGATGTTGGCGTTGACCTTCACCAGGAACCGCTTGCCGATGATCATCGGCTCGATCTCCGGGTGGTTGACGTTCGCCGGCAGCACCGCGCGCCCCGCGGCGATCTCCTCGCGTACGACCTCGGGGGAGACGTTCTCCCGGATCGCCACGTACTCCATCTCCGGGGTGATCTCCCCCCGGCGGGCGTACGCGAGCTGGGTCACGGCCTGGCCCTCGCGGCCGCGGCGCGGCACACGGGGCCGGCCGGGGAAGACCGCGTCGAGGTTCTTCAGTCCCCCGCCGCGCGGCGAGGTGTGCTTGATGCCGTCGTCCTCGGGGCGGGCCGGGCGGCCCGCGTACTCCTCGGTGTCGCCGCGCGCGATGATCCAGTTCTCGCGCAGCGGCGGAAGGCCCCGCCGTACGTCGGTGTCGACGGTGGGGTCGGTGTACGGGCCGGACGTGTCGTACAGCGTGACGTCCTTGCCGTTGGTGAGGTGCACCTGACGGACCGGCACCCTGAGGTCGGGGCGCGAGCCCTGGACGTACCCCTTGTGCCAGCCCGGCGTACGAGCGCCGTCGGCAGAGGTGTCGTCCTGCTCGGAGGCAGGCGTGCGTGCATCCTGAATGGTCATGAGACCGATCTCCCTACGCCGGCATTACCCGGTAACAGGTTCGGCGGTCGGCGCAGCCTCCTCCCGTACGTACATTCAGTACGCGCGTACGGTGATCAGCGCCCTCTCAGCCCGGTGCTCCGAGCTCCCGCGTGTGCAAAGGTGTCACCACGCTAGCGTCATCCCTGGCGTGCTGAACAGTGGGCCCCCGCCGTTCTTGCGATGATCGGTCGGTGACTTCCCCCCAACAGACTCCCGAGCCGCACGGCCACGACCAGGATCGCAGCCCCCACGGGCATGGTTCCGCGCACGGATCCCAGGGATCGCACGGACCCGAGGGATCGCATGGATCCCAGGGATCACATGGATCGCACGGGCACGGTCCGGCGCACGGATCGCATGGATCGCACGGTTCGCACGGGCACAGCCACAGCCATGGGCCCGCCACCCCGGTGTCCCGGCATCTGCGCAGGGTCATCGCCGCGATCCTGATCCCCTTCGCCACGGCGGTCGTGGTCGGGCTCGTGGTCCTGTGGCCCGGTGGCACCCCGGCGCACGAGCGCACCGGCGTCGGCTTCGACCGGCAGACCGAGCAGGGCAAGGTCGTCGCCGTCCAGCAGGTGGACTGCGCCTCCGTGAACGCGGGGCAGGTCCCGCCGACCGGTGACACCTCGACCCCGTCGGGACGCGAGGCGGTCAACGCGCAGCAGGGGGAGTGCGCGAAGGCGACGATCGAGGTCACCAGCGGTCCGGAGAAGGGGCGTACGTTCACCGAGATCGTGCAGCCGGACGCGCCGCGCCAACTGCACGAGGGTCAGGGAGTGGTGGTGGCGTACGCCCCCGACGCCCCGCGCGATCTGCAGTACTCCGTCACCGATGTGAACCGGAAGGTCCCGCTGGCGGTGCTCGCCGCGATCTTCGCCGTCGCGGTCGTGGCCGTCGGCCGGATGAAGGGGGTCATGGCCCTCATCGCGCTGGTCGTGAGCTTCCTGATCCTGACGTTCTTCATCCTGCCGGCCATCCTGCAGGGGTCGAATCCGCTGGTCGTGGCGGTGGTCGGATCGAGCGCCATCATGCTGATCGCGCTCTACATGTGCCATGGACTCTCGGCCCGCACCTCGGTCGCGGTGCTCGGGACGCTGATCTCCCTGCTGCTGACCGGTCTGTTCGGCTCGGTGTTCATCGGCTGGGCCTCACTCAGCGGCAACACCGACGACAACACCGGTCTGATCCACGGCCTGTACCCGGAGATCGACATGTCCGGCCTGCTCCTGGCCGGTGTGATCATCGGTTCGCTCGGTGTGCTCGACGACGTCACGGTCACCCAGACGTCGGCGGTCTGGGAGCTGAACCAGGCCGACCCGGGCATGGGGCCGCGCGCGCTGTACCGGGCAGGGATCCGGATCGGCCGCGACCACATCGCCTCGGTCGTGAACACTCTGATGCTCGCCTACGCGGGTGCCGCCCTCCCCCTGCTGCTGCTCTTCTCCATCGCGCAGAGCAGCATGGGGACGGTGGCCAACAGCGAGCTGGTCGCCGAGGAGATCGTCCGGACGCTCGTCGGGTCGATCGGTCTGGTCGCCGCCGTGCCGCTCACCACCGTGCTGGCGGCCCTGGTGGTCTCCGCCGACCGCAAGGACGACGGGGGCCGGCCGGGCACCGACGTCCGGAAGCCCGCGGCGGTACGAGGCGGACGGCGCCGCCGCGCGAAGTGAGGTGTGCGCCGGGCCGGTACGCGCGGATGCACGCCGAGCCGGTACGCGCGGATGCGCGCCGAGCCGATACGCGCGGAGGCGCACCGAAGCGGTACGCGCGGATGCACGCCGAGCCGGTACGCGCGGAGGCGCGTCCGCTCAGGCGGCCGGGCCCGCGTTCTCCTCGGCCAGAATCCGGCCCAGTGCGGCTTCCAGGTTGTCCTCGAAGTCGCCGAGTGTCCGCTCCTGACCGAGTGGAACCAGCTTGTCCGTCCGGTCGAGGAAGGCGACCAACGGCGGCGCGCTCGCCCGGAACAGGGCACGATCGCCGCCGACCTGGAGCCGGATGGAGACGTCCGAGAGACCCTCGGGCTCCGTCGGGGCGATGTGCACATCGCCGTCCCCGCTCGGTCGGTTGATCCCGTCGAGCAGCAGCTCCCTACCGAACGCCCAGGTCACAGGTGCGTCCCCGGGGAGGTGGAAGGTCATCCGCACCGCATAGGGATCGCGGGTCTCATATCGGAGTTCGACAGGGATCTTGAAGGAGAGCTCCTCGGAGACGAGGAAGCTCATCAGGACCTCGGCCTGAACCGACTCTCGCATCATGTACCCCGCAGTAGATGAAGCAGTTGTGTAAACACAGCTGCTGAAAGCTGTGACCGAAACGGCCAGGAATGATCCCCCGTGGCCCTCTTGACGCAATCGTGCTGTAAGCACTAGCAGATCACAAGGAGTGATTTTTCAGATACTGATAGAGAACGCGAGCGAACTGAAGAGCCTCCCGATCTCCGTGCGTAGTTGCTCGACTGCTGGGAGCAACCGTTCTTCCTGGTGAAGGGGGAGGGAAATGGCCATTGCGGCCGCCGTGGAGCCCGCGGTGATGGGGATTGCGGCACAGACCGTGCCGAGCGCATATTCCTGACGCTCTACCAGGGGCTCCATTCGCCCCAAACCGCCCAAACGCTCCAAAAGGGCACGACGGTTACGCACCGTGTACGGAGTGATGGCTTCCACCGGGTGGCGGTCGAGGTGGTCTTGACGAGATTTCAGATCGAGTTGACTCAACAGGCACTGCCCGATCGCATGGGCATGCCCGGTCTCGCGAAAGTCGGCCCATTCCTCGACCGCGGGAGCGGAAGGAGTGTCGGCGACAGCGACGAGCTCGATCTCCCCCTCGCGGTAGAGGGCGAAGTAGACCGGCACACCGATCACGTCCCGCCAGCGGGCAAGGGAGTCTTCGATCTTGATGCGACGATTCTGCACAGCTCCGCCGCCGGCCAGTCGGACCGCGGCGTCGCCCAGGACGAACACACCCTTCTCGCGGACCAGATAGCCCTCGTGCGTCAGGGTGCGGAGCAGGTGGTACGTGGTGGGCAGCGGAAGGCCCGTCTCACGGGCGAGTTGCTTGGCCGGGGCGCCTTCCGCATGGGAGGACACGGCCTCCAGAAGTCTCAGTGCGCGCTGCACCGAGCCGATCAGGGTAGGCGCTGCCGTCTGCGTAGCCGTGGCCAAAGGTCACCCCCAGGCGTGACGACGGATGCAGTGCACCCGCCCGCGGGGGCCGCCCCCGCGCGCCCGCCGGGCCTGGGAAACCGCTGGTCAGTACGGAGGTCTACGCCTGTAGTCCCCAACGCGGCGGAGGGATTCCACTCTAGTGGCAGCTCCTGGGCCCGCGCCCTGATTCGACCAGCGCGTTCCCCCGGCCGGGCTAATACCCTCCGTCGCCTTCATACCGATCGGTAGCGTGTGCTACCACTCCTCGCGCGAACGGTCGGAGGAGCTGAACTTCCGTACGACGTAGATCAGTCCGGCGACGAGGGCCACGAAGAGCAGCACCTTGAAGAGCAGTCCGACCACGAAGGCCAGGACGCTGGTGATCAGTCCGCCGAAGACAAGCAGTGCGAGCACGGGTATGGCGACCCACTTGACCCACCACGGCAGCCCCGCGAGAACCTCCTGTACGGCCATCGTCCTCTCCCTCGCTCTCGAAGATCTGTTCCGCACACTCCGCGCCGAACACCCTCAAGGCTAGGGTCCGGATGAGGCGTACGGGGGCCCTGCGGCCCCCGCTCTCCCCTGATCCGCCCCCTAGGGGCTCCCCAGGTCCGACCCTCAGGTCGCCATCGGACGATCAGGCCTCCGGCGGGGAGAAGACCACCATCACCCGCAGGTCCTCGCTGATGTGGTGGAACCTGTGCTCCACTCCGGCCGGCACATAGACCACGCTGCCGCGCGCCACCTGGGTCGTCTCCGTCCCCACCGTGATCGCCGCCCGGCCGCTCACCACGAAGTACACCTCGTCCTGGCGGTGCGGCTGCTGCGGGTCGAGCTCCCCCGCGTCCAGCGCGTACAGGCCCACCGACATGTTCCGCTCCCGCAGGAACTGGAGGTACGCGCCCTTGTTCGCGGCACGCTCCGCCTCCAGTTCATCCAGTCGGAATGCCTTCATCGCCTGTCAGCCCCTGCCCTCGGCCCGATCGTGTCTGCCACGATCAGACACATGATGAATTTCGTAGTCAAGACGCTCGCCAACGCGGGAGCCCTGGGAGTGGCCATCTGGCTGGTCCAGGACATCACCCTCACCGGTGAGAGCACCGGCAAGAAGGCCCTGACCCTTATCCTCGTCGCCCTTGTCTTCGGGCTCGTGAACTTCTTGGTCAAGCCGATCGTCCAACTGCTGACGCTCCCGCTCTTCATTCTGACGCTCGGCCTGATCACCCTCGTGGTCAACGCCCTGATGCTGCTCCTCACCTCCTGGCTGGCCGAGCAGTTCGACCTCAGCTTCCACGTGGAGGGCTTCTGGACCGCCGTCCTCGGCGGCCTGATCATCTCCGTCGTCTCGTGGGCGCTGAACATCGTGCTCCCCGACGGCGACTGAGGGGAGACCATGACCTACCGCGTCTGCTTCGTCTGCACCGGCAACATCTGCCGCTCGCCGATGGCCGAGCACGTCTTCCGCCGACACGTGGAGGACGCCGGCCTCGACACATGGGTGGAGGTCGACAGTGCCGGCACCGGAGGCTGGCACGAGGGCGACGGCGCCGACCCGCGCACGGTCGCCGTTCTCGAGGAGAACGGCTACACCTCGGCGCACACGGCCCGCCAGTTCCGCGCCTCCTGGTTCCCCGCCCTCGACCTGGTGATCGCGCTGGACGAAGGACATCTGCGAGAGCTCCGCGAGCTCGCCCGGACGCCCGAAGAGGCGGCGCGGATACGACTGCTGCGCTCCTACGACCCGGCCGCCGGGGACGGACTCGACGTCCCCGACCCGTACTACGGGGGCCGCGAGGGCTTCGAGGAGTGCCTGGAGATGGTGGAGGCCGCGAGCGAGGGACTGCTCGCGGCCGTACGCCGTGAACTGGAGGAACGGACACCGTGACCGACAAGCACTACGGCGACGGCACACGCGCGGTCCGGGCAGGACTGCCCGACCCCGTGAAGTACGAACCGACCCTGCCGGGGCCGGTCTTCGCCGCACACTTCCATCTGCCGGGCGAGCCGACCGGCGGATACGCGTACGGCCGCGACGAGAACCCGACGTGGACCCATCTGGAGCGGGCGATCGGCGAGCTGGAGGCGCCGGGGGAGGAGGGCGTCGAGACGCTGGTCTTCGCCTCGGGCATGGCCGCGATCTCCGCCGTCCTCCTCTCGCAGCTGAGGACGGGCGACGTCGTGGTGGTGCCGAGCGACGGCTACCAGGCGCTGCCCCTGCTGCACGAGCAGCTGAGGGCGTACGGCATCGAGGTCCGCACCGCGCCCACCGGCGGCGACGGCCAGCTCGCCGTCCTCGAAGGGGCCCGGCTGCTGTGGATCGAGACCCCCTCCAACCCCGGGCTCGACGTCTGCGACATCCGGCGGCTGGTGCGCGAGGCGCATGCCGCAGGGGCGCTCGTGGCCGTCGACAACACGCTCGCCACCCCGCTCGGCCAGCGCCCGCTCGAACTGGGCGCGGACTTCTCCGTCGCCAGCGACACCAAGGGCCTGACCGGGCACGGCGACATCCTGCTCGGTCATGTCAGCTGCCGTGATCCCGAGCGGGCGGCGGAGGTGCGGCGCTGGCGCAAGGTCGTCGGCGCCATCCCCGGCCCCATGGAGGCCTGGCTCGCCCACCGTTCGCTCGCCACGCTGCAGCTGCGGATCGACCGCCAGTGCTCCACCGCGCTCGCGCTCGCGCAGACGCTCGCGGGGCGCGCGGACGTGACCGGACTGCGCTACCCGGGGCTGCCCGACGACCCCTCGCACACGGTGGCCGCCCGGCAGATGCGGCGCTTCGGGTCCGTGGTCTCCTTCGAGCTGGCGGACCGCAAGCGGGCCGATCGGTTCCTCGAGGAGCTGAGGATCGTGGACGACGCGACCAGTTTCGGCGGCGTGCGCTCCACGGCGGAGCGGCGCGGGCGCTGGGGCGGGGACGCGGTCGCGGAGGGCTTCATCCGGTTCTCGGTCGGCGCCGAGGACCCGGAGGACCTGATCGCCGATGTGCTGCGGGCTCTCGACGAGGCCGGGGCGTAGACCCCCGGTGGGCCGCGCCCCCGCCGAACCGCCGGGGGCGGGGGCCGGCGGCCGGTCCCGGACATGGTCCTCGCACGGAACGAGGCGCTCCGAGCCTCCCCCCTCGTGGCTCGGAACGCCTCGGTTCCACGCGCGGAGACCGCCTGAACAAGGCTAGTTGACTGTGCGTCAGTGTCCAATCACGGTAGCGACAGAGACCTATCGACTTATTTATAGTTGGACGGTCCTGAGGCGCAGTCAGCCGACCGCCTGAGTCGAACGGCCGCACGGCCGGGAGGGGGCGGACATGGATCTGGCCCTGCTGCGCACGTTCGTCACGGTGCACCGGGCCGGCTCCTTCACCCGCGCCGCCGCGCTCCTCGGGCTCTCCCAGCCGGCCGTCACCAGCCAGATCCGGACACTCGAACGACAGCTCGGACGCCCCCTCTTCCTCAGACAGGCCCGCGGCGTCACGCCGACCACCATCGGCGACGAGCTCGCCCACCGCGCCGCTCCCCATCTGGACGCCCTCGTCGAGATCGCGGAGACCGGCCTCGACGAGGAGAGCGGCGTCCGCACCCTCCATGTCGCCGGTCCCCCGGAGTTCACCGCGCTCCGGGTCCTGCCGGCCCTCACCCCGCTGGTCGGCCAGGGCCTCGCCGTACGGGCGTCGTTCCTGGGCAACACCGAGGAGATCCTCGACGGGCTCGCCGCGGGCCACCACGATCTGGCCGTCGCCACCGCGCGCCCGCGGGGCGGCCTGATCGTCTCCACCCCGCTCTGCGACGAGGAGTACGTGCTGGTCGCGGCCCCGCGCTGGGCGGCCAGGCTCTCCCCCGACGTCCTTCTCCGCAAGGGCGCGGTGGTCCTGGAGCAGCTGCCGGTCGTCGAGGTCCACGAGTCGCTGCCGTTCGTGGCCCGCTACTGGGCGAGCGTCTTCGAGACCAAACCGGCGGTCGCCGCCACCGTGATCGCCCCCGACCTGCGCGCCGTCCGGGAGTCCGCGGCCTCCGGCGCCGGGCTCGCGGTCCTGCCCCGCTATCTGTGCGAGGAGGCCCTGGAGCAGGGCCGGCTCGTGGCGCTGCTCGATCCTCCGGTCCCTCCGCTGCGGACCTACTTCCTGGTCGTGCGGACGGGCACGCTCGCGCTGTCGCCCATCGCCCGCGCGCACGAGGAGCTGCTGCGGGCCGCGGGGGACTGGTGAGTCTCCGTGGGGGAGCCTCGACCCTTCGCGAGGACTGATGGGTTTCCGCCGGGGACGGCGAGTTTCAGGACACCCCGGACGGGCCATTTTCTTCCCATGAACGAACGGCCCATGAACGAACGGCCCGTGATCAAGCGCACCGCACGCGCCATCCTGCTCGACGGGGGCGACCTCGTCCTCATCAAGCGCACCAAGCCGGGGATGGACCCCTACTGGGTCACGCCCGGTGGCGGCGTGGAACCCACCGACGCCACCGTCGTCGAGGCCCTCCACCGCGAGGTCCACGAGGAGCTCGGCGCCAAGATCGTCGATGTGGTGCCCTGCTTCGTCGACACCGTCGAGCACATCGTCGACGGCGGGGTCTCCGGGGTGAAGGTCCAGCACTTCTTCGTGTGCCGCCTCGACTCCATGGACACCGCGCTGCGGCACGGCCCCGAGATGGACGAACCCGTCGGCGAGTACGAGATCGTCAGGGTGCCCTTCAGCCGGGTCGGCATCGCCGCCGTGCACCTCGTCCCGCTCTCGCTGCGCCACTACCTCGACGGCAACATCGAGGGCGTCCGCGCGATGCACGCCCCCGACCTGGGCTGATCTTCGGCCGTCGGGGCCAGTTCGGCGAGGAAGTCGTGCCGGATGCGCTCCGCGGGGACCCCCGCTCCCCGCAGCGCGTCCACCCCGCAACGGACCATGCCGAGCGGCCCCGAGAGATAGGCGTCGCGTTCGCTCCAGGAGCCGTAGCGGCAGACGGCCTCCGGGAGCCGTCCCTGCTCCTCGGTGACCGCGTGGACGGAGAGCCAGGGGAACGTCCTCTGGAGCCGCAGCATCGTGTCGATGTCATAGAGGTCGTGGCCCCTGCGGGCCCCGTAGAAGACATCGACCGGACGCCGGTCCCCATGCTCGGCGACGTCCTCCACCAGGGCCTTGATGGGCGCTATCCCGGTGCCGCCGCCCACACAGAGCAGGCCCGTGTCCGTGTCGTGGTCGACGGTCATGGAACCGGCCGGCGGGCCGATGCGCAGGACGTCCCCGGGGCGCGCCCGGTGGACCAGCGCGTTGGACACCCAGCCCGCCGGGACCGCCTTCACGTGCAGGGAGAGCAGTCCATCGGGCCGGGGCGCCGAGGCGAACGAGTAGTGACGCCATATCCGCGGCCACCACGGGGTCTCCAACGTCGTGTACTGCCCCGCGAGGAACGGGTACGGCTGGTCGGGCCGGAGGGTGACGACGGCGATGTCCGGGGTCCGCAGGTCGTGGGAGACCACCTCGGCCTGCCACCAGGCGGGCGCAGTGCGCTCGTCCTCCGCCGCCGCGTCGATCATGATCTGGGAGATCGTCGTGTACGTACGGACCCAGGCCGCCTGGGTCTCCTCGTCCCAGGTCGTCGTCGCGTACCGCGTGAGCGCGCCGATGAGGGCCTCGCCGACCGCGGGGTAGTGGGCGGAGTGGGTGCCGTACTTGCGGTGGCCCCTGCCGAGGTTCTGCAGATACGCGGTGAGCACCGGGGCGTTGTCCATGTGCTCCGCCGCGGTGAGCAGGGCCTTCAGGAGCCGGTCCCGCTGGGTGTCCATGGCCGCGGGGAACATCTCGCGCAGCCCCGGGTTCCCGATGAACAGCAGGGCGTAGAAGTACGAGGTCACCCGGTCGGCGACCGGCGCGATCTCCGCGAGGGTGCGACGGACGAGTACCGCGTCGGCGGAGGCTTCCGCGGGTATTCGGGGCTCGTTCCCGTCATCCACCGGGCGGCGGGGCTCGTTGCCGCCCCCCGCCGGGCGCTCCGGCCCGTCCCCGTCCTCCGCTGCCCTCGTGGTGGTCGGAGCATCCATCATGTGCCTCGCCCTATCGCTGGCCGGCTTCCGTGGACGCAGCATGACCCCGTGGAACAACGCTTCGGAGGGAAAGCGGCGTTCTCGGGCCAAAGGGCAGGGTTTCTGACTAAGCTGCGCTGTTTCGGACGAGGGCGTAGGCCTCGCGCAGATCCCCTCCGGTGTAGCTGTGGCGGGCGAGCCCGGCGAGATGGTGGTCCGCGTTCACCGCCACGGTGTGCGGCACGACCGCGAAGAGCTCCGCGTCGGACATCGAGTCTCCGTAGGCGACACAGTGGGCGGGGTCCACCCCGTACTCCTCGCAGAGTTCCCGTGCGATCCGCACCTTCGCCCGCGCGTCGAGGATGCCGGGCCGATGGATCGGCTCCGTGAAGGGGACGGTCGGCCAGTGGGACCCGTGCACCGCGTCGACACCCCAGTCGAGAAGCCGCTCGACGAAGAAGTCAGGAGAGAGCGAGATGACCGCACAGCGGTCGCCCCGGTCCCGGATGTCGGCCCAGACCTCGCGAATGCCCAGCAGCCAGGGCGCCCCTTCGAAGGCCGCCGCGACCTGGTCCACGGTGAGCGCGGACCACAGCTCGCGGGCCCGGACGGCGAACTCGTCCGGGGTGAGCCCCTGGAGAAGGAAGCTCTTCTCCAGAGCGGCGATCTCCTCGTCCACGCCCAGCTGCCGGGAGATCTCCACCGCCGCGGCCGAACCCCGGATCAGGGTGCCGTCGAGGTCGAAGAAGTGCAGGCGCCGCTGTCGTGGTTTCACGTGAAACATCGTCTCTGTCCCACGACGTGGAATCAACGCCCCCTTCCGGCCGCGCGCCGACCCGGCACCGACTCCCTCCTGCCCCGCGCCGCGCACACGTATCGGCCAGATCCGCTAAAGCGGTGGACGGAAGATCACCGCGTGGGCCAGCCTGACACCATGCCGATCAGCCCCTCCTCGCTCGCACAGCTCCCCATCCGGCGCCTCACCGTGGACGACCTCCTCGCCTGCGCCGACCTCTCCGAGAACCGGGGCTGGCCGCGTGAGGAGCACAAGTGGGGCCTGCTGCTCGCCGCGGGCACCGGCTACGGCATCGACGACCCGTCCGGAGCCGGGCTGATCACCTGCTCCGTGGTCACCTCGTACGGCCCGGGGCTCGCCGCGATCGGCATGGTGCTCGTCGCCGAGCGGTACGCACGCCAAGGCGTGGGACGCCGGCTCATGGAGCACGTCCTGGCGGAAGCCGGGGACACCCCGCTCACCCTGCACGCCACACCGTACGGACAGCCCCTCTACGAGCAGCTGGGCTTCACGGAGACGGGCCGCGCGGAGATGGTGCGCGGGCGCTTCACGTTCACGGCACCCGCCCCGGCCGTTCCGGTCCGCCCGGCGACGGCGGAGGACCTCCAGGCGATCCTGCGCCTGGACCACGAGGTCTTCGGTCTCGACCGCACCCATCTGATCACCCGGCTGCCGGCCTTCGCCGACCATCTCCGGGTGGCGGAGGAGAACGGCGAGATCACCGGCTTCGCGGCGGCCTGGCCCAACATGGACACCCATGTCGTCGGACCGCTGATCGCCCGGGACCCCGGCACGGCCCAGGCCCTGATCGCCTCGCTCGCGGCCGCCACCGACCGACCGCTGCGCACGGACATCGACGTGCGGCACTCGGCCCTGCTGAGCTGGGTGAAGGAGAACGGCCTCGACGCGATCGCCTCCAACGCGGTGATGGTCCGCTCCCTCCCCGACCTCCCCGGCGACTGGCGCCGCCGCTTCGCTCCCCTGACCGTCGCGGCCGGCTAGGCGGGCAGGGCGGCCCGCTCGCCGCGAGGCGGGGTGAGGCGGGGGGTCCCCCCCTCAGATTTACTTGCACACGCGCATTATTGCGGCGCATCGTCTACCCTGGGTCGAGAACCACCGTGGTGCCGAGGAGAGACCGAGGAGAGACCATGACCGCGACGGACCCCGCACTCACCGCGCTCTCCCAGCGCTGGTGCGCCCTCTCCCTGCTGCACGGCAGGATCGAGTCGCACATCGAGCGCGCCCTGGAGTCGCGACACGGCCTGAGCGTGCGGGAGTACTCGCTCCTCGACGTCCTCAGCCGCCAGCACAGCGGACCGGGCGGGCACCTCCAGATGAAGCAGGTCGCCGACGCGGTCGTCCTCAGCCAGAGCGCCACCACCCGGCTGGTCACCCGGCTCGAGGACCGGGGTCTGCTCACCCGGTACCTCTGCGCCACCGACCGGCGCGGCATCTACACCGATGTCACCGAGGCCGGCCAGAAGCTCCTTGCAGAGGCCCGCCCCACCAACGACAGCGCTCTGCGCGAGGCGCTCGACGAGGCCGCCAAGAACCCGGAGCTGGCCCCGCTGGTCCAGGTCGTCGAAGGCGTGGGCGTTCCCGCCTGAGGACCGGCCCGACCCGCGCGGCACTCCGTCCGAGACGTCCGCGCAGCACGCCGTCAGAGACGCCCGCGCGGCACGCCGTCAGAGGTGTGGTGACACTCCCCGGCGTACCCTGCGGGGCATGAGCGATCTTGAGATACGTCCCGCCACCGCGGAGGACCTCGAAGCCATCGTCGCGATGCTCGCCGACGACCCGCTGGGCGCGCAGCGCGAATCCCCGGACGACCTCGCCCCGTACCTGGTGGCCTTCGAGCGCCTGGCGAACGACCCCCAGCAGCACCTCGTCGTGGCCGTCCGCGAGAACAGGGTCGTCGGCACCCTCCAGCTGACGATCATCCCCGGCCTCTCCCGCCGGGGCGCCACCCGCTCGATCATCGAGGGCGTCCGCATCCACGCCGAGGAGCGCGGCAGCGGCCTGGGCACCCTGCTCATCGAGTGGGCCGTCGAGGAGTCGGGACGCCAGGGCTGCCGACTCGTCCAGCTGACCTCCGACGTCACCCGCACCGATGCCCACCGCTTCTACGAGCGGCTCGGCTTCGAGGCCTCCCACCTGGGCTTCAAGAAGAGCCTCTGAGGCGAGGGGCACTCGATCGGCATGACGGGACACCTCTCGGGCCACCTCCCTCGCACGTCGATCGGCTTGTTCCACGTGAAGCAAGCGGATCGGGCTTGTTTCACGTGAAACATCGCAGAACGGCTCAGAGGCCGCGCCAGCCCGCCTCGTCCACGCCGCCCGGCACCACGTCCGCCGGCGCGTACGGCTCCCGCGTGAAGACGAAGGAGCCGAGGTCGAGATGGCTCACGCTGCCGTCGGCGCGCCGCACCGCCCGGAGCGTCTCCCCCTCGTAGTAGCCGTTCAGCCCGACCCAGCCGCCCTCGGGGAGCGCCCGGAATCGGGCCCGCCGCCCGGCTCCCCGCAGGGGCTCGAGCACCACGCTCCGCTCGGGGCCGATCCGGAGCCCGTAGGCGTAGGTGCCCCAGTACCAGGGCCCCGTCAGGGCCAGCAGCTCCTCGTCGGCCTCGGCCTCCGGAAGGGGGCGCCAGGGCTCCGGGAACCTCGGCTCCGCCTCCGCCACGATCCGTACGAGATCGGCGGCCACGGCCCCCGCCAGCGGCCCCGAGGTGGCATTGGAGAGGGCGATCGCCGCCAGCCCGTCCTCGACGCTCACCCAGAGGGCGGCGACGAACCCGGGGAGCGACCCGGTGTGGCCGATCAGGGTCCGGCCGCCGTTGCGGACCAGCTGGAGACCGAGTCCGTACCCTCCTTCCCACTCCCCCTCACCGACCGGGGCGGCAGGGGCCCGCATCTCCGCCACGGAGGAGGCGACGAGCACCCGCTCGTCGCCTGCCGCGAGGAAGGCGGCGAAGCGGGCGAGGTCCGCCGCCGTCGACCAGAGCTGCCCGGCCGGCGCCATCAGCCCGAGGTCCTCCGACGGTTCCGGCAGCATCACATCGGCCCAGGGGTGCACCGCCCAGCCGCCCGCGTGCGGGGCGACCGGACCGAGCGTCGTACGGCCCATCCCGAGCGGCTCCAGGATCTCGCGCCGCAGCGCCGCCTCCCAGGTCACTCCCCGCACGGCCTCGACCAGTGAACCGAGCAGCGTGTAACCGGGGTTGGAGTAGTGGTGACGGCGGCCGGGCGCCTGGAGGAAGGGCTCCTCCCCCAGGACGTCGGAGAGCTCGGGCCGCAGCCCCGCGGCCGAGCGCTCCCACCACTGACCGGGAGTCTCGGCCGCGAGACCGCCGCTGTGCCCGAGGAGCTGAGCGATCGTCACCTCTCCGACGCCCGTGCCCTTGAGGTGCCGCTCCAGCGGATCGTCGAGGCCCAGGAGCCCCTCCTCCCGCAGTCGCATCACCAGCACGGCGGTGAACACCTTGGTGATCGACCCGATCCTGAACTGGGTGTCGGCGTCCGGCGCGTGCCCGTCCACGCAACTGCGCGAACCGCTCCACACCAGCGCCCCGTCGCGCACCACGGCCCCCACGAAGGAAGGCGTCCGACCCTCGGACTGGGCCACCGCGACGCGATGCAGCAGAGCCCGTTCGGTACCGGGCAGAAGGGCTTCGAAAGTTGTCGTCATGGGCCCCATCCAACGTGATCTCCCGAACGACAGCCTCCGGATTTAGCGGTGCGCCGCGACGGCCTCCTCGATGCCGGTCAGGACGGCGAGCTGCTCCCGGGAGAGCCGCGCGGCGAAGTGCCTCTGGACGGAGGCCTGATAGACCGGCGCCGCCTCGTCGTACGCAGATCGCCCGGCCGGGGTCAGGAGGACATCGTCGCCGCGCCCGTCCCGCTCGCACGGTTCGCGGGCGACGAGCCCACGCCGCTCCATGCGCCCGAGATGGCGCGACAACCGGCTGTGGGCCCAGCGCAGATGGGCCGCGAGACCGCTGACACGGATGCAGGTGTCGTCGGACGTCAGCGCCGCCACCGCGGCCAGCACGTCGTAGTCGGCCATGGACAGGCCCGTGTCCTGCTCCAGGTCGCGGGCGACCTCCGCGTCGATGAGCAGGGGCAGTGCGCGATACGCGTGCCAGGCGGCCAGCGCGGCGGCGTCAGGCCGGTGATGGGGGGACATGAGCCCAGTCTACAAAAAGGTCCGTGACATGTAACGAATGATTGGCTAGCATCTTCGTTACAGGTAACGAAAAAGACGGGAAGGCGGCACCCCATGCGAGGCACCGAGCACGTCATTCGGACCAACGGCGTCGAACTGAGCGCGGAGTCCTTCGGCGACCCCGCCGACACGCCCCTGCTCCTCATCCACGGCGCGGGCCACTCGATGCTCGCGTGGGACGAGGAGTTCGTCCGCCGCCTCGTCGCCGGCGGCAGGTACGTGATCCGCTACGACAGCCGGGACGCGGGCCGCTCCACCGGGTACCCCGCGGGCGAGCCGCCGTACGACCTGCGCGACCTGGTCACCGATGCCGCCGGGCTGCTCGACGCGCTCCACCTGCCGTCCGCGGAGATCGTCGGCATGTCCCAGGGCGCGGCCGTCGCCCAGCTGCTCGCCCTCGACCACCCGGACCGGGTGGCCACCCTCGCCCTCGCGTCCTCGACCCCCGGAGGACCGGGCCACGACCAGTCCGATCTGCCGCCGATGTCCGAGGACCTGCTGGCGGTCTTCGCCGAGGACGCCCCGGCGCCCGACTGGAAGGACCGGGACGCCGTCGTCGACTGGCTCGTCGAGGGCGAGCGCCCCTTCGCCGCCCCGTCCCGCCCGTTCGACACCGACGCCATGCGCGCCTGGGCGGCACGGGTCGTCGACCGTGCGCGCGACATCGCCGCACAGGTCACCAACCCGTTCATGATCGACGCCGGAGCACCCTGGCGGGACCGCCTCGGTGCGATCACGGCTCCGACGGTCGTCCTGCACGGCACCGAGGACCCGCTGTTCCCCCTGGAGCACGGTCGCGCCCTCGCCGCCGAGATCCCCGGCGCCCGCTTCCTGGCCATGGAGCGGACCGGCCACGAGGTGTTCCCCCGCGAGGTCTGGGACGAGGTCGTGCCCGCGCTCCTCGGCCGGGATCAGGTCTGAGCCATGTCCACGAAGCGGGAGTAGTGGCCCTGGAAGGCCACGGTGATCGTGGCCGTCGGGCCGTTACGGTGCTTGCCGACGATGATGTCGGCCTCGCCCGCTCGCGGTGACTCCTTCTCGTACGCGTCCTCGCGGTGCAGCAGGATGACCATGTCCGCGTCCTGCTCGATCGAGCCGGATTCACGCAGGTCGGAGACCATCGGCTTCTTGTCGGTGCGCTGCTCGGGGCCACGGTTCAGCTGGGAGAGCGCGATCACCGGCAGCTCCAGCTCCTTGGCGAGGAGCTTCAGGTTTCGCGACATGTCGGAGACCTCTTGCTGACGGCTCTCCTGCCGCTTCGAACCACCGGACTGCATCAGCTGCAGGTAGTCGATGATGACCAGCTTGAGCCCGTTGCGCTGCTTGAGCCGGCGGCATTTCGCCCGGATCTCCATCATCGACAGGTTCGGGGAGTCGTCGATGTAGAGCGGGGCCTGGGAGACGTCCGGCATCCGGCGGGCGAGCCGGGTCCAGTCCTCGTCGGTCATCGTGCCGGAGCGCATGTGGTGCAGCGCGACCCGGGCCTCCGCCGAGAGCAGACGCATCGCGATCTCGTTGCGGCCCATTTCGAGGGAGAAGATGACGCTGGGCAGGTTGTGCTTGATGGACGCCGCCCGCGCGAAGTCCAGCGCGAGGGTCGACTTACCCATGGCGGGACGCGCCGCGATGATGATCATCTGACCGGGGTGCAGACCGTTGGTGAGCGAGTCCAGGTCGGTGAAGCCGGTGGGGACACCGGTCATCTCACCGCTGCGGGAGCCGATCGCCTCGATCTCGTCGAGCGCCCCCTCCATGATGTCGCCGAGCGGCAGATAGTCCTCGGTGGTCCGCTGCTCGGTGACGGCGTAGATCTCGGCCTGGGCCGAGTTCACGATCTCGTCGACGTCTCCGTCGGCCGCGTAGCCCATCTGCGTGATCTTGGTGCCGGCCTCGACGAGGCGGCGCAGGACGGCCCGCTCGTGGACGATCTCCGCGTAGTACGAGGCGTTGGCCGCCGTCGGGACCGACTGGACGAGGGTGTGCAGATAGGAGGCGCCGCCGACGCGGGTGATCTCGCCGCGTTTCGTGAGCTCGGCGCCGACCGTGATCGGGTCGGCGGGCTCGCCCTTGGCATAGAGGTCGAGGATCGCGGCATAGACGGTCTCGTGGGCGGGCTTGTAGAAGTCGTTGCCCTTGATGATCTCCACGACGTCCGCGATGGCGTCCTTGGAGAGCAGCATGCCGCCGAGGACGGACTGCTCGGCGTCGAGGTCCTGCGGGGGCACCCGCTCGAAGCCGGAGAGCCCGCCGTCCCAGGGCCCGCCTTCACCGCCCCGCTCGTGCTGGTCGTCCCGCCCGCGGCCGCGGCCGCGGCCCTCGCCTCGGGTACGGGTGGGCAGTCGGTCGCTCGGTCCGCTGTCGGCCCAAGGGTCGTCCATGGGCTCGGGAATGCTCACCAAGCACCTCCTCCCGTCCGCTCAGCGGACCTCGCCATGCCACTCTTTCTTACGCCACGGGCTTGATCAACGAGTGGCTTTGCGACCGCTTCTGGCGCGTCGGGCGCCGGACCACGGTAGGCCCGCGAGAGGCGTCAGCCAATCTGGTTATCCACAGGCCCTGTGGGTGAAGGGCCTCAGCCTGTGGAGAACTCGCCGGAACCTGTGCACGGACCGGGGGACAGTCATGTGGACAAACTCATAGGCACCCCAGCTCCACGGGCCTGACCTGCAGTTTTCCCATCCACGGGCTGTGGGGGAGAAAAACTTTTCCCCCTGGACCAAGATCAGAACAAACGACCCACACCCGAAGCACCTTGCCCCCAGCAAGTAAGGACCGGTGATGCATTGCATCTCTTACCTGTGGAAGATTAGATTGACCCCATGACCCAGGCCCCCGCGACGCCCAAAGCCGTCCGCCGACAGCACGACCGCGAGATCGTCTCCCTCGCCCTGCCGGCCTTCGGCGCGCTTGTCGCCGAGCCGCTCTTCCTCATGGTCGACAGCGCCATCGTCGGCCATCTCGGCACCCCCCAGCTCGCGGGGCTCGCGATCGCCGCCGCCCTGCTGTCCACCGCCGTCAGCGTCTTCGTCTTCCTCGCCTACGCCACCACGGCCGCCGTCTCCCGCCGCGTAGGCGCCGGGGACCTTCAGGCCGCGATCCGGCAGGGCATGGACGGCATCTGGCTCGCCCTCCTCCTCGGAGCAGCCGTCGTCGTGCTGACCCTGCCCGCGGCGCCCTGGCTCATCGGCCTCTTCGGGGCCTCCGACACCGCCGCACCCTACGCCGTCACGTACCTCAGGATCTCCAGCCTCGGCATCCCAGCCATGCTGGTGGTCCTGGCCGCCACCGGCGTCCTGCGCGGCCTCCAGGACACCCGTACACCGCTCTACGTGGCCATCGGCGGCTTCGCGGCCAACGGTGCGCTCAACATCGGCCTGGTCTACGGCGCCGGACTGGGAATCGCCGGCTCGGCCTGGGGCACCGTGATCGCCCAGTGCGGCATGGCCGTGGCCTACCTCGTCGTGGTCGTACGGGGTGCCCGGCGCCACGGAGCCTCCCTCCGCCCCGACGCGGCCGGCATACGCGCCTCCGCGCAGGCCGGAGTACCGCTCCTGGTCCGTACGCTCTCGCTCCGCGCGGTCCTGATGATCGCCACGGCCGTCGCGGCCCGGATGGGCGACGCGGAGGTCGCGGCCCACCAGATCATCCTGTCCCTCTGGAGCCTCATGGCCTTCGCCCTCGACGCGATCGCGATCGCGGGCCAGGCCATCATCGGCCGCTATCTCGGCGCGGACGACGCCGAGGGCGCCCGTCAGGTCTGCCGCCGCATGGTCCAGTGGGGCGTGCTCTCCGGCGTGGTGCTCGGCGCGCTGCTCATCGTCGCCCGTCCCCTGTTCATCCCGCTCTTCACCGGCGACACGGTCGTCCAGGACACCCTGCTCCCGGCCCTGCTGGTGGTCGCGATCTCACAGCCGATCTCCGGGGTCGTCTTCGTTCTCGACGGCGTTCTGATGGGCGCGGGGGACGGCCCCTACCTGGCCTGGGCCATGCTGCTGACGCTCGCCGTCTTCGCCCCGGTGGCCCTGCTGGTCCCTGCGCTCGGCGGCGGTCTGACGGCCCTCTGGTGGGCGATGACGCTGATGATGTCCGTCCGGATGGCGACGCTCTGGTTCCGCTCACGCTCGGGCCGCTGGCTCGTCACCGGCGCCACACGGTGAATGTTTCACGTGAAACGCCCTGTTTCACGTGAAACAGCGGAAGGGCCGCACCCCGAGGGGTGCGGCCCTTCCTCACTGCTCAGCGCAGAGCGCCGGCGGCAGCGTTACGCGGCGACGATCTCGACGCCGAGCTTCGCGGCAACGTCGGCGTGCAGACGCACGGACACCTGGTGCGAGCCCAGGGTCTTGATCGGCGAGCCGAGCTCGACGCGACGCTTGTCGACGTCGGGGCCACCCGCGGCCTTGATCGCCGAGGCGATGTCGGCCGGGGTCACGGAGCCGAAGAGACGGCCGGCGTCGCCGGAGCGAACGGCCAGGCGCACCTTCGTGCCCTCGAGCTTGGCCTTGATCTCGTTGGCCTGCTCGATGGTCGCGATCTCGTGGATCTTGCGGGCGCGGCGGATCTGCGCCACGTCCTGCTCGCCACCCTTGGTCCAGCGGATGGCGAAGCCACGCGGGACCAGGTAGTTGCGGGCGTAGCCGTCCTTGACGTCGACGACGTCGCCGGCGGTGCCGAGGCCGGAGACCTCGTGGGTCAGGATGATCTTCATTATTCGGTCACCCTTTCCTTATCGCGCGGTGGACGTGTAGGGCAGCAGCGCCATCTCACGGCTGTTCTTGACGGCCGTGGCGACGTCACGCTGGTGCTGCGTGCAGTTGCCGGTCACGCGGCGGGCACGGATCTTGCCGCGGTCGGAAATGAACTTCCGCAGCATGTTCGTGTCCTTGTAGTCCACGTACTGGGTCTTGTCCTTGCAGAACGCGCAGACCTTCTTCTTAGGCTTGCGCACAGGCGGCTTCGCCATGGTGTTTCTCCTGTGTGATCAAGAATGGGGGTACGAGCTGCTTCCGGGGCGTGGCCCTAGAAGGGGGGCTCGTCCGAGTAGCCGCCGCCGCTGGAGTTTCCACCCCAGCCGCCTCCGCCGCCCTGCTGCTGGCCGCCGCCGGAGGAGGAGGGACCGCCGGTAGCCCACGGGTCGTCGGCGGGAGCACCGCCACCACCCTGCTGGCCACCGCCGGAGTTTCCACCCCAGCTGCCACCGCCGCCGGCCTGCTGGCCGCCGCCGCCCCCGCCGTAACCACCCTGGCCGCCTCGACCGGTGGTCTTGGTGACCTTGGCCGTGGCGTTCTTGAGGCTGGGGCCGACTTCCTCGACATCCAGCTCGTAGACCGTGCGCTTGACGCCCTCACGGTCCTCGTAGGACCGCTGCTTCAGCCGGCCCTGCACGACGACGCGCATGCCTCGCTGAAGCGACTCGGCGACGTTCTCCGCCGCCTGACGCCAGACCGAGCAGGTGAGGAAGAGGCTTTCGCCGTCCTTCCACTCGTTGGTCTGACGGTCGAAGGTGCGGGGGGTGGACGCGATACGGAACTTCGCGACCGCCGCACCGGACGGGGTGAAGCGCAGCTCGGGGTCGTCGACAAGATTGCCGACGACCGTGATGACGGTCTCGCCTGCCATGGGGGAACCTCTCGGCGGGATTGCTTCTGGCTGCTTTGCTGCTACTCGGATCCGAAGACCACTGAGCTAGTCGCTCAGTGGGTCTCGGGACGGAGGACCTTGGTCCGGAGGACCGACTCGTTCAGGTTGAGCTGTCGGTCGAGCTCCTTGACGACCGCAGGCTCGGCCTGCAGGTCGATGACCGAGTAGATGCCCTCGGGCTTCTTCTTGATCTCGTAGGCGAGACGACGACGGCCCCAGGTGTCGACCTTCTCGACCTTTCCGTTGCCCTCACGGACGACGGAAAGGAAGTTCTCGATCAGCGGGGAGACAGCGCGCTCCTCGAGATCGGGGTCGAGGATGACCATCACTTCGTAGTGACGCATGTGGAACCCACCTCCTTTGGACTCAGCGGCCACGGTCGTTCCGTGGCAGGAGGGTCGTGATGCGTAAGCAACGGTATCCGCCACCACTGACAGTCCCCCTCGCGGACGAGGGGCACTGCCGGGATCCAGACGGACCAGGGCAGACACCGGTGCAGACCGTACAGAGTACCCGCTCACCGCCCTGCGGTTGAAATTCACTGGTGAGGGGACGCAATCTGTACACAACGGATGTCGGCGGCGCTACGATGCGCCGCCTTCCGGCAGCTACGCCAGGAGGTGCCCCATGGCACAGGCAATGCGACCCGACCCCGGCCACTCCCTCTTCGCCACCGACGGCAAACCGCACCCCATCCAGGACGCCCTGGTCGGAGTGACGCTGGTCCTCGGCGTCATCGCCTTCGTCACGGCGCAGTTCCACAGCCTGCACCTGCTGAGCTCCTGGACGGGGCTCATCGGCATCCTGACCGGCGGCTACGGACAGTTCATCTCCGTGACGACACGCGAACGCTTCCTGCTGATCCTCGGACTCGGCGCGTCGGCGTTCGGCTTCTACCTCGGCATGGCCCACGGCGGGCTCTTCGGCGGGGTCGTCAGCTGAGTCCAGGGCCACGTCAGGACGCACACACCCATTCGGGGCGCTCCCCGGTCACAGTAGGCTTCGGCGCGAGAGCCGGAGCCCCTGACCGATGGGGACACACCTGCCGAGGAGCGCCCCGCATGAGCCTGACCCTGAGGACCATCAGCCGTGAGCAGCATCTGGCGTACATCCAGAGCCAGCCCGCGGCGAGCCACTGCCAGGTCCCGGCGTGGGCTGATGTGAAGACCGAGTGGCGCTCGGAGAACCTGGGCTGGTTCGACAAGAGCGGCGAGCTCGTCGGTGTCGGCCTGGTGCTCTACCGCCAGCTCCCGAAGATCAAGCGCTACCTGGCCTATCTGCCCGAGGGCCCGGTCATCAACTGGCACGCGCCCAACCTCGACGACTGGCTGACGCCGATGCTGGCGCACCTCAAGCAGCAGGGCGCCTTCTCGGTGAAGATGGGCCCGCCGGTCGTCATCCGGCGCTGGGACTCGGCCGCCATCAAGTCCGGCATCCAGGACCCGGACGTCAAGCGCCTCAAGGACGTCGAGGCCACCCACATCGAGCCGCGTGCCTTCGAAGTCGCGGACCGGCTGCGGAAGATGGGCTGGCAGCAGGCCGAGGACGGCGGCGCCGGCTTCGGCGACGTGCAGCCCCGCTACGTCTTCCAGGTCCCGCTCGCGAACCGCTCGCTCGACGATGTCCTCAAGGGCTTCAACCAGCTGTGGCGCCGCAACATCAAGAAGGCCGAGAAGGCCGGTGTCGAGGTCGTCCAGGGCGGCTACGAGGACCTCGCCGAGTGGCAGCGGCTGTACGAGATCACGGCCGTCCGTGACCACTTCCGGCCGCGCCCGCTCTCGTACTTCCAGCGCATGTGGACCGTCCTCAACAGCGAGGACCCCAACCGCATGCGGCTCTACTTCGCCCGCCACAACGGCGTGAACCTCTCCGCGGCGACGATGCTCGTCGTCGGCGGCCACGTCTGGTACTCCTACGGCGCCTCCGACAACATCGGCCGCGAGGTCCGGCCCTCGAACGCGATGCAGTGGCGCATGCTGCGCGACGCCTACGCGATGGGCGCGACCGTCTACGACCTGCGCGGCATCTCGGACTCGCTCGACGAGACCGACCACCTCTTCGGGCTCATCCAGTTCAAGGTGGGCACGGGCGGCGAGGCCGTCGAGTACGTCGGCGAGTGGGACTTCCCGCTGAACAAGCTGCTGCACAAGGCGCTCGACATCTACATGTCGCGCCGCTGATCCACGACGTCGCGCCGGTGACCCGTGCCGTGTCGCTGACGTTTCCGTAGTCTCGTACATACCTTTGACACACCGCTGCCATCAGAAAGGTTCCGGGCCGGCCATGGCGCTCTCCCTCTACGTCGACACCGCTCGCTGGCGCGCGCACCAGAAGACCGTCATCGACCAGTTCCCCGGTGTCATCCCGGTCTGCAAGGGCAACGGTTACGGCTTCGGCCACGAACGCCTCGCGGACGAGGCGGCCCGGTTCGGCGCCGACATGCTCGCCGTGGGCACCACGTACGAGGCCGCTCGGATCAAGGACTGGTTCAGCGGCGACCTGCTGGTCCTCACCCCCTTCCGCCGGGGTGAGGAACCGGTTCCGCTGCCCGACCGGGTCATCCGTTCCGTGTCGTCCGTGGACGGCGTGCACGCCCTCGTGGGGGCCCGGGTCGTCATCGAGTGCATGAGCTCGATGAAGCGGCACGGCGTCCGCGAGGAGGAGCTCCCGCAGCTCCACTCCGCCATCGAGGACGTGCGCCTGGAGGGCTTCGCGCTCCACCTGCCGCTGGACCGCCCGGACGGCACCGACGCCGTCGAGGAGGTCATCGCCTGGATGGACCGTCTGCGGGCCGCCCGGCTGCCGCTGCACACCATGTTCGTCAGCCACCTGCGGGCCCAGGAGCAGGCACGGCTCCAGCAGCAGTTCCCGCAGACCCGGTTCCGCGCCCGCATCGGCACCCGGCTCTGGCTGGGCGACCACGAGGCCACGGAGTACCGGGGCGCGGTCCTCGACGTGACCCGGGTCTCCAAGGGCGACCGGTTCGGCTACCGCCAGCAGAAGGCCGCGTCGGACGGCTGGCTGGTCGTCGTCGCCGGCGGTACCTCGCACGGTGTGGGCCTGGAGGCCCCCAAGGCCATGCACGGCGTCATGCCGCGCGCCAAGGGCGTCGCACGGGCCGGTCTCGCCACCGTCAACCGGAACCTTTCGCCTTTCGTCTGGGCCGGGAAGCAGCGCTGGTTCGCCGAGCCGCCGCACATGCAGGTGTCGATCCTGTTCGTGCCGGCCGACGCCCAGGAGCCCCGGGTGGGCGACGAGCTCGTGGCGCATCTGCGCCACACCACGACGCAGTTCGACCGGCTCGTGGAGCGCTGAGCCGGCCGATCGCGCCTCACCCCCGGGAGCTCAGCTCCTGGGGGTTCCCCATTCCACCAGCAGCGCGTCCTCGGCGGCCGGTGCCGCGTGCCGGGCGGGACGGGCGGCCCTGCCCGTCACGAAGACGTCCTCCGCGCCGTCCAGGACGCCTCCGGAGGGGTCGTCCGCGCCGTCCTGCCGGACCGGGTCCTTCTCGGGCGTCAGGATGTCCCGTACGACCATCACGCACAGGTACAGGGTGCCGAGCAGGTGCAGCACGATCGCGAACTGGTAGCCGTCCACCGGCAGGCCCTGCTTGTTGCCGCTGGTCGTGAACGCCAGGTACATCCAGACGCCGACGAAGTACATGACCTCGCACGCCTGCCAGATGAGGAAGTCGCGCCAGCGCGGCCGTGCGAGCGCCGCCAGCGGCACCAGCCAGAGCACGTACTGCGGTGAGTAGACCTTGTTGGTCAGGACGAACGCGGCGACGATCAGGAACGCCAGCTGGACGAAGCGCGGCCTGCGGGGCGCCGTGAGCGTGAGGTAGGCGAGCCCGCCGATCGCCGCCAGCATCAGCAGCAGCGCGTACAGGTTGGCCTGGCCCGGCGTTATGGCGTCGCCCGTCCGCTGGCTGACCAGCAGCCAGATCGAACCGAAGTCGACGTTCCGGTCCCGGCTGAAGAGGTAGAACTGCTTCCAGCCCTCGGGTGCGAGCAGCATCACGGGCAGGTTCACCACCAGCCAGGCGCCGCCCGCGGCCAGCACCGCCGTCCCGTACTCGCGCCACTTCCCGGCCCGCCAGCAGAGCAGCAGCAGCGGGCAGAGGAGCAGTATCGGGTAGAACTTGGCGGCGGTGGCAAGGCCGAGCAGGATCCCGAAGGCCAGCGGCCGTTCGCGCGACCACATCAGGACCGCGGCGGCCGTCAGCGCGACGGCCAGTATGTCCCAGTTGATCGTCGCGGTCAGCGCGATCGAGGGCGCCAGGGCGACGAGCAGACCGTCCCAGGGCCGCAGCCGGTGCGTCCGGGCCACACAGACCGCGAGGACGGCCGCGCAGACCATCAGCAGCCCCGCGTTGGCCAGCCAGTACGACTGCTCGCGCTGCATCGTGTCGCCGCCGCCCGGCGTCAGCCAGGCCGCGACCTCCATGAAGAGCCCGGTCAGGACCGGGTACTCGAGGAACGGTATGTCGCCGCCCAGCCGGTCGAAGTAGGGCACCAGGCCCTCGGCGAAGCCCCGCCCCGTGAAGAGGTGCGGGATGTCCGAGTAGCAGGCGTGGGTGTACTGGGAGGTCGTGCCCCGGAACCAGGCCCAGTTGTAGCAGGGCAGCTTCTGCACCATGCCGAGGGCGAACATGCCGATGGCCACGAGGGCGATCACCCGCACCGGCGTGAACTGCCCGGTGCCGGTCTTCGCCCGGCGGCCGTAGGGGCCGCCGATCAGTTCGCTGCCCGCGGCGGCCACCTTGTCCCGGTGGGTGGGGATGACCGTCTGCGAGCGGCCCTGGGGCCGGTCCTGCGGCGCGCTCGTCTTCTGGAGGCTCGGCATGGGGGACATCCTGCCGTACGGCTCCGGGAAAACGGCGAGGGCCGCCGCGGCCGGCCCGTACGGGAAGTACGGATCGGACGCGACGGCCCTCGTGTCCCACGTGTCGGTGGGGGCCGGGGGAGTGCCCCGGCGGCGGATCAGGGGACGAAGTTCCCGCTGCCGGGTTTGCCGTTCCCTCCGCCCGGACCGTTTCCGTCGTCGGTCGGCGTGCCGGTCCCCGTCGGTGTGCCGGTGGTGGGCGGCGTGGTGGTGGGCTCCCCGGTGTTGCCGCCGGGGTCGCCCGGTTCCTCCGTGCAGCCCCAGCCCCAGACACCACAGGTCGTCTTGCCCGGCTTCGGCGTCCGCGTCGGCGTCGGGGCGGTCGTCGTGGGCGGCGGCGTCGTGGTCGGCGCGCTCGTCGTCGGCGTGGCCGAGGTCTCGGTGGGCGTCGGCGTGGCCGTCGGGCTCGGCGTCGGGCTGGCGGCGCCACCGCCGAAGACGGCCTCGGCGCCTTCCAGCTTCTCCGGCTCCGGGAAGGACTTGGCCGGGTAGCTCTCCACGGCCTCGGTCATGTAGTCCTGCCAGATCCGCGACGGGAACGACGAACCGTGGATCTTCGGCTGGTCACCCGTGCCGAACATCTCCTGGAACTCGCGGTTCTTCTTCGTCTCGTCGTCGTCGAACCGGTACATGTCGATCGCGGTCGACAGCTGCGGGGTGTATCCCACGAACCAGGCCGACTTGTTGCCGTCGGTGGTACCGGTCTTGCCGGCCACGTCGCGACCCGGGATGCGGGCCTTCCGGCCGGTGCCCTCTTCGTCCTCCACGACGGAGCGGAGGACGTCGGTGACGTTGCCGGCGACGGCCGGGCTGAAGGGGTTCTTGGTCTCCGTCTTGTGCTGATGGATGACGACGCCCTCCTTCTTCACGGACTCCACCGAGTAGGGGTCGTTCTGCTTGCCCTCGTTGGCGAAGGTCGCGTAGGCGCCGGCCATGCGGATGGCGCTCGGGCTGGAGATGCCGAGGGAGAACGAGGGCACCTCGCCCCCGACGAGCGAGTCGGGGCGCAGGCCCGCGTCGATGGCGGCCTTGCGGACCTTGTCGATGCCGATGTCCATGCCGAGCTGCACGTACGGCGAGTTCGCCGACTTGACCATGGCGCGACGCAGGGTCATGTCCTTGTAGCTCGCGTCGTCGTCATTGGTCTGCAGCCACTCCTCGCCCTTCTCGTTGTGCCAGATCTCGCCGTTGTACTTGCGGATCTTCAGCTCGTTCTTGCCGGAGTAGCGGCTCTTGTCCGGGTCCACGATCCTGCGGGTGGAGGCGTCCTGGACCTCCCCCAGGTCCTTCTGCCGGACCCCGTCCCTCATCGCGGAGGCGAGGACGAACGGCTTGAACGTCGAGCCGACCTGCGCGCCGGTGTTGTCGGCGTTGCTCCGGAAGTGCTTGGTCGCGTCGACACCGCCGTAGAGCGCGACGATCTTCCCGGTCGCCGTGTCGACGGAGGCGCCGCCGAACTGCACGTTCGTGTCCGTCTTGGGGCGCTTCTTCGGGTCGATGTACTCCTTGAGGATCTTCGTTACCGAGTCCTCCATGGCGTCCACCTTCTTCTTCTCGAAGGTGGTGTAGATCTCGTAGCCGCCACGCTCCAGATCCTGTTCGGTGATACCGAACTGGGCCTTGATGTTGGCCTTCGCGGTGCTGACCAGGTAGCCGATCTGACCGCTCAGGTTGGCGCTCTTCTTGGGCTTCTCGACCTTGGGGAACGTCGTGTACTTCGCGCGCTCCGCGGCCGGGAGGTGCCCGTCCTTCTGCATCTCGTCGAGGATCCACGACCACCGGAGCGTGGCCCGCTCGGTGTTCTTCTCGGGCGTGGCCTCGGAGTCGATCTCGGGGTAGCCGGCGGGGTCGTAGTACGTCGCGCCCTTGAGGACCGCGGCGAGCAGAGCCGACTGGCTGGGGTTGAGCTTCTCGGCGTCGACGTTGAAGTACGCGCGGGCCGCCGCCTGGACACCGTAGGCACCACGTCCGTAGTACGCGGTGTTCAGGTAGCCGGCGAGGATCTCCGGCTTGTCGACCTCGCCGCCCACCTTCATGGAGATGAAGAGTTCCTTCACCTTCCGGCTGAGGGTCTGCGACTGGTCGTCGAGGCGGTTGTTCTTCACGTACTGCTGGGTGATCGTCGAGCCACCCTGGGTCTCGCCGCCCTTGGCCATGTTCCACACGGCGCGGCCGATGCCCATGGGGTCGATTCCGGAGTCGTCCCAGAACGTCTTGTTCTCCGCTGAGATCACGGCGTTCTGCATGGACTTCGGGATCTTGTCGAACGGGACGATCTGGCGGTTGGTACCGCTGCCCGTCGCGACCATCCGGGTCTTGTCCGACCAGTAGTAGATGTTGTTCTGCGACTTCGCGGTCAGCGCCTCGTTGGGGATCTCCACCTGCGTGTACGCGATCGCGCCCGCGCCCATCAGGCTGGCCGCGAAGAACAGGAACGTCCCCGTCACGAGCTTCCACGACGGCATCCAGCGACGCCAGCCGTACTTTCCGTAGCGGGGGTAGTCGATGATCCGCTTCTTGCCCGGCGGACGTCCGCCGGCGCCACGGCCGGGACCGCTGCCGCGGCCGCCACCACCGCCGCCACGCCGTCCGCCCCCGGGACCACCGGGGCCTCCGGGGCCGGCCTCGGCTCCCCTCCGGCGGCCGCCGCGCTGGGCGGCCCTGCGGGCCTCCGCGCGACCTCCGTAGGGCCGCTGCTCCTCCCCGGGGGAGGAAGCGGACCCGTACGAGGCCGACGGGGCCCCCGTACCGACGTCATGGGCCGGGGCCGACCTGCGGCCCACCGGCTGCTGGGCAGCGCGCCGTGCCGCCGCGCGACCGCCCGTCGGCGGCTGCTGCGGCGGCATTTTGCGACGATGCTCGCTCATCGAACGACTACTCCTCGGGCAGGCGTGAACGCCTGGAAGCGGCAGTTGAGTTCCGGTCCCCCCGAAATGCGCACGGCCGGAACCCCATCGGAGGCCCCTCCGTATCGCAGCCGGTCACCCGGAGCACTGACGCCCCTCGGCAGCGCTCGGTTCCCGGTGTTCTGCATGCCGCACAGCCTACGCACGGCCAAAACCCACCTAGGGCCGGAGTTCACCCCAAATCAGGCAAGTCGAACGCTGTGAATTGACGATGTGACGCCGGTCACGGCGGGCCCACTTGTCGGGACCTCCGGGCCGTTCTATCGTGCTGATGTATCGAGTCGATACATCAGCACGGCATAAGGGCCCCGAAGGCGGAGGAGGAGGCGACGCATGAGCAGACGCTCCGGCATCCTCGAGTTCGCCGTCCTCGGCCTGCTGCGCGAGGCTCCGATGCACGGGTACGAGCTGCGAAAGCGCCTCAACACCTCGCTGGGCGTCTTCCGGGCCTTCAGCTACGGAACGCTGTATCCCTGCCTCAAGACGCTGGTCGCCAACGGCTGGTTGATCGAGGAACCGGGCAGCGCTCCCGAGGAGGCCCTCGCCGCTTCACTCGCAGGACGCCGAGCCAAGATCGTCTACCGGTTGACGGCCGCGGGTAAGGAGCACTTCGAGGAGCTCCTGTCCCACACCGGCCCGGACGCCTGGGAGGACGAGCACTTCGCCGCACGCTTCGCCTTCTTCGGGCAGACCGAGCGCGAGGTGCGGATGCGGGTCCTCGAGGGCCGCCGCAGCCGGCTGGAGGAGCGTCTGGAGAAGATGCGCGCCTCCCTGGCCCGGACCCGGGAACGCCTCGACGACTACACGCTTGAGCTGCAGCGCCACGGTATGGAGTCCGTGGAGCGCGAAGTGCGCTGGCTGAACGAGCTCATCGAGAGCGAGCGGGCAGGGCGGGATCAGCGATCCGGCCCCGACGCCCCCGCTCTGCACGACAACGATTCTGGAGAAACGGGCGGCCTGCCCCGGCACGGGGGCAGTACCCGGCCGGATCCGTCCGACGACACCGCAAAGTGAAACCCTGCGCACAGCAGGGCTTCCACGATCACACAGGGAGCAACCGGAATGGGTTCGGTTCGCGTAGCCATCGTCGGCGTGGGCAACTGCGCCGCCTCGCTGGTTCAGGGCGTCGAGTACTACAAGGACGCCGACCCGGCGGCCAAGGTCCCCGGCCTGATGCACGTTCAGTTCGGCGACTACCACGTCCGTGACATCGACTTCGTCGCGGCCTTCGACGTCGACGCGAAGAAGGTCGGCCTCGACCTCTCGGACGCCATCGGCGCCAGCGAGAACAACACCATCAAGATCTGCGACGTCCCGAACACGGGCGTCACGGTCCAGCGCGGTCACACGCTCGACGGTCTCGGCAAGTACTACCGCCTGACCATCGAGGAGTCCGCCGAGGAGCCGGTGGACGTCGTCCAGATCCTCAAGGACCGCGAGGTCGACGTTCTCATCTGCTACCTGCCGGTGGGTTCCGAGGACGCCGCGAAGTTCTACGCCCAGTGCGCCATCGACGCCAAGGTCGCCTTCGTCAACGCCCTTCCGGTCTTCATCGCCGGCACCAAGGAGTGGGCTGACAAGTTCACCGAGGCGGGCGTCCCGATCGTCGGCGACGACATCAAGTCGCAGGTCGGCGCGACCATCACGCACCGCGTGATGGCGAAGCTGTTCGAGGACCGCGGTGTCCGTCTTGAGCGCACGATGCAGCTCAACGTCGGCGGCAACATGGACTTCAAGAACATGCTCGAGCGCGACCGCCTCGAGTCGAAGAAGATCTCGAAGACGCAGGCCGTCACCTCGCAGATCCCCGACCGCGAGCTGGGCGAGAAGAACGTCCACATCGGTCCGTCGGACTACGTGGCCTGGCTGGACGACCGCAAGTGGGCGTACGTACGCCTCGAGGGCCGCGCCTTCGGTGACGTTCCGCTGAACCTCGAGTACAAGCTCGAGGTGTGGGACTCCCCGAACTCGGCGGGTGTCATCATCGACGCCCTGCGCGCCGCGAAGATCGCCAAGGACCGCGGCATCGGCGGCCCCATCCTCTCCGCGTCGAGCTACTTCATGAAGAGCCCGCCGGTGCAGTACTTCGACGACGAGGCCCTGGCCAACGTCGAGAAGTTCATCAAGGGTGAGGTCGAGCGCTAAAGCGCCGCACGCTTGTCGATCGAGGGTCCCCGCGGCACTGCCCGGGGGCCCTCTTCGTATGTGAGTCTTGCTGCCATGTCCGTCGTACGTGATCTGCGCGTACTCCTGCGCCTGACGAACTTCCGCCGCCTGCTCGCCGTCCGGCTGCTCTCCCAGTGCGCCGACGGCGTCTACCAGGTGGCCCTTGCCACGTACGTCGTGTTCTCCCCCGAGAAGCAGACCTCCCCCGCCGCGATCGCCTCCGCCATGGCGGTCCTCCTGCTGCCGTACTCGCTCGTCGGGCCCTTCGCCGGTGTGCTCCTCGACCGCTGGCAGCGCCGCCAGGTCTTCCTGTACGGCAACCTCCTGCGGGCCCTCCTCGCCGGCGGGACCGCCGTGCTCGTCCTCACCGCCGTCCCCGAATGGCTCTTCTACGCCTCCGCGCTCTCCGTCACGGCCGTCAACCGCTTCGTCCTCGCGGGGCTCTCGGCCTCCCTCCCGCGGGTCGTCGACGACGAACGACTCGTGGTGGCGAACTCGCTCTCGCCCACCGCCGGCACTCTCGCCGCGACCGTGGGCGGCGGACTCGCCTTCGGCATCCAGCTGATCGCCGACAGGTCCGACGCGGCCGTGGTGGCCTTCGGCGCCGTCCTGTACCTCTGCGCGGCCCTCGCCTCGCTACGGATGTCCCGGGAGCTCCTGGGCCCCGATCCGGCCCTCGTGCCCGAGCGGCTCAGCTCGGCCCTGGCCTCCACGGCCCGAGGACTGGGCGAGGGACTGCGCCATCTCTCGGAGCGACGGCCCGCCGCACGCGCCCTCATCGCGGTGGGACTCATGCGCTTCTGTTACGGCGCTCTGCTCGTCACCGTGCTCATGCTCTGCCGCTACGAGTGGGGCTCCACGGAGTCCGAAGGGCTCGGGCTCCTCGGCATCGCCGTCGGCGCCTCGGGCGCGGGATTCTTCGCGGCGGCCCTGCTCTCCCCATGGGCGGTGGGACGGCTCGGGCCCTTCGGCTGGATGACGGTGTGCGCCGCGACGGCCGCCGTGCTCGTACCGGTGCTGGGGCTGACCTTCGCCCCGATGCCCTTCTTCGCCGCCGCCTTCGTCCTCGGCCTCACCACTCAGGGATCCAAGATCGCGACGGACACGGTGGTGCAGACATCCGTGGACGATGCCTACCGAGGGCGGGTCTTCGCGCTGTACGACGTGCTGTTCAACGTGGCCTTCGTGGCCGCGGCAGGGATCGCGGCGCTGATGCTGCCGCCCGACGGCCGTTCCGCACCGCTGGTCGGACTGGTGGCCGTGATCTACGCGGGGATCGCCCTGGCCCTGCGAGGAGGACGCACGGAGGGGTGATGTTTCACGTGAAACACCACCCCTCACGGCTGTCGCGCGGGCCGATGTTTCACGTGAAACATCGCCGCACGCGGTCGACACTCAGGCCTGCGCGGCCCACCACTCCTTGAGCGCGGCCACGGCCCGGTCGTGCTCCATCGGCCCGTTCTCCAGCCGGAGCTCCAGCAGGAACTTGTACGCCTGCCCGATGGCGGGACCGGGACCGATCCCCAGGATCTCCTGGATCTGGTTGCCGTCGAGGTCGGGACGGATCGAGTCGAGCTCCTCCTGCTCCTGGAGCTGGGCGATGCGGTCCTCCAGGCCGTCGTAGGCACGGGAGAGCGCGCCGGCCTTGCGCTTGTTGCGGGTGGTACAGTCCGAGCGGGTCAGCTTGTGCAGACGCGAGAGCATCGGCCCGGCGTCCCGGACGTAGCGGCGCACGGCCGAGTCGGTCCACTCGCCGGTCCCGTAGCCGTGGAAGCGGAGATGCAGCTCCACGAGCCGCGAGACGTCCCTGATCATCTCGTTGGAGTACTTGAGCGCGGTCATGCGCTTCTGGGTCATCTTCGCGCCCACCACCTCGTGGTGGTGGAAGGAGACCCGGCCGTCCTTCTCGAAACGGCGGGTGCGCGGCTTGCCGATGTCATGGAGCAGGGCCGCGATGCGCAGCACCAGGTCGGGACCGTCCTCCTCCAGGTCGATGGCCTGGTCGAGCACGGTCAGCGAGTGCTCGTAGACGTCCTTGTGGCGGTGGTGCTCATCGCTCTCCAGCCGCAGCGCCGGCAGCTCGGGGAGCACATGGTCGGCGAGACCCGTGTCCACGAGGAGCCCGAGGCCCTTCCTGGGGTGGGAGGAGAGCAGCAGCTTGTTGAGCTCGTCACGGACCCGCTCGGCGGAGACGATCTCGATCCGGCCGGACATCTCCTTCATCGCCGTGACGACCTCGGGGGCCACCTCGAAGTCCAGCTGAGCGGCGAACCGCGCGGCCCGCATCATGCGCAGCGGGTCGTCGGAGAAGGACGCCTCGGGCGTACCGGGCGTGCGCAGCACACGGGCGGCGAGGTCCTCAAGGCCGCCGTACGGGTCGATGAACTCCTTCTCCGGGAGCGCCACGGCCATGGCGTTGACGGTGAAGTCACGCCGGACGAGGTCCTCGTCGATGGAGTCGCCGTAGGAGACCTCGGGCTTGCGCGAGGTCCGGTCGTACGCCTCCGAGCGGTACGTGGTGACCTCGATCTGGTAGCTCTGATCGACGTCTCCGACGCGGGCCTCCTTCTGGCAGCCGACGGTGCCGAAGGCGATGCCGACCTCCCACACCGCGTCGGCCCACGGGCGGACGATCTTCAGTACGTCCTCGGGGCGGGCGTCGGTGGTGAAGTCCAGGTCGTTGCCGAGCCGGCCGAGCAACGCGTCCCGTACCGAGCCGCCGACCAGCGCGAGGCTGAACCCGGCCTCCTGGAAACGGCGGGCGAGGTCGTCGGCGACGGGGGACACACGGAGCAGTTCACTGACCGCGCGGCGTTGCACCTGGCTCAGTGCAGTCGGGGTGTCTTCGTTGGCGTTCGGCACAACAGAAAAGGGTACGTGCCCCGGCCCGCGCCGACGTCCTCGTTTTCCCGTGGCCGGTGCACCGGGAGCCTTCGGACGGGACCTGTCGAAGATCGCCTGGAGCAGTCCCCGGCACTTGCTCCCGGCGTGCCTCGTTACCATGCCTGGACACAGCAACCGGGAACCATCCACACCACTGACACCAGAGACAACGACGAGGACGGGCGAACGCGTGGCCGAGGCGGCAGACATCCAGGGGACCGGTCCCTCACCTGCCCGCCGATGGCTGCGGCGCACGATCACCGTCGCCTTCGGGGCGCCGCTCCTCGCAGGCCTCCTCCAGGCCCCGGCCACGTCCTCCCCGGCCGCCGCCGCCGAGGACGCCGTCTCGAAGACCGTCGATGTGTCTCTCGACACCCTGGCGCCGAGCGCGCCCGTCGAGGGGGACACGGTCACCATCAGCGGCACGGTGACCAACCGTGGCAAGAAGGCGGTGACCGACGCGACCGTGGACCTGCGCGTCGGGCCGCAGATGACGAGCCGCAGCGAGATCGAGCAGGTGACGGGGCGCACCGGCTACCGGCCCTACAGCGATCCCGCCCCCCTCGACGACGCGCCCACCGTCAAGATCCCCCGGCTGAACCCCGGCCTCAGCGCCGACTTCTCCCTCTCCGTGCCGGTCTCCGACCTCGGACTCGACGAGGCGGGCGTCTACCAGCTGGGCGTCTCGCTGACCGGGCAGACCTCGGACCATCGCTACGACCGGGTCCTCGGCATCGAGCGGACCTTCGTCCCGTACCAGCCCGAGGCCACCGAGAAGAAGACCCAGCTCACCTACCTCTGGCCGCTGATCTCCTCGGCCCACGTGTCGGCCGAGACGGCCACGGACGACCAGCAGACCCCGGTGTTCGAGGACGACACCCTGGCGGCCGAGCTGAAGCCGGGCGGGCGGCTCGACGAGCTCGTCTCGCTGGGCAAGGACCTCCCGGTCACCTGGGTGGTCGACCCGGATCTCCTGGCCTCCGTCGACGCCATGGCGAACGGCTACCGCGTCAAGGACGGCACTCTGCACGTCCCCGGCAAGCACAAGGCCCTCGCCGAGCGGTGGCTGGGCGCCCTGGAGAAGGCCGTCCAGGGCCACAAGGTCGTCGCGCTGCCCTTCGCCGACCCCGACCTCGCCTCCCTCGCCCACCGCGGCAAGGACGTCCCCGGCTCGCTGGGGCACCTCCAGTCGGCGACCGACCTCGCCGGGACGACGGTCGAGACGATCCTCCACGTCCAGCCCGCCACCGACTTCGCCTGGCCCGTCGACGGGGCGGTCGATCCCTCCATCGTGTCGGTGGCGACCTCGGCCGGCGCCGACAAGGTGATCGCCCGCAGCGACAGCGTCCGCGACGACCTCCCCTACACGCCCACCGCGGCCCGCCCCTTCAGCAACGGCACCACCGCCGTGGTGAGCGACGCGCTCCTGTCCACGACCTTCGAGGGGGACATGGTCCGGACGGAGAACTCGACGCTCGCCGTCCAGGAGTTCCTCGCCCAGTCCCTCGCGATCACCCTGGAGCAGCCGGAGGACCAGCGCAGCGTCGTGGTCGCCCCGCAGCGGGTGCCGACCGTCGCGCAGGCGCAGACCATGGCGACCGCCCTGCGCGGGCTCTCCGCCAAGCGGTGGAGCCAGCCCAGCGACCTCCTGGCGGCCGCCGCGGCCAAGCCGGACCCCGACGCCTCCACCGCGGTGCCCTCCGGCTCCCGGTACCCGAAGAAGCTGCGCGACCGCGAGCTTCCCGTCCAGGCCTTCCGCGACATGAAGACCACGCGCGACGAGCTGGACGACTTCAAGGTCATCCTCACCGCCCAGTACCGCGTCGTGCCCCCCTTCACCAACGCGATCAACCGCGAGATGTCGACCTCGTGGCGCGGACAGGCCCGGGCCGCCGCGCTCTACCGGATCAACGTCCTGGAGTACCTGCAGACCCTCACCGAGGGGGTCCAGCTGGTCGACAAGTCCGACCTCACGCTCTCCGGCCGCAGCGCGACGATCCCCGTGACCGTCCAGAACAAGCTGCTGCAGGACGTGCACCTCGTGCTGCGCCTCACCTCCGGCAGCAAGAACCGCCTCAACCTGAACGGCGAGCGGTACAAAGAACTGCCCGTGAAGATCAGCGGCGGCCACAGCCAGTCGGTGAAGTTCTCCGCCTCCGCCAACGTCAACGGCCAGGTGCCGATGACGGCCCAGCTCTACACCGAGGACGGCACGCCCTACGGGCAGCCGATGACGTTCACCGTGAAGGTCTCCGAGATCACCGCCACGGTGATGCTGGTGATCGCCGGCGGCGTCCTCCTCCTCGTCCTGGCCGGCGTCCGGATGTACAGCCAGCGCAAGCGGGTGGCCGCGCGGAACGCCGAGGCCGAGGCGGCGGAGACGGCCACCATCCCGGAGGAGCCGGAGCCGCAGCCGGAATCCGGGGCGGACCCCGAGGCGGACACGCCGCGGAGTCCGGAAGCCCCTGCGGAGGAACCCGACGCGGACGAACCCGAGCAGCCGAGTGACCCGACACCGGACACCGGGCCCGAAAGCGGCGACCCGTCGGGCACGGGTGAGAAAGTGGACCGTTGAGCGATGTCGTGGCCGGTCGGCCGGGGACGATGAGGTGGGGTAACCATGAACGCGCCGTACGACGGTGACCGCGGCCAGGGCGCGGGCGGCACCCCGCCGTCCGGTGGGACGCCCGCGGCACCCCCCGGCTCCGGCCACCCGCCGGTGCCGCCCGGTGCCCCCGGCCCGCAGGGGCACGCCCCCTACGTGCCGGACGGCTACGCACAGGACGGCTACCAGCAGAACCCGTACGCCCAGGATCCCTACGTCCAGGACGCCTTCACCCACGACCCGTACCGGGCCCAGGACCTGTCCGCGCAGGACCCGGTGACCGAGGCGCTCTACGACCGCGCCGCGCACCCGCCGCCCCCGCCCGGCACGTACCCGGAGCCGCAGCCGCTCTACCAGCAGCCGGCGGCACCCCACCACGCTCCCGACCCCCGGGTGTGGGCCCAGACCCCGGCGCCGGAGCCCGAGGGCCCCTCCCGCCACCTGCCGTACGGCGACGACGCGCGCACCGTCCAGTTCACCGGCGTCGACGACCTGGTGACCCGGGCCGGCGAGGAGGATCCCGAGCCTGACGCCTTCGCGCACCTCTACCGGGACCAGCAGACGCCCGGCCAGGTGCCCCCGCCCGCCCCGGAGCCGGATCCCATGCCCGCGCCCGCCCCCAAGAAGTCCGGCCGCGCCTCGGGGCTGCTCAAGTCGAGCGCGGTGATGGCCGCCGGCACCCTGGTCTCCCGGCTCACCGGATTCGTCCGCAGCCTGGTGATCACCGGTGCACTCGGCGCCGCCCTGCTCGGTGACACCTTCACCATCGCCTACACCCTGCCGACGATGATCTACATCCTCACCGTCGGCGGCGGCCTCAACTCGGTCTTCGTCCCGCAGCTCGTCCGCTCGATGAAGAACGACGAGGACGGCGGCGAGGCCTACGCCAACCGCCTGCTCACCCTGGTGATGGTGGCGCTCGGCGCGATCGTGGTCCTGGCCGTCTTCGCGGCGCCACTGCTCATCCGGCTGATGTCGAACACCATCGCCGACGACGCCGCGGCCAACAGCGTGGCCGTGACCTTCGCCCGCTACTGCCTGCCCACGATCTTCTTCATGGGCGTGCACGTGGTGATGGGTCAGATCCTCAACGCCCGTGGCAAGTTCGGCGCGATGATGTGGACCCCGGTCCTCAACAACATCGTCATGATCGTCACCTTCGGCCTGTTCATCTGGGTCTACGGCACCTCCGCCGAGTCCCACATGGGTGTGCAGACCATCCCCGACGACGGCATCCGCCTGCTCGGCATCGGCACCCTGCTCGGACTCGTCGTCCAGGCCCTGGCGATGATCCCGTACCTCCGGGAGACCGGCTTCCGCTTCCGGCCCCGCTTCGACTGGAAGGGCCACGGACTCGGCAAGACGGTCAAGCTCGCCAAGTGGACCGTGCTCTTCGTCCTCGCCAACCAGGCGGGCGTCCTGGTCGTCACCCAGCTCGCCACGGCGGCCGGTGAGGAGTCCGGGAAGAACGGTGCCGGCTTCCTCGCCTACTCCAACGCCCAGCTGATCTGGGGCATGCCGCAGGCCATCATCACGGTCTCCGTCATGGCCGCGCTGCTGCCGCGGATCTCCCGCGCCGCCCACGACAACGACCCGGGCGCCGTCCGGGACGACATCTCGCAGGGGCTGCGCAACTCGGCCGTCGCGATCGTCCCGGTCTCCTTCGCCTTCCTGGCGCTGGGCGTCCCGATGTGCACGCTGCTCTACGCCTCCAGCGGCGTCGAGGCGGCCCAGGGCATGGGCTTCATCCTGATGGCCTTCGGCCTCGGTCTGATCCCCTACTCCGTCCAGTACGTCGTGCTCCGGGGCTTCTACGCCTACGAGGACACCCGGACGCCCTTCTACAACACGGTCATCGTCGCCGCCGTCAACGCGGCCGCGTCCGCGATCTGTTACGTCGTCCTGCCCGCCCAGTGGGCCGTCGTCGGCATGGCCGCCTCGTACGGCCTCGCCTACGCCGTCGGTGTCGGCATCGCCTGGCGCCGCCTGCGCAAGCGGCTGGGCGGCGACCTGGACGGCACCCACGTCCTGCGGACCTACGCCCGTCTGTGCATGGCCTCCGTGCCCGCAGCCATCGTCTCCGGCGCCGTCGGCTTCGGCCTGCTGAAGCTCCTCGGCGAGGGGGCGTTGGGCTCGCTCGTCGCTCTGATCGTCGGCGGAGCGGTGCTCCTCGGCGTCTTCTTCGTCGCGGCCAAGCGCATGCGGATCGCGGAGCTGAACACCCTGGTCGGAATGGTGCGCGGACGTCTGGGACGCTGAGTCGGCGGCTCCCGCACAACCATCGGGGGGAACCGCGTGTCGTGCATAGCGTCCGACTGTGGGCACAATTGGCTTGGCTGTTGGATGTGGCGCAACGGATGGGGAGGCAGGAACGACGGTGGCGGAACGTAGCACGGCTGCCGTCGACGTGGCCGACAACAGCGGTGACGACCCGCTGACCGCCAAGGCGGACACGGCCGCGACCGACGGGGTGGCGGACAAGAAGAAGACGGCGGAACAGCCCGCCGAGGCCACGGACAAGAAGGCGGTCGAACGACAGAGCGGCGAACAGCCCTCCATCACGGCTCCGGAACTGCACAGCGGCCACAAACTGGCCCGGCGCTACCGGCTGGAGGAGTGCGTCACCCGTCTGGACGGCTTCAGCAGTTGGCGTGCCGTCGACGAGAAACTCAGGCGTGCCGTCGGGGTCCACCTGCTGCCCGCCGACCACCCCCGGGCCCGTTCGGTCCTGGCCGCGGCGCGTTCCTCGGCCCTCCTCGGCGACCCCCGCTTCGTGCAGGTCCTCGACGCCGTCGAGGAGAACGACCTCGTGTACGTCGTGCACGAGTGGCTGCCCGACTCCACCGAGCTGACCACGCTGCTCGCGGCCGGCCCCCTGGAGCCCCACGACGCCTACCAGCTCGTCAGCCAGGTCTCCCAGGCCATGGCCGCCGCCCACCGCGAAGGCCTCGCCCACCTCCGGCTCACGCCGAGTGCCGTCCTGCGCAGCTCCACCGGCCAGTACCGGATCCGCGGCCTGGCCGTGAACGCCGCCCTGCGCGGCATCACCGCCGAACGTCCGCAGCGCAGCGACACCGAGGCCATCGGCGCGCTCCTGTACGCCGCGCTCACCCAGCGCTGGCCGTACGACAGCGACGCCTACGGGCTCTCCGGCCTGCCCAAGGGCGTCGGCCTGCTCCCGCCCGACCAGGTCCGCGCCGGTGTCCACCGGGGTCTCTCCGAGATCGCCATGCGCGCCCTGGCCAACGACGGGGCCACCGCCTCGCGCCAGGAGCCGCCCTGCACCACTCCGGACGAGCTGGCCAGGGCCGTGGCCGCCATGCCGCGTGTGAAGCCCCCGGAGCCCGAGTTCACCGCCCCGCCCGAGTACCAGCGCACGACGTACCAGCAGGGCACGTACGGGCGTCCTCAGGCGCGTCCGGCGCCCACCCAGCCGGTGGTCGTCCCGCCGCCCCCGCTGCAGAGCCGTACCGGCAGGGCCCTGAAGTGGGCCGTCTCGGCCCTCCTGATCGCCGCCCTGGGCCTCGGCAGCTGGCAGATCGCGGACCGGCTCCTCGGCCAGGACAGCACGCCCAAGCAGCCGAACATCGCACCGACGGTCGACGACGAGAAGCCCCAGCCGCCCAAGCCGCTCACGATCCGTTCCGCCGAGGAGTACGCCCCCGACGGTCTGCCGCAGAACCCCGACGGTGTCGGCAACACCTACGACAGCGACAGCTCCTCGTACTGGCGCACCAAGACCTTCGTCGGCGGCCCCGTCCTGGCGCCGTACAAGCAGGGCGTCGGGATCGTCTACGACCTCGGGAGCGAACAGAACGTCTCGTCCGCGTCCATAGGGCTCCGCTACAGCGGTCCGAAGACCGCGATCACCCTGTACGCGGCGGACTCGTTGTCGCCCTCGGGCACCGTGGACTCCATGAAGCAGATCGCCACGGTCGAGACCTCCGACTCGACGGCGAAGCCGGAGACCAAGACCCCGGTCAAGACCCGCTACGTGCTCCTCTGGATGACCGCGGTGCCGTACTCCAGCGGTGACCAGTACTTCGGGGCCGGCTACAAGCAGGCCATCACCAACCTGCAGTTCCAGGGGACCACCCCCTAGCCACCGCGACACGCCCCACCGATGAGCGCCGAGCCCAGTCGGCGCTCATTTACTTCCGGGCACGGACCGGATTGAATGCCTGCACGGCTGCCGAGCGAGGAGGGGAACCGTGGCACCAGCGGCTGACGATCCCCGGACCGCGACGGACGACGACCTTCTGGCCCGTCATGTCGCCGGGGACCCGGACGCCTTCGGTGAGCTCGTACGGCGCCACCGCGACCGGCTCTGGGCGGTGGCCCTGCGCACCCTGGGGGACCGCGAGGAGGCCGCTGACGCCGTCCAGGACGCCCTGTTGTCGGCCTTCCGGGCCGCCCACACCTTCCGCGGTCAGTCGGCCGTCACAACGTGGCTCCATCGCATCACGGTGAACGCATGCCTCGACCGTCTCCGCAAGACGGCCTCGCGCAGGACCTCACCGGTCGATGACAACGACCGCTTCGAGCAGCTCCTCGAACCCCACGAGTCCGCCGAGGCCCCTGTGGAGCGCCAGGACGTCCACCGTGAAGTCCTCGCCGCACTGGCTTCGATCCCCGCCGACCAGCGCGCCGCCCTCGTCCTGGTCGACATGCAGGGATACCCGGTCGCGGAGGCGGCCCGTATCCTCGGCGTTCCCACCGGCACGGTGAAGAGCCGCTGCGCGCGCGGGCGGGCACGGCTGCTTCCGATGGTCACTCATCTGCGCGTCGACACCGTGGGTAACGAAGCCCCTGATGGGGGAAGGAACCGGACGCCGGGGACATCCGTCCCACCGGTGCCGGGGTCGACGGACACCGGACCGACTGATCCAGCTGCTGTGAAGGGCGGAGGTGGGCGCACGTGACTTCCACGGCCGGCAGGGCCAACACCACACAGCACCCGGACGTCTCGGAGATCTCCGATCTGACCGAGGGGCTCCTCTCACCGACCCGCTCGGCCGCCGTCCGGCGGCACCTGGACGGCTGCCCCCTCTGCGCTGATGTACGCACCTCCCTGGAGGAGATCCGAGGACTGCTCGGCACCCTTCCCGGGCCGCCCCGCATGCCCGCGGACATCGCCGGACGGATCGATGCCGCCCTCGCCGCCGAAGCCCTCCTCAACGCCACCACGCCGGGCAGCGACACCGCCGTTTCACGTGAAACATCGCCCGCCACCGCCGCGGCGGCTCCCACGGACGCTCCCGGCCCCGTCACGGACCGCCCCGCCGGCCGCTCCGGTGCCGCCACCGGCCCCGGGCGGACCGGGAAGCCCCGCCGCCGGCGCATCGCCCTGCTCTCGACGCTCGGCGCCGCCTTCGGCGCCGTGGTCCTCGGCACGAGCCTCTATCTCAGCCAGGCGGGCAACCTCACCGCCGGCGGCGAGGCGGGCGACACCAAGAAGGCCGACGCCGTCGCCGGGGCCGCCCTGAGCCCCTTCTCGGGCTCACCGGTCGAGGACCGGGTCCGCGCCCTCCTGACCGAGGACCGCTCCGCCGGGACACCCCGCGGAATCGGACCGGAATCGATGTCCGCCGAGGCCGAGACCGAGGCACCCCAGCGGAACAGGGACACCGCGATCCCCGGTTGTGTCCTGGCCGGCACCGGCCGCTCCGACGCGGTCCTGGAACACGAGCAGGGCGAGTACCAGGGGAAGCCCGCCTATCTGCTGGTGCTCACCGATCCCGCGGACAGCAGCCGGGTCCAGGCCTATGTGGTCGACGCCACCTGCGCGGAACAGACCGCCGGCAGCGGAAGCGCGGACGCTGAACTGCTGTTCAGCGAGACGTACCCGCGGTCCTGACCTCTCTCCGCGTCCGACGGCGGTGCCGCGCGGCGGTTTCGGGAATGTACGCCCCTTAGGATCCGTTGGGTGGGGTGAGAGTGACCGAGACAACCGCCCCCGTAGGCAGTGCCAGTCTGCAGAGACGAGGAAGAAACCCGTGAGCGACGTCCGTAACGTGATCATTATCGGCTCCGGGCCCGCGGGTTACACCGCTGCGCTCTACACCGCCCGAGCGTCGCTGAACCCCCTGGTCTTCGAAGGTGCCGTCACCGCCGGTGGCGCGCTCATGAACACGACCGAGGTCGAGAACTTCCCCGGCTTCCGCGACGGCATCATGGGCCCGGACCTGATGGACAACATGCGGGCCCAGGCCGAGCGCTTCGGCGCCGAGCTCATCCCCGACGACATCATCGCCGTGGACCTGTCGGGCGAGATCAAGACCGTCACCGACACCGCCGGCACCGTGCACCGCGCCAAGGCCGTCATCGTCACCACCGGCTCGCAGCACCGCAAGCTCGGCCTCCCGAACGAGGACGCTCTCTCCGGCCGCGGTGTCTCCTGGTGCGCCACCTGCGACGGGTTCTTCTTCAAGGACCAGGACATCGCCGTCGTCGGCGGCGGCGACACCGCGATCGAGGAGGCCACCTTCCTCTCGCGCTTCGCCAAGACGGTCACCATCGTCCACCGCCGGGACACTCTCCGTGCCTCGAAGGCCATGCAGGAGCGCGCCTTCGCCGACCCGAAGATTTCCTTCGCCTGGGACAGCGAGGTCACCGAGATCCACGGCGAGCAGAAGCTCAGCGGCCTGACCCTGCGCGACACGAAGACCGGCGAGACCCGCCAGCTGCCCGTCACCGGCCTCTTCATCGCCGTGGGCCACGACCCGCGGACCGAGCTCTTCAAGGGCCAGCTGGACCTCGACGAGGAGGGCTACCTCAAGGTCGCCGCCCCGTCGACGCGCACCAACCTCACGGGTGTCTTCGGCGCCGGCGACGTCGTCGACCACACCTACCGTCAGGCCATCACGGCCGCCGGCACCGGCTGCTCCGCCGCGCTGGACGCCGAGCGCTTCCTGGCCGCCCTCGCCGACAGCGAGAAGCTGGCCGAGACCCCCGCGGTCTGACCCCGTCTCTCCTCACCCCACACCCCGCGAGATCAAGGAGGCCGCTGTGGCCCTGAAGACTGTGACCGACGCTTCCTTCGAAGAGGACGTCCTCAAGAGCGACAAGCCCGTCCTGGTGGACTTCTGGGCCGAGTGGTGCGGCCCGTGCCGCCAGATCGCCCCGTCGCTGGAGGCCATCGCCGCCGAGCACGGCGAGATCGAGATCGTGAAGCTCAACATCGACCAGAACCCGGCCACGGCCGCCAAGTACGGCGTCATGTCCATCCCGACGCTGAACGTCTACCAGGGCGGCGAGGTCGTGAAGACGATCGTCGGTGCCAAGCCGAAGGCCGCCATCCTGCGCGACCTCGAGGGCTTCGTCGAGCCGACCAAGGCCTGACACCCACTTCCCGCTGCTGTTTCACCGTTTCACGTGAAACAGCAGCAGCGTTTCACGTGAAACAGAGACGGCCCGCCCCCTTCCGGGGGCGGGCCGTTCTCGTGTCCCGACGCTACAGAGGCCGCAGTACGGGTTCCTTCTGGACCACCCCGAGGAGCCGGTCGAGCGCCATCTCGACGTCCTCCTTCCAGGAGAGCGTCGTCCGAAGTTCCAGCCGCAGCCTGGGGAAGGCCGGATGCGGCCGCACCGTCTTGAAGCCGACCGCCAGGAGATGATCGGCCGGCAGCACACAGGCCGGCTCCTTCCAGCGGGCGTCCCCGAACGCCTCGATGGCCTTGAAGCCCCTCCGCAGCAGATCCTTGGCCACGGTCTGTACGACCATTCGGCCGAGCCCCTGCCCCTGATAGCCGGGCATGATCCAGGCCGTCATCAACTGCGCGGCATCGGCCGCCACAGGGCTCGTGGGAAAGGCCGTGGAACGCGGCACATAGGCCGGGGGAGCGTAGAGGACGTAGCCGACCGGCACGTCGTCGACATAGACCACCCGGCCGCAGGAGCCCCACTCCAGGAGGACCCCCGAGATCCAGGCCTCCTTCTCCGCCTCCGAACGCCCCGCCTTCACCGCGGCTTCTCCGCTGACCGGGTCGAGCTCCCAGAAGACACAGGAGCGACACCGCTTGGGCAGATCCGGAAGGTTGTCCAGCGTGAGCGGTACGAGCCGACGCCCCACGGCCGCGCCTCACTTCCCTCGCGATCGAGCACGGATACGCCTCCTGGAATCGTATCGATCAGCTGATCGGGACGACACCGCTCCATGGCAAAGGGCGGGCCGTGTTCCGGAGAAACCGGAGCACGGCCCGCCCTCAGCGGCCTTGGACGGCGGAAGGCCTCAGCCCTCCGCTCCCTTCTCGGCGTTCTTCTGGTCCATGACCCGCCCCTCGCCGGGAGCCAGGGTCGCCAGGATGCGGTCCAGATCCTCCACCGAGGCGAACTCGACGACGATCTTTCCCTTCTTCTGACCGAGGTCGACCTTCACCCGGGTCTCGAAGCGGTCCGAAAGACGGGAAGCGAGATCCGTCAGCGCGGGCGAGACCCGGCCACCGGCACGCGGCTTCGTCGGCTTGACCGCATCGCCGGGCTCCTCGGAGCCCATGAGGCTGACCATCTCCTCGACGGTGCGCACCGAGAGACCCTCGGAGACGATCCGGTACGCCAGCTTGTCCTGGGCCTCCGGGTCCTCGACACCGAGCAGCGCCCGCGCGTGGCCGGCGGAGAGCACTCCGGCGGCGACCCGGCGCTGCACCGGCGGGGAGAGCCGCAGCAGTCGCAGCGTGTTGGAGATCTGCGGGCGGGAGCGCCCGATCCGCTCCGCGAGCTGGTCGTGGGTGCAGCCGAAGTCCTTGAGCAGCTGCTCGTAGGCGTGAGCCTCTTCGATCGCGTTCAGCTGGGCGCGGTGGAGGTTCTCCAGGAGCGCGTCCAGGAGCATCTTCTCGTCGTCGGTGTCCCGGACGATCGCGGGGATCCGCTCGAGTCCGGCTTCCTTGGACGCCCGAAGACGCCGCTCACCCATGACCAGCTCATAGCTCTCGTCATCGGTCTTGCGCACGACCACGGGCTGGAGGAGGCCGACCTCCTTGATGGAGACGACGAGCTCCGCCAGCGCGTCCTCGTCGAAGACCTCACGGGGCTGGTGCCGGTTGGGAACGATGGAGTCGAGCGGAAGCTCGGTGAAGTAGGCCCCCGCCGGAGGCTCCGGCCGGACGACCGGCTCGGCCTCGTTCCACGACGGAGCCGACTCCGGGGACTGCGCGCTCTGCGGGAGGGACGCCAGCTTCGCGGCCGCCACCCCACGGCCCGAGGGCATGGCCGGGGCCACACCCTGCGAGGCCACGCCACCCGACGGCGACTGCCGTTCCTGGGGAGCAGCGGGGATCAGCGCACCGAGCCCACGCCCCAATCCCCTACGTCGCTCACTCACTGGATCCCCTCCGACATGCTGCGCTGGTGGTTCTGGTGCCCGACATGGGCGTGCTGCGGGTCATAGTGCACGGCGGCCCCCCGCAGGGCGATCTCACGGGCCGCTTCGAGATACGACAGGGCACCGCTGGAGCCCGGGTCGTAGGTGAGGACCGTCTGCCCGTAGCTCGGTGCCTCCGAGATACGGACGGACCTCGGAATGCTGGTCCGCAGCACCTCCTCGGCGAAGTGGGTGCGCACCTCGTCGGCGACCTGGGAGGCGAGCCTCGTCCGGCCGTCGTACATGGTGAGCAGGATCGTCGAGACATGGAGCGCCGGGTTGAGGTGCCCCCGGACCAGGTCGACGTTCCGCAGGAGCTGGCCGAGCCCCTCCAGTGCGTAGTACTCGCACTGGATCGGGATCAGCACCTCGGCTCCGGCCACCATGGCGTTGACCGTGAGGAGACCGAGCGAGGGCGGGCAGTCGATCAGGATGTAATCGAGCGGCTGCTCGTAGGCCTGGATCGCCCGCTGCAGGCGGCTCTCACGGGCCACGAGCGAGACCAGCTCGATCTCCGCGCCGGCGAGGTCGATGGTCGCGGGGGCGCAGAACAGGCCCTCGACATCCATGACCGGCTGCACGACTTCGGAGAGCGGCCTGCTGTCCACAAGAACGTCGTAGATCGAGGGGACCTCGGCGTGGTGATCGATGCCAAGGGCCGTGGAGGCGTTGCCCTGAGGGTCGAGGTCGATGACCAGGACCCGGGCCCCGTGCAGGGCGAGGGACGCGGCAAGGTTGACCGTCGTGGTCGTCTTGCCCACGCCGCCCTTCTGATTGGCGACCACCATCACGCGGGTCTGCGCCGGGCGGGGAAGTCCCTCGCCGGCACGACCCAGCGCCTCTACTGCCAGCTGGGCAGCACGACCAATGGGGGTGTCGTCCATCGGGGGCGGTGTTTCACGTGAAACATCCTCCCCCACCGATTCGGTTCGGGGACCGGGGACCGGATCGGTCATCGGTCCCGCGATGTTGGCGTCGGACCGCAAGGATTCACTCTCCTCGGCTTCAGGCTCGCGATGGGGAGAGCCTGCCATGCTTTCGGGGTCGTGAACCAGCGAGGCCGGTGGTTCTGTGGGTGAATCCACCTCTGTGGACATCTCCGTAACCCTCGCGGGTGGGTTCACGCGGGGTCGACGGTCCCGGGGCGTGGCAGCCGCGCGACCGCGGCTGATGATCCCCTGCAGCAGTGAGCGATGTTTCACGTGAAACACCATGCCCCCGCTGCCCGGCCGGGACCGCTCGACACTCCGAAATGGTACGAATGCGACGCTCAGCGCCGCCGGCGGGTCTTGCTCGTCCGGGCGGCCTTGGCGCGCTTGGCCGCGAACCGCACACCGCCCGGGCTCTCGCCGACCTCCACCCGCACGACCGTGGACAGCGGATCGACGATCCCCTCGCCCACCTGTACCACCGAGGTCTCCACCACACCGAGACGGGAGAGCGCGGCGCGTGCTCCGTTGATCTCCTCCTCCGCGGTGTCGCCCTTGAGTGCCAGCATCTCCCCGTACGGACGCAGCAGGGGAACTCCCCAGCCGGCCAGCCGGTCGAGCGGCGCCACCGCGCGGGCCGTCACCACGTGCACCGGCGTGATCTTGCCCAGCATCTCCTCCGCGCGCCCCCGGACCACGGTCACATGGTCCAGGCCGAGCAGCTCGACGACCTCCTGGAGGAAGTTCGTCCGGCGGAGAAGCGGCTCCAGGAGCGTGATCTTCAGGTCGCGCCGGACCAGAGCCAGCGGGATGCCGGGAAGCCCGGCGCCCGAGCCCACGTCGCAGACGGTGACGCCCTCGGGAACGACCTCGGAGAGAACCGCACAGTTCAGCAGGTGCCGTTCCCACAGCCGCGGGACCTCACGCGGGCCGATCAGACCGCGCTTCACACCCGCGTCCGCGAGGAGCTCCGCGTACCGCACGGCCTCCGGGAAGTACTCACCGAAGACTGTCCGCGCCTGCTCCGGAGCCTCGGGGAGCTCCGCTTCCTCCGTCACGGGAACCGTCCTTCCGTACCGCACGCATCAGGTGCGGGCGCACTGTGGTGGCTGACTATCAAGGCTGACAAAGATCGGCCCCGCCTGCGAACAGACGGGGCCGACACTACGTGAGGCTTCAGGCCGGGAGTACAACGACGAAGCGCTGCGGCTCCTCGCCCTCGGACTCGCTGCGCAGACCGGCGGCGGCGATCGCGTCGTGCACGACCTTGCGCTCGAACGGCGTCATCGGGTCCAGCTTGACCGGCTGGCCGGTGGACTTGACCTCGCCCGCGGCCTTGGCGCCCAGCTCGGCGAGCTCGGCACGCTTCTTGGCCCGGAATCCGGCGATGTCGAGCATCAGACGGCTGCGGTCGCCGGTCTCCCGGTGGACGGCCAGCCGGGTCAGCTCCTGGAGCGCCTCCAGGACCTCGCCGTCGCGGCCCACGAGCTTCTGCAGCTCACGAGCCGAGTCGCTGATGATCGAGACCGCGGCCCGGTCCGCCTCGACGTCCATGTCGATGTCGCCGTCGAGATCGGCGATGTCGAGCAGGCCCTCGAGGTAGTCGGCCGCGATCTCACCCTCCTGCTCCAGGCGGGTCAGGGTGTCGCCACCCTCGGCGGCGGCGGAGGTGGTGCCTTCCGTCACGGATGGACTCCTTCTTGCTTCGGCGAGGCTTACTTCTTGGAGGACGGGTGCTTGGGCCGCTGCTGGCCCTTGCGCTGACCGGACTTGCCCTGCTGACGGGACCCTCCGGAGTTGGCGCGGGGACGCGCGGGCTTGTCGCCCTGCGCCTCGCCCTGGGCCTCGCCCTTGGGCTCTTCCTTGGCGGCGGCCTTGGCCGAGTCCTGGGGCTTCTTCTCGAGCGAGGTGGTCGGCGCCTCTTCGGCGGCCGGCTCGGAAGCTTCCTCGGTGTCCTTGGCCGTGGCGTGCTGGGCCGCGGCGGCCTGGCGCTGGGCCTTGCTCTGACGCTTGGGCTGCTGGCGCTTGGCGACGGAGCCGCCCTCGGCCTCGGCCTCGATGGTGTCGCTCTTGATCACGGTGCCGTCGGCCTGGGCGGCGAAGCCGGCCTTGGTCAGACCCGAGAAGAAGCGTCGCTCGTTCTCGTTGCGGTCGCTGGTGCTCTTGGCGACGATCACCTTGACGATGGCCTTGCGCCGACGGCCGCGGACCTCTTCGTGCTGCGTGATGCTCTTCAGCAGACGCTGCAGGTAGGAGTCCTGCGCCTTGCTGCCCGGGGTCGGGTTCTGGTTGATCACGTACATCTGCTGGCCCATGGTCCACACGTTGGTGGTCAGCCAGTAGACGAGGACACCGACGGGGAAGTTGATGCCCATGACGGCGAAGATCACCGGGAAGATGTACATGAGCATCTTCTGCTGCTGCATGTACGGGGTCTTCACCGAGAGGTCGACGTTCTTCATCATCAGCTGGCGCTGGGTGAAGAACTGCGAGGCCGACATCATGACGATCATGACCGCGGTGACGATGCGGACCGAGACCAGCGAGGCGTCGAGCGCGGCGACCTCGGCGGCGGAGTCGGTGAACTTCGACGCCAGCGGGGCACCGAAGATGTGGGCCTGACGGGCGCTGGCCAGCAGCGTGTCGTCGATGACACCGATGGTCTTGCCCGAGGCGATGCTGGAGAGCACGTGGTACAGGGCGAAGAAGAACGGCGACTGCGCCAGGATGGGAAGGCACGAGGAGAGCGGGTTGGTACCCGTCTCCTTGTACAGCTTCATCATCTCTTCGGACTGACGCTGCTTGTCGCTCTTGTAGCGCTCCTGGATCGCCTTCATCTTCGGCTGGAGCGCCTGCATGTTCCGCGTCGACTTGATCTGCTTGACGAACAGCGGGATCAGACAGATACGGATCAGCACCACGAGGGACACGATGGACAGGCCCCAGGCCCAGCCCGTGTCAGGGCCGAAGATCGCCCCGTACACCTTGTGGAACTGGACGATCACCCATGAGACAGGTGTGGTGATGAAGCTGAACAGACTGGCAATCGTGTCCACTAATCAGGCTCCTTGAGCATTGGGCGAGGTCTCTGCGGCCGGGCTCGTCTCGGCGGTGGACCCGCCCTTGTCGCCGCGCAGCGCGTTCCTCAGCATTTCGTGCCAGCGCGGGCGCTTACGCGGGGGGACATGGTCCACGCCGCCGGGCGACCACGGGTTGCACCGCAGGATGCGCCAGGCGGTCAGGGCTGTGCCCTTGATCGCGCCATGCCGGTCGATGGCCGTGAATCCGTAGTGGGAACACGACGGGTAGTACCGGCAGACGGGCCCGAGAAGCGGGCTGATCGTCCACTGGTACAGCTTGATGAGAGCCAGCAGCGGGTACTTCATCGCGCGCCCCCTCCCAGCAGCCGCTGAAGAGCGGCGTCCAGGTCTCGGGACAGCTGTGCGTGTTCGGCGTCGCCGGCTCCGGGCAACGCCCGTACGACCACCAGGCTACCGGGGGGCAGCTCGGAGAGCCGGTCGCGGACGAGGTGGCGCAGACGACGCTTCACTTGGTTGCGTACGACCGCACCGCCCACGGCCTTGCTCACGACGAAACCCGCACGTGCCGGGGGAGCGCTCTCCCCAGGCGCGTGCGGGTTCGTTGCACCGCTGCGTAGGTGGACGACAAGGAGCGGGCGACCGGCCCGGCGACCTCGGCGTACCGCGGTTGCGAAGTCCTCGCGCCGCCTCAGCCGATTCTCGGTAGGCAGCACGTCATGACCTGTTAAGCAGATCAGGCGGACAGCTCAGAGCGACCCTTGGAACGGCGGTTCGCAAGGATGGCTCGGCCGGCACGCGTACGCATCCGCAGGCGGAAGCCGTGGGTCTTGGCGCGACGACGGTTGTTCGGCTGGAAGGTGCGCTTGCTCACTCGGGGGCTCCAGAAATGATTCGTAGATGGCGGGACATCGCCTGGCTGTCACCGTGCGCCCACGAGTAGCTCGCAATACGCCCGAGTGCACCGCTACACGTTCACAGACCGTGATCTTTGCCCATCGGAGGCAGGCGGCAGCAGCCATCGACAACTCGACCTGGTCACGGTACGCGCGGCTACGCCATCCGGTCAAACCGACCTGTCGCCACCTCCCATTGTGCACAGGCTGTGGACAACAACTTGAACCACGTCAGCCGCCGCGACTACCGTGGTTGGACTCCACAATCTTTTCCGTTCTGTCCAAACCTGTCCTCATGGATCTGTCCTCACGGACATCGACCCACCGTCCCCCGAGAACCACACCATCGTGGGACCTGCGAGAAAGCGTGCCCTGTGGCTGACGTTCCTGCTGATCTTGCCGCAGTGTGGCCACGTGTCCTCGAGCATCTCCTCGCAGAGGGCCAGCAGGGAATCGAGCCCAAGGACAAGCAGTGGATCGAGCGCTGCCAGCCCCTCGCCCTGGTCGCCGACACGGCGCTCCTCGCCGTACCCAACGAGTGGGGCAAGCGCGTCCTCGAAGGCCGGCTCGCCCCGCTGATCAGCGAGACCCTCAGCCGTGAGTGCGGCCGCCCGATCCGGATCGCGATCACCGTCGACGACTCCGTCGGCGAGCCGACCCCGCCGGCGCCCCCGCTGCAGCAGTCGCAGCAGCCGCGCTACGACGAGCGCCAGCAGCCCGAGCCGTACGACAAGTACGACGGCGGCTACGGTCACCGGCCGATGCCCGACGACGGGCTGCCCACCGCCCGCCCGGCCTACCCGGACTACTCGCAGCAGCGCCCCGACCCCGGCGCCTGGCCGCGCACCCAGGAGGACCTGTCCTGGCAGCAGCCCCGGCTGGGCGGCTACCAGGAGCGGGCTCCGTACACCGGCCCGACCGGCCCCGAGCAGTCCCGGCCGTCGCGGTACGACGAGCCGCCCCGCGGCTACGAGCAGCAGCGGCCCGAGCGCGCCGAGCTGCCCGACCCGCAGAACCACGGGGTCCGTCCCGGTCCCAGGCCCGGCGGCCCGGGCGGCGGCCACGGTTCCTCCGCCGCGCAGGGCGCCGGCGCGCCCGGTGAGCAGCACGCGCGGCTGAACCCCAAGTACCTCTTCGACACCTTCGTCATCGGTTCCTCGAACCGCTTCGCGCACGCTGCCGCGGTCGCGGTGGCCGAGGCGCCGGCGAAGGCGTACAACCCGCTCTTCATCTACGGGGAGTCGGGCCTCGGCAAGACCCATCTGCTGCACGCGATCGGACACTACGCGCGGAGCCTCTACCCGGGCACGCGCGTGCGGTACGTGAGCTCGGAGGAGTTCACGAACGAGTTCATCAACTCGATCCGCGACGGCAAGGGCGACGCCTTCCGGAAGCGCTACCGCGATGTGGACATCCTGCTCGTCGACGACATCCAGTTCCTCGCGAGCAAGGAGTCGACGCAGGAGGAGTTCTTCCACACCTTCAACACCCTCCACAACGCGAACAAGCAGATCGTGCTCTCCTCCGACCGGCCGCCCCGGCAGCTGGTGACCCTGGAGGACCGGCTCCGCAACCGTTTCGAGTGGGGCCTCACCACCGATGTGCAGCCGCCGGAACTGGAGACGCGTATCGCGATCCTCCGCAAGAAGGCGGTGCAGGACCAGCTCAACGCCCCGCCGGAGGTGCTGGAGTTCATCGCGTCGCGGATCTCCCGGAACATCCGTGAGCTGGAGGGCGCGCTGATCCGGGTGACGGCCTTCGCGAGCCTCAACCGGCAGCCGGTGGACCTCGGGCTCACCGAGATCGTCCTCAAGGACCTGATCCCGGGCGGCGAGGACTCGTCGCCGGAGATCACGGCGCCGGCCATCATGGCGGCCACCGCCGACTACTTCGGTCTGACGGTGGAGGACCTCTGCGGATCCTCGCGCAGCCGTGTCCTGGTGACGGCGCGGCAGATCGCCATGTATCTGTGCCGCGAGCTCACGGACCTGTCGCTGCCGAAGATCGGCGCGCAGTTCGGCGGCCGTGACCATACGACGGTGATGCACGCGGACCGGAAGATCCGCGCGCTGATGGCGGAGCGGCGCTCCATCTACAACCAGGTCACCGAGCTCACCAACCGCATCAAGAACGGCTGACGGCCGCCTCCCTCGCCGACCGGCCTCCGAAGGGCGCCCCGGGACACCTCCCGGGGCGCCCTTCGGCATTCCCGGAGCGGCTTCCACACAGCCCTCCCCACAGACCTCCACGCACCCCTCCACCCCGCTCTCGACGGCCCCGCCGGGGCATCGCCAGGGCGCTCATGGGGCACTCATGGGGCGCTTCTGTTCGCTGTGCACAGCTGTGTACGAGCCCGGGCTGTTCGATTACTCCGTTCCGGTGGCGGGTTCTCCACAGATTGCGGGATGATCTCCCGTCCACAGGGTGGGGACTGTCGAGTTATCCGGATTGTGTCCACAGGCCGGCCTGGTGACAGAGCATCACTCCAGGTCAGGCCCCTGTGGAATTGTGAGCAAACGATCTCCACAGGCTGTGGATGAATCTTTCGTCCACAGGGGGCCCGCAAAGTTGTCCACTGGCTGCCCACAGGCGGAGCTCGGTTGCCCACAGCTTCTCCACACCCCTGTCCACTGTTCGGCAACGAAACACCCCCGCTCACTGGGCCGAGTGAAAGCCGTCACACCAAGGGAGACGTTTGGGCTGTGGGGAACCTGGGGAAAGCTGGGGACAGCGCTGGGGAGAACTCCCCGTGGCCTGTGTATCGGGTGTGCAGAACTTTCGGGTGTCCACAGAGAACCCCAGTTGTCCACCGACGTCACCCACAGGACCAGTGGACAAAAAACCGGGCCTGACCTGCGAAAACGACGTTATCCACCGTTTCCACAGGCCCTACTACTACTCCCACTCAGAGTTAGCTAGGAATCCGCTTCGAAGTGGGACCTGTGCACAACTCGGCGCCGGAGCTCCGACGCGCCCTCGTCGCGACTTGACCCCGAGCAGCACCGAGTGTCGGCGGCGTACGTCAGACTGGTTCCCGCAGTCGACGAAGAGCCAGCAACAAGCAGGAGGCGGTTCCGGTGAAGATCCGGGTGGAGCGCGACGTACTTGCCGAGGCGGTGGCCTGGGTGGCCCGCAGCCTCCCGGCCCGTCCGCCGGCCCCCGTTCTCGCGGGCCTTCTGCTGAAGGCCGAGGACGGCGCGCTGAGCTTCTCGAGCTTCGACTACGAGGTCTCGGCCCGTGTCTCCGTCGAGGCCGAGGTGGAGGAGGACGGCACCGTCCTCGTCTCCGGCCGGCTGCTCGCCGACATCTGCCGCGCTCTCCCCAACCGGCCGGTGGAGATCTCCACAGACGGTGTACGGGCGACCGTGGTCTGCGGCTCCTCCCGCTTCACCCTCCACACCCTGCCTGTGGAGGAGTACCCCGCCCTCCCCGAGATGCCCACCGCGACCGGCACCGTCCCCGGTGAGGTCTTCGCCTCCGCCGCCGCGCAGGTGGCCATCGCCGCCGGCCGCGACGACACGCTGCCCGTGCTCACCGGTGTGCGCATCGAGATCGAGGGCGACACGGTCACCCTGGCCTCCACCGACCGCTACCGCTTCGCGGTCCGCGAGTTCCTGTGGAAGCCGGAGTCCCCGGACGCCTCCGCGGTCGCCCTGGTGCCCGCGAAGACCCTCCTGGACACCGCCAAGGCGCTCACGAGCGGCGACACGGTCACCCTGGCGCTCTCGGGCTCCGGCAAGGGCGAGGGCCTCATCGGCTTCGAGGGCGCGGGCCGCCGCACCACCACCCGTCTCCTCGAGGGCGACCTGCCGAAGTACCGGACGCTCTTCCCCACCGAGTTCAACTCGGTCGCGGTCATCGAGACCGCCCCGTTCGTCGAGGCCGTCAAGCGTGTGGCCCTGGTGGCCGAGCGCAACACCCCGGTCCGGCTGAGCTTCGAGCAGGGCGTGCTGATCCTGGAGGCCGGCTCCAGCGACGACGCACAGGCTGTGGAGCGCGTCGACGCGCAGCTCGAGGGCGACGACATCTCGATCGCCTTCAACCCGACCTTCCTGCTGGACGGCCTGAGCGCGATCGACTCCCCGGTCGCCCAGCTCTCCTTCACGACCTCCACCAAGCCGGCGCTGCTGAGCGGCAAGCCGGCCGTGGACGCCGAGGCGGACGAGGCGTACAAGTACCTGATCATGCCGGTGCGCCTCAGCGGCTGAGCCGGCTGACGTCGGTCTCTTCGGGGAATCGCCTGAGCGGCTGACCCCACAGGTGTGCACCCGGGTCCGGGCGTAGGCTCGGATCCGGGTAAACCGCACACGACGCTTAAGGAATCTCTGATGGAGCTCGGTCTCGTCGGTCTCGGCAAGATGGGCGGCAACATGCGTGAGCGCATCCGCCGCGCAGGCCACACCGTCATCGGATACGACCGCAATCCGGACCTCGCCGATGTCCACAGCCTCGAGGAGCTTGTGGGCAAGCTCAAGGGGCCCCGCGTCGTGTGGGTCATGGTTCCGGCCGGTGCCGCGACCCAGTCCACCATCGACGAGCTGGCCGACCTGCTCTCCCCCGGCGACATCGTCGTGGACGGCGGCAACTCCCGCTGGACGGACGACGAGAAGCACGCCGAGGAGCTGGCGGCCAAGGGCATCGGCTTCGTCGACTGCGGCGTCTCCGGTGGCGTCTGGGGCCTGGAGAACGGCTACGCGCTGATGTACGGCGGCTCCGCCGAGGACGTCGCGAGGGTCCAGCCGATCTTCGACGCGCTCAAGCCCGAGGGCGAGTTCGGCTCCGTGCACGCCGGCAAGGTCGGCGCCGGCCACTTCGCCAAGATGGTCCACAACGGCATCGAGTACGCGATGATGCAGGCCTACGCCGAGGGCTGGGAGCTCCTGGAGAAGGTCGACTCCGTCACCGACGTGCGCGAGGTCTTCCGCTCCTGGCAGGAGGGCACGGTCATCCGTTCCTGGCTGCTGGACCTCGCGGTCAACGCCCTGGACGAGGACGAGCACCTGGACAAGCTGCGCGGCTACGCGTCGGACTCCGGCGAGGGCCGCTGGACGGTCGAGGCCGCCATCGACAACGCGGTGCCGCTGCCGGCGATCACCGCCTCGCTGTTCGCGCGGTTCGCCTCCCGCCAGGACGACTCCCCGCAGATGAAGATGATCGCCGCGCTGCGCAACCAGTTCGGTGGCCACGCGGTCGAGACGAAGAAGTAATCCACAGGCTGTGCACCCCGCGGTGCACAGCCGCCGGGGGAAGAAGGTCGGCGCCCAACCATGCACGTCACGCATCTCTCGCTGGCCGACTTCCGCTCCTACGCCCGGGTCGAGGTCCCGCTCGACCCGGGCGTCACGGCGTTCGTGGGCGCGAACGGCCAGGGCAAGACCAATCTGGTCGAGGCCGTCGGCTATCTCGCGACCCTCTCCAGCCATCGCGTGGCCTCGGACGCCCCGCTCGTCCGGATGGGGGCGGAGCGCGCGGTGATCCGCGCCGCCGTCACCCAGGGCGAGCGCTCCCAGCTGATCGAGCTCGAACTCAACCCGGGCCGGGCCAACCGTGCCCGTATCAACAGGTCCTCGCAGGTCAGACCGCGTGATGTGCTCGGAATCGTACGGACCGTGCTGTTCGCGCCCGAGGACCTCGCCCTGGTGAAGGGCGACCCCGGCGAGCGCCGGCGCTTCCTCGACGAGCTGATCACGGCGCGCACGCCGCGCATGGCGGGCGTGCGCTCCGACTACGAGCGCGTGCTCAAGCAGCGCAACACGCTTCTGAAGTCCGCGGCGATGGCCCGCCGGCACGGCGGCCGCGGCATGGACCTGTCCACCCTCGACGTCTGGGACCAGCACCTGGCGCGGGCCGGGGCCGAGCTGCTCGCCCAGCGGCTCGACCTGATCGCCGTACTGCAGCCGCTCGCGGACAAGGCGTACGAGCAGCTCGCACCCGGCGGCGGGCCGGTTCTCCTGGAGTACCGGCCCTCCGCGCCGGGCACCGGGCACACCCGCGAGGAGCTGTACGAACAGCTGACCGCCGCGCTCGCCGACGTACGCAAGCAGGAGATCGAGCGGGGCGTCACCCTCGTCGGACCCCACCGCGACGAGCTGCTCCTCAAGCTCGGCGAGCTGCCCGCGAAGGGGTACGCCAGTCACGGCGAGTCCTGGTCGTACGCGCTGGCGCTCCGGCTCGCCTCGTACGACCTGCTGCGGTCCGAGGGCAACGAGCCCGTCCTCGTCCTCGACGACGTCTTCGCCGAGCTGGACGCCCGGCGGCGCGAGCGCCTCGCGGAGCTGGTGGCCGGCGGCGAGCAGGTCCTGGTGACGGCCGCCGTGGACGACGACGTACCGGGGGTCCTCGCGGGGACGCGGTACCAGGTGGCCGGAGGGACGGTGGAGCGCGAATGAGCGAGGAGAAGCTTCCCCAGCCTGTGGATACGCCTCCGGTGCCGTCCGTTCCCGAACCCTCGGGCGTGGATCTCGCGCGGGTCGCGCTCCGCGCCGCCAAGGAGCAGGCGAAGGCCAAGGGCGCCGCCGCCCAGCAGAAGAAGCAGGCCCGGCGCGGGGGCGGACTACGCTCCGGCGCGCGCGCCGACGGGCGCGACCCGATGGCGCTCGGCGCCGCGATCAACCGGCTGATCACCGAGCGGGGCTGGGAGACGCCGGCCGCGGTCGGCGGGGTCATGGGCCGCTGGCCGCAGATCGTCGGCGAGGACCTGGCCAAGCACTGCGTACCCGTGAAGTTCGACGACGAGCCGGACGCGCGGGTGCTGACCGTGCAGTGCGACTCGACGGCGTGGGCCACGCAGCTGCGGCTGCTCGCGCCGACGCTGGTGGCGCGGCTCAACGAGGACCTCGGGCACGGGACCGTGCGGTTGATCAAGGTGCTGGGGCCGGGCGGCCCCCGGCGGGGGTACGGGCCGCTCAGGGCGCCCGGCAGCGTCGGACCCGGGGACACCTACGGGTAGCAGCGGTACGGGGCGGGCCCCGGGGCGCGGGTCCGAGCAGCGGGCGCCGCGCCGGCGGCGTGGTGCCCACCCTCCCCGGACTGCTTCCGGAGGGACCCCGCGCCCCGGCGGAACCCATGCCCGCGGCCGGTGCCACTCGCCGTCACAGCTCGAAGCGCTGGGTGGCCGTCAGAGGGCTCTGAAGCCCCTGTCCGGATATGGGGAGTCGTTTGGCTCCCGCTCAGGGCGGCACATGAGGACTCAGGCACCGGCAAACCCCCATGAGTGTCAGCGCTACCGGTAGACTGGGAGACAATCCCGCCACCCTGCGGAACAAGTCGAACGACGCAGCCGCTCCCGTATGCCCGGAGAACGGCCTGTGCTGTGCCAGAAAGGGCGCTTCGTGGCCGATTCCGGCGACCCCAACGAGAACAACCAGTACACCGCCAGCAACATCCAGGTCCTCGAAGGCCTGGATGCCGTGCGCAAGCGCCCTGGCATGTACATCGGCTCGACCGGCGAGCGCGGTCTGCACCACATGGTGCAGGAGGTCGTCGACAACTCGGTCGACGAAGCCCTGGCCGGCCACGCCGACACCATCGACGTGACGATCCTGGCCGACGGCGCCGTGCGCGTCGTCGACAACGGCCGTGGCATCCCCGTGGGCATCGTGGCCTCCGAGGGCAAGCCGGCCGTCGAGGTCGTGCTGACCGTGCTCCACGCGGGCGGAAAGTTCGGCGGCGGCGGCTACGCCGTCTCCGGCGGTCTGCACGGTGTCGGTGTGTCGGTCGTGAACGCCCTGTCCACCAAGGTCTCCGTCGAGATCAAGACGGACGGCCACCGCTGGACGCAGGACTACAAGATGGGCGCCCCGACCGCGCCCCTCGCGCAGCACGAGCAGACCGACGAGACCGGCACCTCGGTCACGTTCTGGGCCGACCCGGACATCTTCGAGACGACCGAGTACTCCTTCGAGACGCTCTCGCGCCGCTTCCAGGAGATGGCCTTCCTCAACAAGGGCCTGACGATCACGCTCACCGACGAGCGCGATTCCGCCAAGGCCACGGTCGGCGCCGACGACCCGGACGCCGAGGCGGCCGCCGAGCAGGCCGCGCGCACGGTGAAGTACCACTACGAGGGCGGCATCGTCGACTTCGTGAAGTACCTCAACTCGCGCAAGGGCGAGCTGGTCCACCCCACCGTGATCGACCTGGAGGCGGAGGACAAGGACAAGGCCCTGTCCCTCGAGGTCGCGATGCAGTGGAACAGCGGCTACAGCGAGGGCGTGTACTCCTTCGCCAACATCATCCACACCCACGAGGGCGGCACGCACGAGGAGGGCTTCCGTGCGGCGCTGACCTCGCTGATCAACAAGTACGCGCGCGACAAGAAGCTGCTCCGCGAGAAGGACGACAACCTCACGGGCGACGACATCCGCGAGGGTCTGACCGCGATCATCTCGGTCAAGCTGAGCGAGCCGCAGTTCGAGGGCCAGACCAAGACCAAGCTGGGCAACACGGAGGTCAAGACCTTCGTCCAGCGGGCGGTCTACGAGCACCTCAACGACTGGCTCGACCGCAACCCGCTCGAGGCCGCGGACATCATCCGCAAGTCGATCCAGGCCGCCACCGCGCGCGTGGCCGCGCGCAAGGCGCGCGATCTGACCCGTCGCAAGGGCCTGCTCGAGTCGGCGTCGCTGCCGGGCAAGCTGTCCGACTGCCAGTCGAACGACCCGGCCAAGTGCGAGATCTTCATCGTCGAGGGTGACTCCGCCGGCGGCTCGGCCAAGTCCGGCCGCAACCCGATGTACCAGGCCATCCTGCCGATCCGCGGCAAGATCCTGAACGTCGAGAAGGCCCGGATCGACAAGATCCTGCAGAACACCGAGGTCCAGGCGCTCATCTCGGCCTTCGGCACCGGTGTGCACGAGGACTTCGACATCGAGAAGCTCCGCTATCACAAGATCATTCTGATGGCGGACGCCGACGTCGACGGCCAGCACATCAACACCCTGCTGCTGACCTTCCTCTTCCGCTTCATGCGGCCGCTGGTCGAGGCCGGGCACGTCTACCTCTCCCGTCCCCCGCTCTACAAGATCAAGTGGGGTCGGGACGACTTCGAGTACGCGTACTCGGACCGGGAGCGGGACGCGCTCGTCGAGCTGGGCAAGCAGAGCGGCAAGCGGATCAAGGAAGACTCGATCCAGCGCTTCAAGGGTCTCGGCGAGATGAACGCCGAGGAGCTGCGCGTCACCACCATGGACGTCGAGCACCGCGTGCTCGGCCAGGTCACCCTGGACGACGCCGCGCAGGCCGACGACCTGTTCTCGGTGCTGATGGGCGAGGACGTCGAGGCACGCCGCTCGTTCATCCAGCGCAACGCCAAGGACGTTCGCTTCCTCGACATCTGAGTCGGTCTCAGCTGACCGTACGAAAGGACTGACGACCAGCAATGGCCGACGAAACCACCCCGACCGGGACCACCGAAGAAGAGCCCGTGCTGCGGATCGAGCCCGTCGGGCTCGAGACCGAGATGCAGCGCTCGTACCTCGACTACGCGATGTCCGTCATCGTGTCCCGCGCGCTGCCCGACGTGCGCGACGGCCTCAAGCCCGTCCACCGTCGCGTGCTGTACGCGATGTACGACGGCGGCTACCGGCCCGAGAAGGGCTTCTACAAGTGCGCCCGCGTCGTCGGTGACGTCATGGGTACGTACCACCCGCACGGCGACTCCTCGATCTACGACGCGCTCGTCCGCCTCGCCCAGCCCTGGTCGATGCGCATGCCGCTCGTCGACTCCAACGGCAACTTCGGCTCCCCGGGCAACGACCCGGCCGCCGCCATGCGTTACACCGAGTGCAAGCTCATGACGCTGTCGATGGAGATGCTCCGGGACATCGACGAGGAGACCGTCGACTTCCAGGACAACTACGACGGCCGCAACCAGGAGCCGACGGTCCTGCCGTCCCGCTTCCCGAACCTGCTGATCAACGGCAGCGCCGGCATCGCCGTCGGCATGGCCACCAACATCCCGCCGCACAACCTCCGCGAGGTCGCGGCCGGTGCGCAGTGGGCGCTCGAGCACCCCGAGGCCAGCCACGAGGAGCTCCTCGACGCCCTCATCGAGCGGATCAAGGGCCCGGACTTCCCCACCGGCGCGCTCGTCGTCGGCCGCAAGGGCATCGAGGAGGCGTACCGCACCGGCCGTGGCTCGATCACGATGCGCGCGGTCGTCGAGGTGGAGGAGATCCACAACCGCCAGTGCCTGGTGGTCACGGAACTCCCGTACCAGACCAACCCCGACAACCTCGCGCAGAAGATCGCCGACCTGGTCAAGGACGGCAAGATCGGCGGCATCGCCGACGTCCGCGACGAGACCTCGTCCCGGACCGGTCAGCGCCTCGTCATCGTGCTCAAGCGCGACGCCGTCGCCAAGGTCGTCCTCAACAACCTGTACAAGCACACCGACCTGCAGACGAACTTCGGCGCGAACATGCTGGCGCTCGTCGACGGCGTGCCGCGCACCCTCTCGCTGGACGCGTTCATCCGCCACTGGGTGACGCACCAGATCGAGGTCATCGTGCGCCGGACCCGCTTCCGGCTGCGCAAGGCCGAGGAGCGCGCCCACATCCTGCGCGGTCTCCTCAAGGCGCTCGACGCGATCGACGAGGTCATCGCGCTCATCCGGCGCAGCGACACGGTCGAGGTCGCCCGCGGCGGCCTGATGGACCTGCTCCAGATCGACGAGATCCAGGCCAACGCGATCCTGGAGATGCAGCTCCGCAGGCTCGCCGCCCTGGAGCGCCAGAAGATCGTCGCCGAGCACGACGAGCTCCAGGCCAAGATCAACGAGTACAACGCGATCCTGGCCTCGCCCGAGCGCCAGCGTGCGATCGTCAGCGAGGAGCTGGCCGCGCTCGTCGAGAAGTTCGGCGACGACCGCCGGTCCAAGCTCGTGCCCTTCGACGGTGACATGTCCATCGAGGACCTGATCGCCGAGGAGGACATCGTCGTCACCATCTCGCGCGGTGGCTACGTGAAGCGGACGAAGACCGAGGACTACCGCTCGCAGAAGCGCGGCGGCAAGGGCGTGCGGGGCACGAAGCTGAAGCAGGACGACATCGTCGACCACTTCTTCGTCTCCACCACCCACCACTGGCTGCTCTTCTTCACCAACAAGGGCCGGGTCTACCGGGTCAAGGCGTACGAGCTGCCCGACGCCGGCCGGGACGCGCGCGGCCAGCACGTGGCCAACCTGCTGGCCTTCCAGCCGGACGAGCAGATCGCCCAGATCCTGGCGATCCGCGACTACGAGGCCGCGCCGTACCTGGTGCTCGCCACCAAGGCCGGCCTGGTCAAGAAGACCGCGCTGAAGGACTACGACTCGCCGCGTTCCGGCGGTGTCATCGCGATCAACCTCCGCGAGGCGGAGGACGGCAGCGACGACGAGCTGATCGGGGCCGAGCTGGTCTCGGCCGAGGACGATCTGCTGCTCATCAGCAAGAAGGCGCAGTCGATCCGCTTCACCGCCACCGACGACGCGCTGCGTCCGATGGGACGTGCCACCTCGGGCGTCAAGGGGATGAGTTTCCGCGCCGACGACCAGCTGCTCTCGATGAATGTCGTCCGGCCCGGTACGTTCGTCTTCACCGCGACCGACGGCGGGTACGCGAAGCGCACCCCCGTCGACGAGTACCGCGTCCAGGGCCGTGGCGGCCTCGGTATCAAGGCCGCCAAGATCGTGGAGGACCGCGGCTCGCTCGTGGGCGCGCTGGTGGTCGAGGAGACGGATGAGATCCTCGCCATCACGCTGTCCGGCGGTGTGATTCGTACGCGAGTCAACGAAGTCAGGGAGACCGGCCGTGACACCATGGGCGTCCAGCTGATCAACCTGGGCAAGCGCGATGCCGTCGTCGGCATCGCACGGAACGCCGAGGCCGGTGGCGAGGACGAGGACATCGACGACGCCGAGGGCGCCGTGGAGGCGTCCGAGGCGGCGGTGGTCGAGACCGTCGTGGTCGAGACCGAGGCAGTCGAGGGCACGGAGCCCTCGGCCGGGGAGCACGAGGAGTAAGAGCGTGAGTGGAGCCACGGGCGCCGGATCGGCGGCTGCCGGAGCTTCTGCTGGTGCTGGAGCGAACGGCGCCCGTGGCCCCGCCACGGACTCCCAGGGGGTTGCGGTGACGGACACTCGGGGGCAGCAGCCCTCGTACGAGACCTACAACGGGCCGCTGCCCGGCGAGCGCACGGGTGCGCAGCAGCCGGGCGCGCCCTACCACCCGCCGCAGGCGTACGGCGCTCCGGCGTCGGGCGGTACGGCGGGCGGACAGACAGGTGCCGTGCGCCGGCCGCGTACGGGGGCCCGCACGACGCCCCGTACGCGCAAGGCGCGGCTGCGGGTGGCCAAGGCCGACCCGTGGTCGGTGATGAAGGTGAGCTTCCTGCTCTCCATCGCGCTGGGCATCTGCACGATCGTCGCGGCGGCGGTGCTGTGGATGGTCATGGACGCCATGGGCGTCTTCTCGACGGTCGGCGGCACGATCAGCGAGGCCACGGGCTCGAACGAGTCCAACGGCTTCGATCTGCAGTCGTTCCTCTCGCTGCCGCGGGTGCTGATGTTCACCTCGGTGATCGCCGTGATCGACGTGGTCCTGATGACCGCGCTGGCGACGCTGGGCGCGTTCATCTACAACCTGTCGGCCGGCTTCGTGGGCGGCGTGGAGCTCACGCTCGCCGAGGACGAGTGACGGGCGAGTGACCTGCGAGGGGGCCGGTCGGTTACCGATTTTGGGACTGGCCCCCCTGTGCGCTAATGTTCAGGAGTCAGCGCGCGGGACACACACCGCAGAGCGCGGCGGGGCTATAGCTCAGTTGGTTAGAGCGCATCCCTGATAAGGATGAGGCCACAGGTTCAAATCCTGTTAGCCCCACAGTGTCGATCGACCCGGACGGTTCCTCCGTCCGGGTCGATTTGTCTGTCCGGGGGCCTTGGAAGGTTTGAACCTCGCACAGGTCACCGATCGGTATCGGTCGATGTGTAGAGTGGGCGTCAGAAGTCTCCTACGTCAACGAAGGACGAGGTCGCGCGGTGAAGAAGCTTCTCCTGGTCGCACTGGCCGCCATCGGCGGGCTCCTCGTGTACCGCCAGATCCAGGCGGATCGCGCCGAGCAGGACCTGTGGACGGAGGCGACCGACTCCGTGCCCGCAGGTTCCGGTGTCTGAGCCGAAAACCATCTGTGGGTGAAGCCCCGGCCGCGCGAGAGCGGGCCGGGGCTTCGCTTTGCCTGAGCAAACTTTCGACTTGCTTAAGTGAAGAGGAGCAGCGCGTGAAGACGCAGGCCGGCATCGGTCGGAGGGCGGGGGCCCTGATCACGGCGGCCGCGGCGGTGGGAGCGGTCGTGGTGCTTCCCGGGCAGACGGCGGTCGCGTCCGCCGCGGACACGGCTTCCGGGAGTACGGCCGCCACGGGTACGGGCGCCGGGCATGCGGCGGCCGCCGGTACGGCCGCCGGGGGCGCGATCCCGCCGTACACCTTCGACAGCGCGGCCCGGCGCGTCCAGGGCGCCGCCTCCAGCTCGGACGCCGTGGAGCTCAAGACCGGGCAGACCTACCGCGACACGCTCAAGAGGAACGGCAAGGTCTACTACCGGGTCAACCTCGATCGGGAGAACGCGTACGTCTCCGTCGTCGCGGTGCCCAAGGCCGGCGGCAAGGCCGAGTACGGCGACGGCTTCAAGGTGAGCATGCAGGACGGCTCCGGCACCGAATGCGGGTACCAGCAGGCGAACTTCTCCTCCAGCGAGTACACCCGGCCGCTCGCCGCCTACGCCCGCCGCATCGTCGACGCCGACAGCTCCACCTGCCAGCGTGCCGGCGCCTACTACGTGCTCGTCGAGCGCGAGTCGAAGGCGAGCACGGACGACTGGGAGCTGGAGATCCGCTACGCGTCCGAGCCCGTGCTGAAGAAGGCCGGCCCGACCGAGCTCCCCGAGGTCTGGGCCTCCGGCACGCCGGGGCCGCCCGCGGGCGACCCGCAGCCCCGCCGGGGAGGCTCCGGCGTCCACGACGCCACCTCGCTGACCCAGGGCGAGTGGCGGTCCGACATCCTGCCCGGCCAGACGCTCTTCTTCCGGGTGCCGGTCGACTGGGGACAGCAGCTCTTCGCCACCGCCGAACTCGGCAGCAGCGCGACCGGCGACGAGTACATCGGCCACGCGCTGGTGCTCTCCCTGGAGAACCCCGCGCTCGGCCACGTCGACGAGAACACCGTCAGCTACAGCGGCAAGCCCGCGACGCTCGCGCTCGACGCGCTGCGCCCGGTGGCCCACGAGAACCGCAGCTCCTACGACGAGGCGACCAGCGGGATGCGCTTCGCGGGCTGGTACTACCTGTCGGCCACGCTCAACCCGGCGATGGCCGCGGAGTACGGGGACAGGACGGTGCCGCTGACCCTGCGGGTCTCGCTGCGGGGCGACGCGAAGCCGGGGCCCGGGTACGACGGTGACCCCGGGCGGTTCGCCGTGACCGCCGACGACAAGGAGGCGGCGGAGAAGGGCGCCTCGGGGGCGCAGGCGGCCTCGGGGAGCGACTCCATGCGGGTCGTCGCGGCGGCCGGGATCGGCAGCGGGACGCTGCTGCTGCTCGGACTCGGCGGGTGGACGCTGGTGGCACGGAGGCGGGCGGCGGCGTAGGAGCGGCGGCTGCCGTGGGCCCGGGCCCTTTTCCGCCCGTCCCTGGGGAGGACGGGCCGGGCGGAGCGGCAGGGGCGACAGGGCGGCAGGGCGCCAGGACGGCCAGGGTGGCCGGGGCGGCAGGAGCGGCTCAGGTCTGGGCGAGGGCCCAGAAGCCGACCGCGAAGCAGACCAGCGCGAGCAGCAGGACCGGGATCGCCACCTTCGGGGGCGGTCCCGGTCGGCGTACCGGGGCGGGGGCCGAGGGCGCCGTCGCTGCCCCGACGGGGGCCGCGTACTGCGCGGGAACCTGAACGGGTCGAGCGGTGTATGGATGAGTAGGGGCTTGTCCGTACGGCACCGCCGAGGTCGGTGCCCGGTCGAAGGAGGGGGTCGGGTGGCCGACCGGCGGGGGCAGGTGGAAGCTGCCCGTCTCGGAGGGCCCGGGCAGTGGCGCGGGAGCCGCGGCCGGGGCGGCGAGGGGGGCCGTCGCGGGGCTGGCCGGGTGCTGGGGCTGGTAGTGCGGCTGTGGGGGCAGCTGAGGCTGTTGGGGCGGTACGGGCGTGGCGGCGGGCATCGGGACGGCCCCGGGGGCCACGGCGGGTGCGGCGGACGGAGCGCTCGTGGAGGCGCCCCGGGCGGCCGTGGCCGCCTCGCCGACCGGCCCGGTGGGCGAGGCGGGTGCGGCGGCGCCGGCCGGGCCCGTCGGGCCCTGGGGGCCGAAGCCGGACGGCAGGGGGCCGAGTTGGTCGAAGATCTCGACCGGCTCCTCGTCGGGGCGCGGCTCGGGAAGCATGTCGACGGCGGCGGTCAGGGCCTTGCGCGCGCCCGTGGCCGTCCGGAAGCGGGCCTGCGGATCGGGCTGCAGCAGACCGGCGAGGACCTGCCACAGGGGCTCCGGGACGCCCTCGGGGGCGCCGGGAGTGCCGTGCGTGAGGAAATGCCCGACCAGGGCCTGGGAGTCCGGCTTGCGGCCCTGGAGCAGATAGAGGGCGACCAGGCCGACGGCGAAGAGGTCGGCGGTGAAGTCGGGTTCGGCACCGAGGAGCTGCTCGGGCGCGAAGTAACCGGGCGTGCCCACCACGTAGTTGGTCTCGGTGAGGCGGGGCTCGCCCTTGCGCATGGAGATGCCGAAGTCGGACAGCCGCAGATGCGGCCGCCCGGTCCCGGTGACGTCCATCAGGATGTTCGCGGGCTTGATGTCGCGGTGCACGACCCCCTCGGCGTGCACCGTGGCCAGGCCCGAGAGCAGCTGGTCGAGCAGGATGCAGACGAACCGGGGCGGCAGCGGGCCGTAGTCGCCGATGACGTGCGCCAGAGAACCGCCGGCGACCAGGTCCATGGTGAACAGGACCTTGTCGTCGTCGGCGGCCCAGCTGGCCGGAGCGAGGACGTGCGGATGGTCGATCCGCAGCGCCTGCTCGCGGACGAAGCGGAGCAGCGTGTGCGCGTCGCTCTGCAGGAGCACCTTGGCCGCCACATAGCGGCGGCGCCGGTGGTCCCAGGCGCGCCACACGGCGCCCGCCCCGCCCCGTCCGATCGGGTCGACCAGCTCGTACCGACCAGCGAATACCTCACCCATCGTGCTGTGTCCGCTCCCCGTTGCCTCGTTCGTCGGCGATGCGGGCCGGCTGCCGGCCGCGTCAGTTCTGGTGCGACTCGTAGTGCGCGACCGCGTCCGCGGTGCGCCCCGCGCCGTACACCCGGAGGAACTCTGCCAGTTCCGGGTGGGCCGGGGCGAGCGAGTCGGCGGCGTCGATGATGTCGCCCGCCGCGGCTACGGAGCGCATCAGCGACTGGATCTCGCGGACCACCCGGCGGACGGTCGGCGCGCCCGAGCCGGTGGCGGGCTGACCGGTGCTGGTGAGGACGGAGCCGCCCTGCGACTTCTTGACCTCGTCCATCCGGTCGGTGGCCTCGGCGGCGCTGACGGTGCCGTCGGCGACCTGCACGGCGAGTTCCTGGAGCGCCTGGACGCGCTGGACGACGGCCGGGTTGCCGATCTTGGCCCGCTGGCCGCTCATCAGCTGGGACAGCATGGGCGCTGACAATCCGAGTACGGCCGCGAGCCTGGCCTGATTGAGCCCGAGATCGTCGATCAGCCGACGGAAGAGCGCCCCCAGCGGCTCTCCGTACCAACTGCGCTGAAGCTCTCTGGCTCGCGCCGTGGCTTCCTGCTGCGCTGCGTCCATTTCTTCTCCCCATCCCTAGGTTCGCCACTGCGAACCTCGCTCAGCATCTTACGGAGAGTGGTCGCGCACCGGGAGTCCCAATCCTTTTGCCGGGCATGGGGGGTGACCCGGTACGCTGTTCTCGTTCCGGGGCCTTAGCTCAGTTGGTAGAGCGCTGTCTTTGCATGGCAGATGTCAGGGGTTCGACTCCCCTAGGCTCCACGACAAACACCCCCTGTGAACTGCGGAAACGCAGGTCACAGGGGGTGTTTCGCGTGGCGGCGCCGGAGACGTACGGGGTCGGCGGTCGGGATTCCTGCCCGCCGCGACCTCCTCGCCGCGGCCGATCTGGATCTTCGACGCGTACTCCAGGCCCTTGGCTTCCGTCTCGGACGTGAAGCGGGCGAACTCGACGCGCGTCCCGTTCGGAGGACCTGCGCCGGGTTCCAGATCGCCGGTCACCAGGGTCCGCTGCTCCGGACGGGTGGTGTTCATCGGAAGAACTGCGCGACGGCGGCGACGTTCCGTGGAAATCGGGAGCGCATCCACATCATGAGGAAAGTACGTAAAGCGCGCAAACCGAAATGAACCATTCGAGAACGTCACGAAAGTGAGGGGCCATGGCCACCGCCAAGGTCAAGCAGTTCTGGACCGCCTTCATCTCCGTCCTCTTCGCCCTGCTCGCCTCCGTCGGCCTGGCGGGCACCGCCGCCGCGACCCAGCAGCCCGCCGTCCAGCAGCCCGAGGAGCCCGCCGGCCCCACCACGGCCGCACCCGCCGCCGGGGAGAAGCGGGCCGCGCCCGCCTCCGTACCGGCGCAGAGGGCTCACCGGTGGCCGCTCGTCGGTGACCGTTCCCTGCCGCCCACGATCAAGCAGCGCATCGCCGCCGAGGCCCACGGCTCCTCTCCCGCCTCCCGGAACCGCTCCGTCGCCGGCGTGACCGCCGCGGCCGAGACCGACGAGCCGGCCGCGCTGACCGAGCTGGCGCTCGCCGCGTCGGCGTAGGGCGCGGGGAGACGACGATGCGCACTCCCCACACCCGTACCCGCACCTCCTCGCACGGCTCCGTCTCGCACGGCTCCTTCTGGTACGGCTCCGCTTCGCAGCACTCCGCTTCGCAGCACTCGGCTCCGTACCGCCCGGCAGGACCCGGCAGGACTCCCGCGACAGCAGGACCCGGCAGGACCCGCCCTGTGGACGGAACCAGCGGAACCCGCAGGACCCGCGGAACCAGCGGAACCAGCGGAACCAGCGGAACCCTCAGGACCAGCAGGACCCGTGGAACCCGCAGAACCCGGCAGGGCCCCGCGGGAACCAGGACCCCGGCGGCATGCGGCAGGGCCCTGGTGGAAACCGGCAGGACCTCGGCAGCACCCAGCGGTACCCCGGTCGGTCAGCGGCGCTCGTCGCGCTTGGCGGCCTCCTCGGCTGCGGCAGCCGCCTCGGCCTCGGTCTCCTTGGCCTCCACCTCCGGGTCGAGGACGTCCTCACCCTCGTCGTAGGACGTCAGTACGGAACCCTCCTCCACCTCGGTGGCAGCGGGCGGCTCGACCAGCCAGTCGGGGTTGGCCTGCTTGTCCCACCACTTCCAGGCGGCGAACGCGCCGCCGACGAGTACGCCCAGGACCAAGAGGCCCTTGGCGAGGCGTCCGGCCCGTGCCCGACGCTCGTGCTTCTTCACGATCTTCTGGATTTCCCTCGGTGTCACCTGACCGCGCAGCGCGGCCCAGGCGGCAGTCGAACGCGACCCGGCCTCCTCAAGGACGGGACCGGTCGCGGCGACCGCGTGCTCGACACGTGGAACGGTGTAGTCGGCCGCCTGACGGCAGGCCCAGCGGGTCTTGACCGCCGCACGCTGTGCGGCCGCGTCGACCCGCGGCGGGACATGCGGTGCGACGTACGAGTCGTACTGCGCACGAGCCTGCTCCCGAGCCTGTTGAGCGGCCTTCGAGACTTTCGGCGCGATCAGCACACGCGCCTCGTGGGCGTAGTGCGCGGCCTGGTCCTTGGCCGTGCCGGCGTACGGCGCCACCACTTCCGCGGCGTGCAGGACGCTCTCCTTCGCCGAATCTGACGCGGCGCGCACGCTCTCCATGCGGGTCACGGGATTCCTCCTCCTCGGTGGCGACGATGTCGGTTTTTCACCTTTCCATCCTTTTCGGAATCATGCCCCCCGGAGCCAGGTCCGGCATGTGGGGTGGGCATCCGGGGCATGCGAGGATCGGACACGCCAGAGACAGACGTGGGCATGACGCGACATGACGTGGACGGAAGGCGACCGTGGCCGAGCAGCTGTACGCGATCCTCAAGACCAGCCTGGGTGACATCGAGGTGCGGCTGATGCCGTTCCACGCCCCGAAGACGGTCAGGAACTTCGTCGAGCTCGCCGGCGGTGAGCGCGAGTGGACGCACCCCGCGACAGGCACGGTCTCCTCGGAGCCGCTCTACGACGGCACGGTCTTCCACCGGGTCATCAAGGGCTTCATGATCCAGGCCGGTGACCCGCTGGGGAACGGCACGGGCGGCCCCGGCTACGAGTTCGCCGACGAGTTCCACCCGGAGCTCTTCTTCGACCGTCCCTATCTGCTGGCCATGGCCAACGCCGGCCCGGGCACCAACGGCTCGCAGTTCTTCGTCACCGTCGCTCCCGCGACCTGGCTGAACCGCAAGCACACCATCTTCGGCGAGGTCGCCGACAAGGAGAGCCGGAAGGTCGTGGACGCGATCGCGGCCACCGCGACCGACCCGCACACCGAGCGACCGCTGCAGGACGTGGTCATCGAGTCCGTGGTGATCGAGAAGCGCTGAGGCGGAAGGGACGGCACCTCTCATGGAACCGAAACCCTCCGAGAACGCGCGCGCCGGTCTGCCGCGCTGCTACCGGCACCCCGAGGTGGAGACCGGCGTCCGCTGCACGCGCTGCGAGAAGCCGATCTGCCCGGCGTGCATGGTCTCCGCCTCGGTCGGCTTCCAGTGCCCGGACTGCGTGCGCAACGGTTCGGGGACCGGCCACGCCGCCGACGCCAACCAGCCGCGGACGCTCGCGGGCGGCCGGGTCGCGGCGGACGACCGCCTCGTCACCAAGATCCTCATCGGGATCAACCTCGCGGTCTACCTGGCCGTCCTGGTGTTCGGCGACCGGCTCGTCGACGAGCTCGTGCTCATCGGCTACGCCTACAGCCCGGCGCTCGGCGAGCTCGTCGGGGTCGCCGACGGCGAGTGGTACCGGCTGCTGACCTCGACCGTCCTCCACCAGGAGGTCTGGCACATCCTCTTCAACGTGCTGGGTCTTTGGGTGATCGGCGGGATCGTCGAACCCGAGCTGGGCCGGATCCGGTACGCGGCCCTGTGTCTGCTCTCCGGTCTCTCCGGCTCCGTGCTGGCCTATCTCGTGGCCGCGCAGAACCAGCCCTCGCTCGGCGCCTCCGGCGTGGTCTACGGCCTCATCGGCGCCTGGGTGGTGCTCGCCCGCCGGCGCCGTCACGACATGCGGCCGGTGATCCTCTTCGTGGCCCTGTCGCTGCTCATGACATTCACCCGACCGGGGATCTCCTGGGAGGCCCATGTCGGTGGTCTGGTCGCGGGCGTCGTGGTGACGTACGCGCTCGTGCACGCGCCGAGGGCCCGCCGGGACCTGGTGCAGTACGGGGCGCTGGCCCTGGTGCTGCTGCTCGACGTGGGGATCGTGCTGGCCCGCACGGCGACGCTCACCTGAGCGCACAGGGCTGTGGACGAGCTTCTCTGTGAGCTTTCCCCAGAGTTATCCACAGTGCGTGGCGGTCTCTCCCCACTCTGTGGGGAAAGACCGCGCCCCTCGCCACTGACCTGGTGTTTCTCCAGGGAGGCGAGGGGCGTCGTGGTCTCCGGCGAGAGTGATTCCGGTCATACCGGCGTCAACCTCGTGCGAGTTATCCACAGATCTTCGTAAGTTATCCAGTGCTGTGCACAACGCTGTGGATAAGTTCAGGGGAGAGCTTGACGGGCAACGGGTACGAACGCTAGACGGCCGCCGTACCCCTGCTGTTCGCCGCTACTTCCACTGCGTGGAGACACCGAAGCCGGCCGCGATGAAGCCGAAGCCCACCACGATGTTCCAGTTCCGGATCGACTCGATCGGCATCGAGCCGTCGGTGACGTAGAAGACCACGATCCACACCAGACCGATGGCGAACAGCGCGAGCATCACAGGCGCCACCCAGCTGCGGTTGGTCAGCTTGATCGAGGTGGCCTGCTTCGCCGGCGGGGGCGTGAAGTCGGCCTTCTTGCGGATCCGTGACTTCGGCACGAGGGACTCTCCTGTCGATGCGCTGCGTGACCGCGCAGGGAACTGTGGCTGGCGCCGGGATGTGACGAAGGAGGACGACTGCGTCCCCCAGGCGTCCGTTAGCGTAGTGGTTCCGCGGCACCGAAGGGGATCAGGGTACGTTGAGCAATTCCGCCGGCACTCCCGAAGGACCTGGCCGCACCGCGAGGTGGCGCCCCGTCCAGGTGCTCACCCTTGCCGTTTTCGCCCTCGCGGGACTGATCTTCGTCACGAGCTTCAACACCGCCAAGGGCACCAACATCCGCACCGACGCCTCACTCCTGCGGCTCTCCGACCTCATCGAGGAGCGCAGCCACAAGAACGCGGGCCTCGACGAGTCCACCTCCGCCCTCCGCGCCCAGGTCGACTCCCTCGCCGCCCGCGACGACGGCTCCACGCGTGCGGAGGACGCGAGACTCGACGCGCTTGAGGCCGCGGCGGGCACCACGGAGGTCTCCGGCTCCGGCCTCACCGTCACCCTCAACGACGCCCCGCCGAACGCCCAGGCCGCCCCCGGCTACCCCGAGCCGCAGGCCAACGACCTGGTCATCCACCAGCAGGACCTCCAGGCCGTCGTCAACGCGCTGTGGCAGGGCGGCGCCGAGGGCATCCGGGTCATGGACCAGCGGCTCATCTCCACCAGCGCCGTGCGCTGCGTCGGCAACACCCTGATCCTCCAGGGCCGCGTCTACTCGCCCCCGTACAAGATCACCGCGGTCGGCGACCGGGGGAAGCTGAACAGGGCGCTCGCGGGCTCCCCGGCGATCCAGAACTACCAGCTGTACGTGAAGGCGTACGGGCTCGGCTGGAAAGTCGACGAGCACAGGGCGGTGACTCTTCCCGGGTACTCGGGCACAGTGGACCTCCACCAAGCGAAGCCGGTGAGCTGACACCACCCGCGTGGCCGGGGTGACGCCGCCGGGAGCCGACTGCGGGAGGGGCGCTTGCGTCTCGTCGTGAGGACCTTCAGCGAGCTGTGCATCACCGTCGGCGCCCTGATCGTCCTCTTCGTCGTGTACGTCCTGTACTGGACCGGGGTCCAGGCCGCGAGCGCGAGCGCCGGCCAGATCGACACCCTCCAGCGCGAGTGGACCGGCACCCCGGTCCGGACCGCCGCTCCCGCCGCCCAAGCCGTGCCGTACGCCCCCGGCAGAGGCATCGCCGTCATGTACGTCCCCCGGCTCGGCAAGGACTGGAAGTGGCCCGTCCTCCAGGGCACCGGGGTCGCCACCCTGAAGAAGGGGCTCGGCCACTACGCAGGCACCGCCCGCCTCGGCGCGACCGGCAACTTCGCCGTCGCCGGCCACCGCCGCACCTACGGCGACCCCTTCAAGGACTTCCCCCGGCTGCGCGAGGGCGACGCGATCGTCCTCACCGACGGGACGACCTGGTTCACGTACCGCGTCGGCCGCGCCCCCTACCGGACTGTGCCCACCGATGTCGGCGTCATCGACCCCGTACCCGCGAAGTCCGGATTCGACGGTCCCGGCCGCTATCTGACCCTCACCACCTGCGAACCCGAGTGGGGCAGCAGCCACCGGCTCGTCGTCTGGGCGCACCTCGACGCCACCCGGCCGGTCGCCGATGGCCGTCCACAGGCTTTGGACAGCTGACCCCCCACGGCCCCCTCGCCCCGTACTCTGGTCCCCGTAACGAACGGAAGGGGCGGTCGACGTCATGTACGGCTGGATCTGGCGGCATCTGCCGGGCAACGCGTGGGTGCGGGCGTTGATCTCGATCGTGCTGGTCCTCGCGGTCGTGTACGCCCTCTTCCAGTACGTGTTCCCCTGGGCGGAGCCGCTGCTTCCGTTCAACGATGTGACGGTGGACGGCCAGTGAGCGCGCGAATTCTCGTCGTCGACAACTACGACAGCTTCGTCTTCAACCTCGTTCAGTACCTCTACCAGCTCGGCGCGGAGTGCGAAGTCCTCCGCAACGACGAGGTCGAGCTGAGCCACGCCCAGGACGGCTTCGACGGCGTCCTGCTCTCGCCCGGCCCCGGCGCGCCCGAACAGGCCGGGGTCTGCATCGACATGGTCCGGCACTGCGCGGCCACCGGCGTGCCCGTCTTCGGCGTCTGCCTCGGCATGCAGTCGATGGCCGTGGCGTACGGCGGAGTCGTCGACCGGGCACCCGAGCTGCTGCACGGCAAGACCTCCCTCGTCACCCACGAGGGGCAGGGCGTCTTCGCCGGGCTGCCGTCGCCGTTCACCGCGACCCGCTACCACTCGCTCGCCGCCGAGCCCGCCGCCCTGCCGGCCGAGCTCGAGGTCACCGCGCGGACCGAGGACGGCATCATCATGGGCCTGCGCCACCGCGAACTGCCCGTCGAGGGAGTTCAGTTCCACCCCGAGTCGGTCCTCACCGAGCACGGACACCTGATGCTCGCCAACTGGCTGGAGCAGTGCGGCGACAAGGGGGCGGTCGGACGGTCGGCGGGGCTCGCGCCGGTGGTGGGCAAGGCCGTCGCGTGACGACGGGCTCTCCCTGGTTCCGGGCGACGAACGAGCCGGAGCCCGAGCCGATACCCGCGGACCCCTACGGGGTCCCCTCGCCGTACCAGGAACCGGCTCCGGCCCCGGCCGCGTACCCGTACACCGAGCAGGCCTACCAGCAGCCCCAGCAGCCCTACCAGGACCCGCCGCAGGCGTACCGGGACCCCGCGCAGGCGCACGGGCAGCCCGCGCAGACGTACCGGGAGCCCGCGCAGGCGTACCAGGAACCGCCGCAGGCGCACGGGCAGCCTGGGCAGACGTACCCGGAGCCCGCGCAGGCGTACCCGGAGCCCGAGGCCGGCTACGAGGCCGCCCGCGGGGCCGCCTACGACGCCGCCCCCGAGGCTCCCCGCGAAGACGCCTACACGCCCCCGTACGAGCCGTACGAGGCGCCTGAGGCCCCGCGGCCCTCCCCGGGCGACACGACCGTTCTGGAGGCCGTGGAGCCCCTTCCCGGGCCCGGCCGGGCAGAACGCCGCCGCGCGGCCAAGGGCGGCAGCCGGGGCAAGGGCCGCCGGGGCGGCCCGTCCGCCGGCACGGCCGGCGCCGCGGCCGGCGAGAAGCCGTCCGCACCGCTCTCCCGCGTCGAGGCCCGGCGCGCCGCCCGTGCCGCCAAGGACAGCGTCGGCGTCATCGCCAGCCGCGCCGTCGGGGAAATCTTCATCACCTTCGGCGTCGTCATGCTGCTCTTCGTCACCTACCAGCTGTGGTGGACGAACGTCCTCGCCGGCCAGGAGACCGACCGGGCCAAGGAACAGATCGAGGACACCTGGGCCAAGGGCGACGCCGACAAGGACGACAGCAAGCCGGGGGCGTTCGAGCCCGGCGAGGGCTTCGCCATCATGTACATCCCCAAGCTGGACGTCGTCGTCCCCGTCGCCGAGGGCATCAACAAGGCGAAGGTCCTCGACAAGGGCATGGTCGGCCACTACGCAGAGGGCAAGCTCAAGACGGCCATGCCCTCCGACAAGCAGGGCAACTTCGCCGTCGCCGGCCACCGCAACACCCACGGCGAACCGTTCCGCTACATCAACCGGCTCCAGCCCGGCGACCCCATCGTCGTCGAGACCCGGAACGCGTACTACACCTACGAGATGGCGAGCATCCTGCCGCAGACCGCGCCCTCGAACGTCTCCGTGATCGAGCCGGTGCCGAAGGGCTCCGGCTTCACCGAGCCCGGCCGGTTCATCACGCTGACCACCTGCACACCCGAGTTCACCAGCACGTACCGCATGATCGTGTGGGGCCGGCTGGTCGAGGAACGCCCGCGCAGCCAGGGAAAGCCGAAAGCGCTCGTAGGCTGAGACCCCACACCTCCGGACGGGACGACGGGACGACCTAGTGGCACGCGTGCGAAATCGGATCGCCGGAGTCATCAGCTTCTTCGGCGAACTCCTCATCACGGCGGGCCTGGTGCTCGGCCTCTTCGTCGTCTACTCCCTGTGGTGGACCAACGTCCTCGCCGACCGCGCCGCCGACCAGGACGGCGCCCAGGTCCGCGACCGCTGGGCCGACGGGCCAGGAGCGCTCGACACCAAGGACGGCATCGGCTTCCTCCACGTGCCGGCGATGAACAACGGCGAGATCCTCGTCAAGCAGGGCACCGAGAGCGCCATCCTCAACAACGGCGTCGCCGGCTACTACACCGACCCGATCAAGTCCGCGCTCCCGCAGGACAAGCAGGGCAACTTCACGCTCGCCGCGCACCGGGACGGACACGGAGCCAAGTTCCACAACATCCACAAGTTGAAGAACGGCGACCCGATCGTCTTCGAGTCCAAGGACACCTGGTACGTCTACAAGGTCTACAAGACCCTGCCGGAGACCACGAAGTACAACGTGGACGTCCTCCAGCCCGTCCCCGAGGAGTCGGGGAAGACGAAGCCCGGCCGCTTCATCACCCTGACCACCTGCACCCCCATGTACACCTCCGACTACCGGTACATCGTCTGGGGCGAACTGGTGCGCACGGAGAAGGTCGACCGCGACCGGACGCCCCCGGCGGAACTCCGCTGAGGCGACCGGCGCGCGCAAGCGTGCGGCGAACGGCGCGGGCACGGCCGCGGCGACCGGCGCGAACAAGGGGAGAGCCCCGGCATCCACTGGATGCCGGGGCTCTCCCCTTCGAACGGTCCGACCGTCCGCACGGTCGCCGGGGCGTCAGTCGAAGATGCCGCCGATGCCACCGTTGTTGTCTCCGCCACCCTGATTGCCGCCCTGGCCGCCGCCGCCCACCGTGAAGACGGTGACGCTGTCCCCGGTCTTCACCGGCGTACCCGCGGGCGGGTTCGTGCCGAAGACCATGGCGTCCTCCTTGTCCGAACCCTGCTGGACGACCACCAGGCCGAGCGCCTCGAGCTGCGCCTTGACGTCCTTGAAGGGCCGGTTGTTCAGGTCGCCCGGGATCGGAACCTGGGTCTGCTGCGGGCCCTTGGAGACCTTCAGCGTGATCTGGGTCTCCTTGGACTGGTCCGAGGGACCACCGGGGGTCTGGTCGACGACGATGCCCGCGGGCTGGTCGGAGTCGACGTCCTCCTTGGTGATGTTCGTGAAGCCGACCCCGTTCAGCTGCTGAACGGCCTGGTCGTAGCTCCGCGTCTTCACATCGGGGAGCTGCAGCAGCTTCTGCTTCGCGACGGTGATCGTCACCACGGAGTTCGTCTCCGCCTTGGTGCCGCCGTCCGGGTTCTGCTGCAGGACCGTGCCGGGGTCCTCGTCGGACTCCTGCTGCTCGACCTTGACCTTGAAGCCCTTGTCCTTCAGGGACTGCTCGGCGCGCTCCTGGGACTGCTCCTGGACGTCAGGAACCTCCACGAGCGGCGCGCCCTCGGAGACGAACACCTGGACCGTGGCGCCGGTGTCCATCTTCGTGGTGCCGTCCGCGGCCGGGCTCTGGCGGCAGATGGTGCCCTTGGGCTGGTCGCAGCGCTCGGTGCCGGCCTCCTGCACCTTCACCTCCGCGTTGGTCGCCCGCTCCGTCGCCACCGCGACGGTCTGGCCGACCAGCTGCGGCACGGGGACCTGCCGGGTGCCGTCCTTCTTGTCGAACAGCGAGACGCCGATGAAGATCGCGCCGACGAGCACCAGGATGCCCGCGAGGGCCAGCAGGATCGTCGAGGTGTTCGACTTCTTCTGGCCGCCGCGGCGGCGGTCCGGACGGTCGTCGTAGCCGTAGCCGCCGTCGTCACCGTTGACCGGGGGCATCATCGAGGTCTGGCCCGCAGGGTCGGCCTGGCGGAGCGCCGTCGTCGGCTGGTCCTCCGGGTACCCGCCGTAGCCCCCGCCGTACGCGGGGGCACCCGCCATGCCCATCCCCATGCCCATCGCGGCGGCGGCCGCGACCGGCTGACCGTCGAGGCACGCCTCGATGTCCGCGCGCATCTCGTCGGCGGACTGGTACCGGTAGTCGGGGTCCTTGACCAGCGCCTTGAGGACGATGGCGTCCATCTCGGGCGTGATCTCGTGGTCGAAGTTGCTCGGCGGCTGCGGCTCCTCGCGGACGTGCTGGTACGCGACCGCGACCGGGGAGTCACCGATGAACGGGGGACGGACGGTGAGGAGCTCGTAGAGCAGGCAGCCCGTGGAGTACAGGTCGGAGCGGGCGTCGACCTGCTCGCCCTTGGCCTGCTCGGGGGAGAGGTACTGGGCCGTGCCGATCACCGCGGCGGTCTGCGTCATGGTCATGCCGGCGTCGCCCATGGCGCGCGCGATGCCGAAGTCCATGACCTTGACCTGGCCGGTGCGCGTCAGCATGACGTTCGCCGGCTTGATGTCACGGTGCACGATCCCGGCGCGGTGCGAGTACTCCAGCGCCTGGAGGATGCCGACCGTCATCTCGAGGGTGCGCTCGGGCAGCAGCTTGCGCCCGGAGTGCAGCAGCTCACGCAGGGTCGACCCGTCGACGTACTCCATCACGATGTACGGGATGGAGACGTTGTCGACGTAGTCCTCGCCGGTGTCGTAGACGGCGACGATCGCCGGATGGTTCAGCGAGGCGGCGGACTGTGCCTCACGGCGGAACCGGGCCTGGAAGGACGGATCGCGGGCCAGGTCGGCCCGCAGCGTCTTCACGGCGACGGTGCGGCCGAGCCGGGTGTCCTGGGCGAGGTACACCTCGGCCATGCCACCACGGCCGAGCACCGAGCCCAGCTCGTACCGGCCGCCGAGGCGACGCGGCTCTTCCATAGCTAATCCAGCCCTCTCCGTCTGTCCCGACCGCACCCATGGGTGGTCCGGCGGTGTGTGCTGTTCGCGGATACGGTACCGGCCCCGGGAAGACGATCCGTCCGGGGCCGGTAGCTGATACCTGACCGGTACCTGGCACGAACGGGGCCGAGACGTCAGCCCCGGGTCTTCAGGACCGCCTTCATCACGGCCTTCGCGATCGGGGCGGCGAGACCACCACCGCTGATGTCCTCACGCGAGGTGCCCGCCGAGTCCTCGACGATCACGGCGACCGCGACCGGGGAGCCCTCGGCGGTCTTCGCGTACGAGATGAACCAGGCGTAGGGGCGCTTGGCGTTCTTGTCGCCGTGCTGGGCCGTACCGGTCTTGCCGCCGACCTTGACGCCGTCCATCTTCACGTCGGCGTTGCCGCCGGTGCCGTTGGTGACGACGCTCTCCATCATCTGCTGGAGCAGCTGCGCGTTCTCCTGCGAGACCGGGCGGCTCATCTCCTCCGGCTCGGTCTTCTTGAGCAGGTCGACGTTGGGGGCGCGCAGCTCGTCGATCATGTACGGCTTCATCAGCTTGCCGTCGTTGGCGATCGCCGCCGTGACCATCGCCATCTGGAGCGGGGTGGTCGCGGTGTTGAACTGGCCGATGGAGGAGAGCGCGTTGCCACCGCGGTCGGCCGTCTTGTCGTAGACCGAGGCGGAGGAACGGACCGGGGTGAACTGCTCGGCGTTGAAGCCGAACTTCTCGGCCATCTCGACCATCTTGTCGCGGCCGACGTCGTCGCCGAGCTTCGCGAACACCGAGTTGCAGGAGATGTCGAGGGCACGCTTCAGGCTGGCGTTGGCGCAGCCCCGGGCGTGGTTGATCATCTCCCGGTTGGAGAGGGGGATCTTCCAGCCCTCGGGGGTGTCGGTCGCCGCGTTGATGTCCTTGACCTTGCCGTTCTCCAGCGCGGCGGCGGCGGTCACGACCTTGAAGACGGAACCGGGCGGGTAGATCTCACGGATCGCGCGGTTCTGCTTCGGCTTGTTCTTGTCCTTCTCCAGCGCCACCCAGGCCTTCTCGTCCTTCGCGGAGTAGCCGGCGAAGGAGGAGGGGTCGTACGAGGGGGTGGACGCGAGCGCCAGGATCTTGCCGGTCGACGGCTCGATGGCCACGACGGCGCCGGTCTTCTTGCCGAGGCCCTCGAAGGCGGCCTTCTGCGCGGCGCCGTTGAGGGTGGTGACGACGTCGCCGCCCTTCTTCTTCTCGCCGGTGAACATGGCGAGCGTGCGGTCGAAGAAGAGCCGGTCGTCGTTGCCGGTGAGGATGCCGTCCTCGATCTTCTCGATCTGGTTGGCGTCGTAGGCCTGCGAGGCGTAACCGGTGACCGGGGCCCACATGGGGCCGTCGAGGTAGGTGCGCTTGAACTTGAAGTACTCGTCCCCGGAGTCGACCGAGCCGGTGATCGGCTTCCCGTCGACGATGATGTTGCCGCGCTCGTTCGCGTAGCGCTCGATCTGCACCCGGCGGTTCTTGGGGTGGGCGTTCAGCTCGTCGGCACGGACGAACTGGAGCCAGTTGTCGCGCACGAGCAGGGCGAGGATGAGCAGGCCGCAGAAGATCGCGACCCGGCGCAGCGGCTTGTTCACGGACGGACCACCTGGGTCATCTCGGCATCGGGGGACGGGGCGGGCGCGGGCGCGGGGCGCCGCGCGGTGTCGCTGATCCGGATCAGGATGCCGATCAGAGCCCAGTTGGCGATCACGGAGGATCCGCCGTACGCGAGGAACGGCATCGTCATACCGGTGAGCGGGATGAGACCCATCACACCGCCGGCGACGACGAAGATCTGGAGCGCGAACGCCCCGGAGAGACCCATCGCGAGCAGCTTGCCGAAGGGGTCGCGGGCGGCCAGCGAGGTGCGGATACCGCGCTCGACGATCAGCCCGTAGAAGAGCAGGAACACCATCACACCGGCGAGCCCGAGCTCCTCGCCGACCGTGGCGAAGATGAAGTCGGAGTTGGCGGCGAACTGGATCAGGTCGGAGTTGCCCTGACCGAGACCGGTGCCGAGGATGCCGCCGGAGCCGAAGGACATCAGCACCTGGGTCATCTGGTCACAGGCGTACGCCATGTTGGTGCCGGGGGGCGCCGTCTTCAGGCACTCGAACGGGTCGAGCCAGGCCGCCACACGGGACTGCACGTGGCTTGCCGTGGAGCCGACGACCACCGCACCGGCGACGGCCATCAGCAGACCCATGACGATCCAGCTGGTCCGCTCGGTCGCCACGTACAGCATGATCACGAACATGCCGAAGAACAGCAGCGACGTACCCAGGTCGTTCTCGAAGACCAGGATGAGGAGGCTGACCGCCCAGATCGTCAGGATCGGACCCAGGTCACGGCCGCGCGGCAGGTAGAGCCCCATGAAGCGACGGCTGGCCAGGGCGAGCGCGTCCCGCTTCACCATCAGGTATCCGGAGAAGAACACCGCCAGGACGAGCTTCGCGAACTCGCCGGGCTGGATGGAGAAGCCGCCGACACGGATCCAGATCTTGGCACCGAAGACGTCCGCGCCGAGGCCGGGAACGAGCGGCAGCAGCAGCAGTACGAGCGCCACGACCATGGAGATGTACGTGTACCGCTGGAGGACACGGTGGTCCTTCAGGAGCAGCAGCACGCCCACGAACATGGCGATGCCGATGGCGGAGTACATCATCTGGTTCGGTGCGGACGCGCTGAACGCGCCGTACTGGCGCTTCGCCAGGGCGATCAGCCGCGGCGACTGGTCCAGCCGCCAGATCAGCACCAGGCCCATGCCGTTGAGCAGGGTGGCCAGGGGCAGCAGCAGCGGGTCCGAGTACGGGGCCCACTTCCGCACCACGAGGTGGGCGACGCCCGCGAGCAGCGCGAGCCCGAGCCCGTACCCGAGCATGCCGGCCGGGACCTTGCCGTCGATGGCCAGGCCCACGTTGAGGTAGGCGAACACCGGGATGATGACGGCGAACGCCAGCAGCGCCAGCTCGGTGTTGCGGCGGCTCGGCGCCTCGATCGCGCCGATGGTGGTCGTGTTGGTGACAACGCTCATGGTGGTGAAAGGCCCCCTACGGGTGCTTACTGCTTGCCGCAGTTCGAGGCCAGCTTCTGCTCCTCCGCGGTGAGGGTGGGACCCGGGGTCGGAGCGGCTGTGGTGGGCTTGGAGTCAGGGGTGGCGGTGCCGTCCGGCGTCTCGGCCGGCGGCTTGCTCGCCTGGTCGGCCGCCTTCTCGGCGGCCGCGCGGCGCTCCGCGGTCTTCTTGCAGGCCGAGGCCTGCACGGCCAGCTCGGCGATCTTCGTCTCGGCCTTGGCGAGGCTGCCGCCCGTGATCGTGTCCTCGACCTGCTTCTGCTGGTACGCGGGGAGGTACTTGAGTTCGATCTCGGGGTGGTCCTTCTCGACCTTCGACAGCGAGACCCAGGCCAGGTCCTGGCTGATGCCCTGGTACAGCGCCACGTGCTGGTCCTTGGACCCGACGAAGTACTGGGTCTGCGTCCAGCGCCAGCCGCCGTACAGCCCGCCGCCGATGATCGCGAGGACCAGGATCAGGAAGAAGGAGCGCTTGAGCCACTTGCGGCCCTTGCGCGGCTTCACGAAGTCGTCGTCGGTGTACGACTCGAAGGAGCCCTGCGGGGGCATTCCGCCGTAGCCGTGGCCGTCGCCGCTTCCGGGCGGGCCGAACCCGCCGGCGGGCGGCTGCTGGTGCGGGGCCGGGCGGCCGAGTCCGGAGGCACGGCCCGCCGGGGTCTGCATCGCCCCGCCGTCGTTCAGCTGGGCGGCCTGGTTCTCGGCGACCGCGCCCACGATGACCGGGGTGTCGCTGAGGTGACCGGCGAGGGTGTCGCCGCCGTCGACGTCCAGGACGTCGGCGACGATCACCGTGATGTTGTCGGGGCCCCCGCCGCGCAGGGCGAGCTGGATCAGCTCCTGCACGGTCTCCTGCGGGCCCTGGTAGCTGGCGAGGGTGTCCTCGAGCGTCTGGTGCGAGACCACGCCGGACAGGCCGTCGGAGCAGATCAGGTAGCGGTCGCCGGCCCGGACCTCACGGATGGAGAGATCGGGTTCGACGTGGTCGCCACTGCCGAGCGCGCGCATGAGGAGCGAACGCTGCGGGTGGGTGGTGGCCTCTTCCTCGGTGATCCGGCCCTCGTCGACGAGCCGCTGGACCCAGGTGTGGTCCTGGGTGATCTGGGTCAGCACACCGTCGCGCAGCAGATAGGCGCGCGAGTCTCCGACGTGCACCAGACCGAGCCGCTGGCCGGTCCACAGCAGGGCCGTGAGCGTGGTGCCCATGCCCTCGAGCTGCGGGTCCTCCTCGACCATCATCCGGAGCTGGTCGTTGGCGCGCTGCACCGCCGTACCGAGCGAGGTGAGGATGTCGGAGCCGGGGACGTCGTCGTCGAGCGTGACGAGGGTGGAGATCACCTCGGAGGAGGCGACCTCACCGGCGGCCTGGCCGCCCATGCCGTCGGCGATGGCGAGCAGCCGGGGGCCGGCGTAGCCGGAGTCCTCGTTGCCCTCGCGGATCATGCCCTTGTGCGAGCCCGCGGCGAATCGCAGGGACAGAGTCATGCGCACCTGCCCTGTCGACGCTGCATCGGGGTACAGCCGGTCTCGACCCACACTGCCCACCCTCCGGTCGCTCCGGTCACGCCGGTCGCTCCAGTCGCTCCGGTCGGGAGCCCGGCACGGCCTGTGGCGGGGACCGTCCCGACTCGCTCGCTCCGCTCGCGCCTATTCATGATGTAGCACTACTTCCGCAGCTCGATGACGGTCTTGCCGATGCGGATCGGCGCGCCCAGCGGAATCGGTGTGGCGGTGGTGAGGCGGGTCCGGTCGAGGTACGTGCCGTTCGTGGACCCGAGATCCTCGACGATCCACTGGCCGTCCCGGTCCGGGTAGATCCTGGCGTGCCTGCTGGACGCGTAGTCGTCGTCCAGCACGATCGTCGAATCATGGGCCCGGCCCAGCGTGATCGTCTGCCCCTGGAGGGCGACGGTCGTGCCGGTGAGGGTGCCCTCGGACACGACCAGCTTGGTCGGGGCGCCGCGGCGCTGCCGCCCACCGCCCGCGGTCTGCTGGCCGCGCTGCTGCGGAGGCGCGGCGGCCTGCCGCGCCTGCTGTTGCTGCTGCGGTCGCGCCTCCTGGCGCCGTGAACCGCGCTGGGTGACCCGCGTACCGAAGAGGTCGCTGCGGATGACCTGGACGGCCACGATGACGAACAGCCACAGAACGGCCAGGAAACCCAACCGCATGACCGTCAGGGTCAGCTCTGACATTGCCCCCGCTTCACCCTTCGGCTTGCCGGTAAACGATGGTGGTGCTGCCCACGACGATCCGCGAGCCGTCGCGGAGCGTAGCGCGGGTGGTGTGCTGCCCGTCCACCACGATGCCGTTGGTGGAACCCAGATCCTGGATCGTCGAGGGCGTTCCGGTCCGGATCTCGCAGTGCCGGCGGGAGACGCCGGGATCGTCGATCCTCACGTCCGCGTCGGTGCTGCGGCCGAGGACCAGGGTCGGGCGGGAGATCTGATGGCGGGTGCCGTTGATCTCGATCCAGCGGCGCACCTGGGTGCCCGCTCCCCCGTGCGTACCGGGGCCGGGGGCCGCGGGACGGCCCGCCGCGGCAGCCGCCGGCCGGTGGCCGGGAGCGCCCGGAGGCGGGGAGGCGGGCATGGGCGGGGCGCCGGCCGGGGGGTACCCGTATCCGCCGCGGCCCTGTCCCTGGCCCTGCTGCTGGTGAGGCTGCTGCTGGCCGCCCGAGGGCGGCTGAGACTGTGACGTACTCGACGCCAGGGTGCGGCTGCGGACGCGGTACAGACCGGTGTCGAGATCCTCGGCCTTCTCCAGGTGGACCTTGATCGGTCCCATGAAGGTGTACCGCTGCTGCTTCGCGTAGTCCCTGACCAGGCCGGCGAGCTCGTCGCCGAGCTGACCCGAGTAGGGGCTGAGGCGCTCGTAGTCCGGCGCGCTCAGCTCCACGATGAAGTCGTTGGGGACGACAGTCCGCTCGCGGTTCCAGATCTGCGCGTTGTTGTCGCACTCGCGCTGGAGTGCGCCCGCGATCTCGACCGGCTGGACCTCGGACTTGAAGACCTTGGCGAAGGTGCCGTTGACCAGACCTTCGAGACGCTGCTCGAAACGCTTCATGACTCCCATGGGGCACCTCCTCCGTCGTTGTCGTCCTGGTACTGCTTACTGATCGTATCCACGCGTCGGGAAATCGGCTGGTTCCCCTTCTCTGCCCTGTGGACGAGTGTCACCTCTCACAGGCTTTCCCCACGGATCGTAGAGGCGGCCTGTGGACAGTGTCCCGCACCCGGCTGTGGGAGCGGGGGCTCGGTCGAGGTCTGGGGGTGGATCGGGAGTGGTTCGAGGGTGGTTCGGGGGTGGTTCGGGGCGATCCGGGGGCTGTTCGAGAGCGATCCCGTGCCGGATCGGGCCGGTTCGGGGGCGGTTCGGGCCCGATCGGGGCCGGTCCCGGACGGTCGAGGGTGATGCATCCCTCTTCCTGTGCCTCCTCCCTCTCCTCCCTTTCCTCCCTCTTCTCCCCGTTCCTCCTCTTCATCCCTCCGCCTTCCCCCTCGTCTTCTCCCGCTCCTCCGGAGCCCTTCCCCCACCCTCCTTCCCCCCTCCACGCATCTGTCCCTCCCTCACCTTGGTCTGCCTGAGCGGAGGCCAAACAACGGATGTGAATCCACGGTCTGCGACGTGCTAATCTTCTGATGTCGCCAGGCGCTCGCACCGCAAAGTGAGAGAGTCCGGAGCACACCCAATGCGCGGGTGGCGGAATAGGCAGACGCGCTGGATTCAGGTTCCAGTGCCCGAAAGGGCGTGGGGGTTCAACTCCCCCCTCGCGCACAAGTAAGAAACGGTCGGCATCGTGATCACGATGTCGACCGTTTCGTTTATCCCCCGAGCATGCGGGTGAGGTGTGAGGTAGCTCGCATCCCTGGAGTCCAGGGTGCTCGGGCCGGCGGGCCACCGGCCCGAGGGCGGAGGGCGGAGGGCGGAGGAACGCGAAAGGGGCCCGGCTGATGCCGGGCCCCTTCCTTCTCGTAGCGGGGACAGGATTTGAACCTGCGACCTCTGGGTTATGAGCCCAGCGAGCTACCGAGCTGCTCCACCCCGCGTCGGTAATGCCACTCTACACAAGTCCCGGCCCGCTCTTTCCCGCTCGCCATGACCAACGTCACACCGGACGCCCGGGGATGGCGTGCGTCATCGGATTCCCGCCCGGCCGAGCGAGGACGTGGGGCCGTGCCCGGTCAGCAGCCGGGTGTCCTCCGGACAGAGGCCGGCGACCAGACGGAGCGAGTCCTCCATGCGCGTCGGGCTCGCGGTCGGCGCGTCCGCGCGTCCCGGGCCGCTCGCGAGCAGGGTGTCGCCGGTGGCGAGCAGGGGCTCGTCTCCGCCGTCGAAGCGGAACATCACGGAGCCGCTGGTGTGGCCGGGTGTGTGCAGCACCGTGACCGCGCCGGCGGCGAAGGCCAGCCCGCCACCCCGCTCGGGGAGTTCGCGCACCTCGTCGGGCTCCCGGTCCGGGTGGCCGACGAGCAGGTCGCGGGGGAACGAGTCGGGCAGCCCCTTGGCGGGAGCACCGAGTTGGTAGCGGTCCGCCGGGTGGATCCAGGCCGGGACGCCGTAGTGCCGGGCGAGCGGAACGGCGTCCCAGGTGTGGTCCATATGGCCGTGGGTGATGAGGATGGCCTCGGGTTCGAGACGGTGGGCACGGACGGCCCGCAGGACCGTCTCGCGGGAGTCGTGCCCGGGATCGACGACGAGGCAGGGACTTCCCGGTCCCGTGGCGACGATGTGGACGTTCGTTCCGAAGACGCCGGTGGCGGCGGACAGGACGAGCAGGCGCATGGCTGGGGTCCTCGTACGTTCAGCGCGCGCCGACCGGTTCCGGCAGGGCGGCGAGTTCGGCCAGGGCCTCCGGCGGAAGGGTCAGGGAACCGGCCTTCACGTTGTCCTCCAGGTAGCGGCGGGTCTTGGTGCCCGGGATGACGCCCACGTGCTCGCCCTGGGCCAGCACCCATGCGATCGCCACCTGGGCGACGGTCGCGCCGAGGCCGTCGGCCAGGGTCCGTACCCGGTCGACGATCGCCTGGTTGGCGGTGATCGCCTCGGGCTGGAACCGCGGGATCCGATGCCGCGCGTCCGCCGTCGGCAGGTCCTGCGGGCTGCCGATCAGGCCGGACAGGAACCCCCGGCCGAGCGGGGCGAACGCGATGAACGCGATGCCCTCGCGCCCGCAGTACTCCACCACGCCCTCCTCCAGGGCGTCCCGGGTCCCCAGCGAGAGCTCGCTCTGCACGGACGCCACCGGGTGGATCGCGTGGGCCCGGCCGATCTCCGCGACCGAGGCCTCGGAGAGTCCGATCGCGCCGAGCTTGCCCTCCTCCACCAGCTCCGCGAGCGCGCCCCAGCTCTCCTCGACCGGCACGTCGGGGTCGATGCGGTGCAGCTGGTAGAGGTCGATGTGGTCGACGTCGAGCCGTCGCAGGCTCGCGTCGACGGCGGCACGCAGATGCGTGGGCCGGCCGTCGCGGTGGCTCTTGTACGTGGCCGGGTCGTCGACGACGAGGCCGCCCTTGGTGGCGAGCAGGGCCTTCTCGCGACGGCCTTTGAGGGCCTTGCCGACCAGCAGCTCGTTGGTGAACGGACCGTACTGGTCCGCCGTGTCGATCAGGTCGACGCCGAGTTCGACGGCGTGCCGTACGACCGCGACGGACTCGCGTTCGTCCCGGCCCCGCTCGTCGTACCCCCACGACATGCCCATGCAGCCGATGCCGACCGACGCGAAGGTCCTTCGCGAGCCGCCCAGTTGGATTCTGCGCATGGTCGTGCGCACCGCCTCTCCCGTTGTGCCCCCGTGGAGCCCCGCCCGCTTGCTTTGCGTGGCAGACGCCCCGTCATGTGCAGGCAGGACTCTGCCATACGGCATGGATCATGGCTAGAGGCAGATGTCTCCTCTATGACAGTGCTCTGTGATGGTTGGTCTGCTGGTGGAGCGGTGGGCGGGCGGCCGGCGGCGGTGACGCGGCCCCCTGGTTCGTGCTCTGTCCTGTGGGAGACTCCTGACATGGCGAAGACGACGACGGAGACGGTCGCCGCAGGTCGGCTGGGGCACACGATCAAGAGGGCCGAGCAGGCTCTGATCGGGCGCAAGACGGAGGCGCTGCGGGAGTTCGGTCTGACGGTGCCGCAGTACGCGGTCCTGATGCTGTTGTCGGTCTCGGACGGCATGTCCGCGGCGCAGCTGGCACGCGAGTGCATGGTCACGCCGCAGACGATGGCCACGGTTCTGACCAATCTGGAGAAGGCCGACCTGGTGGTCCGGGAGCCCTCGGAGCTGCACCAGAAGGTCGTCGTGAACCGGGCGACCCGGGCCGGCCGGGCCGTCGTGAAGAAGGCCGACAAGGCCGCGCTGCGCGTCGAGGGGGCGCTGGGCGCCGAGTTCACGCCCGAGGAGAGGGCGCGGTTCGAGGAGTACCTGGAGCGGGCGGTCGCCGTCCTGGGATCGCTCGAATAGATCGTTCAGATCGTTTAGATCGTTCAGAACGTTCCGCGACGGGTCGCGTGCTGAGCGCCCCGGGCTGAGGGCTGTGGGCTGAGCGCTCCTGGCCTCGGGCTGCGGGTGGGTGTCGTCCCGGGGAGCGACTTTTGTCGACGGGGGATGCGACGAAAGAGGGACGACCCCGGACCGGGCTGCCGCCTACGGTGCGAGCGTGGACGTTATGTCGAAGTCGGGGACCCGAGGTTCGTACGGGATCGGGGCCGCGCTCGCCGCAGGGTGGGCGTGGTTCGCGGTGCCGGGGCAGTGGTCGGGGCGCAGGACCACCGGTGAGGTGGCACTCGCCGCGGTCGTCGCGCTGCTCGGCGCCGGGACCGAGGACCTCCTGGGCGGCGAGGGCTGGGTGCTGGGCGCCGTCGCCGCGGGATCGGCCCTGCTGTCCCTCGTGAGGCGCAGACTTCCCGCGAGCGTGCTCGTCCTGACCGCGGGACTCACACCCTTCGTGCCCGGCTTCGGGCCCCTGCTGCTGGTCGTCGGCTGGTCCTCCGGCCGGTACATCGCGGGGGCGGGCCGCGCGCTCGCCGCGTTCATCGCGGCCTTCGTCCTGAACGTCGGCGGGAGCCTCGTCGGGCCCTGGGAGGCGGGGCGGCTGCTCACCATCGCCTTCACGGCGACCCTCTACTACCTGGGCACCACCCTGGCCCCCGGGCTCGCCCACCGCTACTGGACCCAGCGCCGGACCCTGCTGCACGCCCTCCAGGAGCGCAACGCCCAGCTGCTGCGGGAGCGGACCATGGTGGTCGGGCAGGCGCGGCTGCGGGAGCGGCAGCGGATCGCCCAGGACATGCACGACAGCCTCGGACACCAACTGGCCCTGATCGCCGTCCACACCGGCGCCCTGGAGGTGGACCGGGAGCTGAGCGAGCGCCAGCGCGAGGTCGTCGGCGTCCTGCGGAACGCGTCGGTGACCGCGATGCACGAGCTGCGTGAGGTCGTCGGGATCCTGCGCGACGGGATCGAGGCCCCCGACGGTTCGGCGGCGGCGCCCGGCCGGTCCGGGGACGAGACGGGCCGCGCGGCGCGGGGGATCGCCGGCATCGAAGGGCTCGTCGAGGCGGCGCGCACGGCCGGCACCTCGGTCGGCCTGAGACGGTCGGGGGAGGAACGGTCACTGGCTCCGGCCGCCGACCACGCCGCGTACCGGATCGTGCAGGAGGCCCTCACCAACGCCTACAAGTACGCGCCGGGGGCGGTGATCGGCGTCGACCTGCGGTACGAGCCGGACACCTTCGTTGTCGAGGTCCTCAACGAGAAGCCCACGGACGAGCCGGCGAAGGACGTGGTGAGCGGCGGGCAGGGACTCACCGGTCTCGCCGAGCGGGCCCGGCTGGTGGGCGGCATGTGTCATGCGGGCCCGGCCGACGGCGGCGGGTTCCGGGTGGCCGGGATGCTGCCCTACGGGGCGGCGCCCCTCGCGGAGGCAGCGCCTTTGGTCGATGAGGCCGACGACTTCCGGCAGCAGACCACGAAACCGCTGGTGGGTGATGGTCGTCCGGTCGTGGTCGGACCGGCCGACTGGACATTCACGGAGCGGGAGCTGGCCATGGCGGTGCGTGGGGGAAGAGGCAGAAGCACGGGCGGTTCGATCGCGCTGGGCTGCGGGATCGCGTTCGCGGCGCTCGTCCTGCTGGTGGTGGCGGCGGGCCTCGGTCTCTACTTCCTGATGGGATCGGTGAAGGAGGGCATGATCGAGCCCGCGCAGTACGACGCGGTGAAGGTCGGGGCGTCGGAGAAGGAGGTACGCGGCCAGCTCCCGTCCGGCGACACGATCGCCACCGCCGGCCTCAGCGGCAAGGGACCGGCGCAGCCGGAGGGCGCCGACTGTCTGGTGCTGATGTCCTCCGAGTTCAGCGAGACCTTCGAGAAGGAGCCTGTTTTCCGGTTCTGCTTCAAGGACGGCAAGCTGATCGAGAAGAAGTCGTACGAGGTCGAGGCGCGCTAGCGCCGACCCGCCCGTACCGGAGCCGTGGGGAGAAGCTGTGGCAGGGCAGCCCATCAGGGTCGTGATCGCCGATGACGAGCCGCTGATCAGGGCCGGGATCCGGATGATCCTCACCTCCGACCCGGAGATCGAGGTCGTCGCCGAGGCCGCCAACGGCCGGGAGGCGGTCGAGGCGACACGGGCGCACGCCGCCGACGTGGTGCTGCTCGACATCCAGATGCCGGTGCTCGACGGCCTCTCCGCACTGCCGGAGCTGCGCCGGGCGGCGCCGGCGGCCCGGGTGATCGTCCTGACGACCTTCGGGGAGCGGGACAACGTCCTGCGGACCCTGGAGCACGGGGGCGCCGGGTTCCTGCTGAAGGACACGGCACCCGCGGAGCTGATCCGCGCGGTACGGGCTGCCGCGGCGGGCGACGCGTATCTGTCACCGGCGGCGACCCGGCACGTCGTGGAGCGGCTCGCCACGGGCCGGGAGGCGGCCCGCGCCGAGGAGGCGCGGGGACGGGTCGCGGGCCTGAGCGAGAAGGAGCGCGATGTGCTGGCGCTGCTCGGCGAAGGGCTCTCCAACGCGGACGCGGGGAAGCGGCTGCACATGAGCGAGGCCACGGTGAAGACCTATGTGAGCCGGATCCTCGCCAAGCTGCACTGCGAGAACCGGGTCCAGGCGGCACTGCTCGCACGGGACGCGGGCCTGTAGCGGGGCCGAAGCGGGCTGCGGGAGCCGGCTGCGGGAGGGGCCGCGGGAGGGGGCTGCAGGAGCCGGCTGCAGGAGCCGGCTGCGGGAGGGGGCTGCAGGAGCCGGCTGCGGGAGGGGGCTGTGGGAGCCCCGCCGTGGCGTGCCCGCTCCCAGGGGGCAAACGGCGAGGCGGCGAAGGGCCTGGAGGAGGAGACGGCGGAGGCCGTCGCCGTCCGAGGAGTTATCCACAGGCCCTTGTCCACAGGGGGAGACGACCGCTCGGCTCCGGCGGTACCGTCAGGCCGAATGATGTTGGACTTTCGCATCGGGGGAGGGCAGGCCATGGACGACAACCAGGTCGCCGTGCCGGAACAGCGCGGCACGGACGAAGCGACGGCTGGTGGGTCGGACAGCGGCTCGGACGGCGTGCGCGTGCCGCACGTGCCGGGCTTCGCCCGCCGCGCCGCCGTCGACGGCGGGACCGCCGGGGCCACGGCCTCCCCCAAGGAGCGCGGCAAGGCACTGCGCGAGCGCGTCCCGCGCTCCGCCCACCGGCAGCCCGCCCTCGCCGCCGACCGGCCCGACGCCGTGCGGGCCGTCGAGGAGTCGAACCGGGACCGCGTCCCCGAACTCACACCGATACGGGTCGGCAGGATGGCCGCCAGCCCCTTCACCTTCCTGCGCGGAGCCGCCGGGCTCATGGCCCAGGACCTCGCCGGCACCCCCGTCACCGGGATCGCCGCCCAGCTGTGCGGCGACGCCCACGCGGCCAACTTCGGGCTCTACGGAGACGCGCGCGGCCGGCTCGTCATGGACCTCAACGACTTCGACGAGACCGTCGTCGGCCCCTGGGAATGGGACCTCAAGCGGCTCGCCACCTCCCTCGTCCTCGTCGGCAGGGAAGTGGGAGCGAGCGAGGACGTGTGCCGGGCCGCCGCCTTCGACACCGTCGGCGCCTACCGGCGCACCATGCGGCTGCTCGCCCGCCTCCCCGCCCTCGACGCGTGGAACGCCATCGCCGACGAGGAGCTCGTCTCCCACACCGACGCCCGTGACCTCCTCGGCACCCTGGAACGGGTCTCAGCCAAGGCCCGCAACAACACCAGCGCCCGGTTCGCCGCCCGCTCCACCGAGGCCGTCACCGACGCCGAGGGCGGCGGCCGCCGCTTCGTGGACGCTCCCCCGGTCCTGCGCAGGGTCCCCGACGCCGAGGCGGCCGCCGTCGCCGCCTCCCTCGGCCCCTACCTGGAGACCGTGTCCGAGGACCGGCTGCCGCTCCTCGCGCGGTACGCCGTCCACGACGTCGCCTTCCGGGTCGTCGGCACCGGCAGCGTCGGCACCCGTTCCTATGTCGTGCTGCTCCTCGACCACCGGGGCGAGGCACTCGTCCTCCAGGTGAAGGAGGCCCGTCCGTCCGCGCTCCTGCCTCATCTGCCGACCGCCGGATTCACTGTGGCGGAGCCCGGCCACGAAGGGCGGCGCGTGGTGCTCGGGCAGAAGCGCATCCAGGTCGTGAGCGACATCCTGCTCGGCTGGACCACGGTGGAGGGCCGCCCCTTCCAGGTGCGCCAGTTCCGCAACCGCAAGGGCAGCGTCGATCCCGCCGCACTCACCGTGGACCAGGTCGACGACTACGGCCGGATGACCGGAGCCCTGCTCGCCCGCGCCCACGCCCACAGTGCCGACCCGCGCCTGATAGCCGGGTACTGCGGGAAGAACGAGGAGTTCGACGAGGCCGTCGCCGCGTTCGCCGTGTCCTACGCGGACCGCACCACCGCCGACCACGCCGACCTGCTCACCGCCGTCCGAGCGGGCCGCATCGCGGCGGAACTGGGCGTCTGACCGACGCCCCGAGAAGACCGGAGGCCGCGCCGACGCGACGCCGCGGCCCGGGGAGCACATGCGCGGCGGCTTGCTGCCCCTGCGCGGGGCACGAGGGGGAGGGTGGGGAGGGGGAGGGGAGGGGGGAGGGGGGAGGGGGGAGGCCCCCTCGGAAGGACCGTAGGCTGGGTGGGACGAGCCGGAACGAGGACGTGGGCGGGCGTAGACGTGAGCGTGCACCAGGGTGCGAACGAGGGCCCCGAGAGCGAGCGGTCTCAGGACGAGCCGTCCCGGAGCGAGTCGCCGCAGCAGGAGCCGGGCCGGGACGAGGCGTCCGCGGGCGGTGCGGGCCGGGACGAGGCGCTCGCGGGTGGCGCGAGCCGGGACGAGGCGTCCGCGGGCGGAGCGCCGGGGGCCGGGCAGCGGGACGAGCGGCCCGAGGCGCGACTTGAGCGGGCCGTGCGGGTGGCCGAGCAGGCGTTGATCGAGTTCGAGATCGCCGTCGAGACCTTCCGCGTCGAGGTGGACAACTTCTCGCGGCTGCACCACCAGAAGCTCGGCCCGATGTACGCGCGGCTCGACGAGCTCGACGCCCGGATCGCCGAGGCGCGGGCCGCGCGGAGCGGCGACCCCGAGGATCTGCGGCGTGCGCAGGAGGCGCGGGCCGCGGTCATGCCGATGCCCGGGGTGGACGAGCTGTTCCACGACTGGATCGACTCCGACGGCTTCTCCCCCGAGGCCGAGGCCATGCTCACCGACCGTCCGGTGCGGCCGCCGAAGCGGGTCCGTCCCAACGAGGAGGTCCGCAGGCTCTACCGGGAGCTGGCCCGGAAGGCCCACCCCGACCTGGCCCGCGAGGAGGACGAGCGGAAGCGGCGCGAGGAGTTCATCACGCGGGTGAACGCCGCCTACGCGCGCGGCGACGAGGCCGTCCTTCGCGAGCTGTCCGCCGAGTGGGAGGCCGGTCCCGTGCCGGCCGAGGAGCGGCTCAGCGAGAGCGAGGAGCTGTACGCGCGCCTCGAGTGGCTGGCGCAGCGCAAGGACATGCTGTCGACGCTGGCGCGGGAGCTGGAGGAGAGCGCGATCGGCGCGATGCTGCGGATGGCGCCCGAGGACCCGGACCGCCTCCTGGAGGAGATCGCGGAGCAGCTGCTCGCTCAGGTCTCCGAGCGGGAGAGTGAGCTGGCCGGGCTGGTGCAGTAGGTTTTTCCGTGCGCTCGAGACCCTTCGGGCGGTACTGATCGAGAGAAGGCCGGTCCCATGAATTTCTCCCCTCTGCCCTCGGTGGACGCGGCTTCCGTGCCGGCCGATGCCCTGGTGCTGGACGTCAGGGAGGACGACGAGTGGGCGGCCGGGCATGTCGAGGGTGCGCTGCACGTGCCGATGAGCGACTTCGTGGCCCGCTTCGGTGAGGTGACCGAGGCGGTGGCCGAGCGCGGTCGCGCGTATGTGATGTGCCGGGTGGGTGGCCGGTCGGCGCAGGTCACGCAGTATCTGGTGCAGCAGGGCTTCGACGCGGTGAACGTCGAGGGCGGCATGCTGGCCTGGGACGGTGCCGGGCGCCCGATGGTGGCGGGTACCGGAAGCCCGGCTTTCGTCCTCTGACGTTCTCCGGCTGTCCCGGCCGGTTCCCGCGGGTCCTCAGTCGAGGGGGTGGGCGGCCAGGAGGTTGCCCAGGGCGTCCTCGTGGGCCGCGGCGGGGCCGAGGGACAGCTCGAGGTGTTTGGCCCAGGCGTGGTAGCGGTGCAGCGGGTAGTCGGTGTCGGCGCCGAAGCCGCCGTGCAGGTGCTGGGCGGTCTGCACCACCCGTCGTACGCCTTCGGAGGCCCAGATCTTCGCGACGGCGATGTCCCCTTCGGCGGGGAGTGCCGCTTGGGCTCCGCTGGACAGCCGCCATGCCGCCTGCCAGAGGGTGACCTCCATGGCGCGCAGGTCGATGTAGCGGTCGGCGGTCTGGACGGCGACGGCCTGGAAGGTGGCGACGGGGTGGCCGAACTGTTCGCGTTTTCCGGTGTATTGGCTCGTCATGGTGAGGACGGCCTCGCCGAGTCCGAGGGCGAGCGCGCAGGTGCCGGTGGTGAGGAGTCCGCGCAGCCCCTCCCAGGCGCCTTCGGTTTCGATGACGTCGGTGCCGTCGAGGCAGACGGCGTCGAGCCGTAGTTCCGCGAGGAGTTCGCCGCTGGTGGAGTACTGCGCGGTGAGGGTCAGTCCGTCGTGGGTGCGGGGCAGCAGGGCGAGGACGGTGGCGCCGTCGGGGGTGTGGGCCGGTACGGCGACGATGTCGGCGCCGTGGGCCCAGGGGACGGCGGTCTGCAGACCGTCGAGGATCCAGTCGGTGCCGTCGCGGCGGGCGGTGACGGCGCGTTCGGCGGGGTCGTGGCCGGTGCGTCCCTGGGAGGCGGCGGTGAGGACGAGTTCGCCGCGGCTCACGCGGGGGAGCAGTTCGGCGGCCTTCTTCGGGGGTGCGTACCGCTGGACGGTCAGGGCGACGGCGCTGGTCTCCAGGAGGGGGACGCGGGCCAGGACGCGGGCCGATTCGCGCAGGACGAGGCAGAGGGCGACGGGGTCGAGTCCGCCGCCGCCGTGTTCCGGGGAGATCACGAGGCCGAGGAGGTCGGCGGCGGCGAGGCGGGACCAGAGCGGTCGGTCGAGGTCCTCGGAGACGGCGCCCGGGGTGAGGGCGGGGCTCGGTACCGCGTCGGGCGTGACGCCCGAGAAGACCGCCTTGGCGGCCTCGACGGCCGCCTGCTGCTCTTCGGTGAAGGTGAAGTCCACTGCCCTGCCCTCCCGTTGTGCCCCTGCTGGTCCTGACGGATCGTCAAGATAGAACAGGTTCTAGTGGAAGGGAATGGGGGCGCCACAGTTGGGCCGGAGGGCTGTGGCGCCGGTTCCTCCTGCGTCAGCGGTCGAAGTCCAGCTCCACGTCCGGGGTGACCGGGTGGGACTGGCAGGCGAGGACGTATCCGGCTTCGGTCTCCTCCGGTTCCAGTGCGAAGTTGCGGTCCATCCGCACCTCTCCGCCGACGAGGAAGGCGCGGCAGGTGCCGCACACTCCGCCCTTGCAGGCGTACGGGGCGTCGGCGCGGGAGCGGAGCACCGTGTCGAGGAGGGTCTCGCCGCGGTCCACCGGCCAGGTGCCGGACCGGCCGTGCAGGGTCGCGGTCAGCGTGGCGTGGGCGGGGGTGTCGGCGGTGGGGACCGGGGCGGGCGCGGAGCCGTCGTCGACGTGGAAGATCTCCTGGTGGATCCGGCCGCGGTCGACCCCGAGGCCGCGCAGGGCCTGCTCGGCGCCCTGGACGAGCCCGAAGGGGCCGCAGAGGAACCAGCCGTCGATGGCGTCGACAGGCAGCAGTGAGGGCAGGAGCGTGGCGATCCGCTCGCGGTCGAGCCGGCCGGACGGCAGACCGGCCTGCTGCTCCTCCCGGGAGAGGACGGTGACCAGCTGGAAGCGGTCGGGGTGGCGGTCCTTCAGGTCGGCGACCTCGTCGAGGAACATCGTGGACGCGGCGGTGCGGTCGCTGCGGATCAGGCAGAACCGGGCCTCGGGCTCGCGGGCGAGCAGGGTGGCCGCGATCGACAGGACCGGGGTGATGCCGCTGCCGCCGACGACGGCCGCGAAGTGGCCGGGGCGCGGGGTGAGCGTGAAGCGGCCCATCGGTTCCATGACCTCGACGAGGTCGCCGGCGGCCAGCTCCTTGAGGGCGTACGTCGAGAAGGCGCCGCCGTCGACGAGCCGGATGCCGACGCGCAGGACGGGGGCCTCGCCGGCCGGGGTGGCGGGGGCGCAGATCGAGTACGTGCGGCGGATCTCCTCCCCGTGCTCGCCGGTGCGGCGCAGGGCGAGGTGCTGGCCGGGAAGGTGGCGGTAGGTGTCGTGGAGCTCGGGCGGGACGGCGAAGGTGACCGCCACGGAGTCGTCCGTGAGCTGTTCGACCTCGCTCACCCTGAGGGGATGGAACCCGGCCCGTCCGCCGGCCCGGGCGCCCACGCCTGAGGACTCCATCTACAGCTCCTTGAAGTGGTCGAACGGTTCGAGGCAGGCGGTGCAGCGGCGCAGGGCCTTGCACGCGGTGGAGGAGAAGCGGCTGAGGAGTTCGGTGTCGGTGGAGCCGCAGTTGGGGCAGCGGATCGCCAGGGTCAGCGGTATCGGGCCGCCGGCCGGGCCCTGGGGGCGTGGGGGTGCGACGCCGAACTCGGCGAGCTTGCGCTGGCCTTCCTCGCTGATGTCGTCGGTGGACCAGGCGGGGGCGAGGACCGTGATGACGGAGACCTCCGGCACTCCGTGCTCGTGGAGTGCGCGCTCGATGTCCGAGGACATGGTCTCGACGGCGGGGCAGCCCGTGTAGGTCGGGGTGAGGGCGACCTCGACCCGGCCGGGTCCGGTGACGTGGACGCCGCGCAGGACGCCGAGCTCCGCCAGGGTGAGGACGGGCAGTTCGGGGTCGAGGACGGCGCCGGCGATCCGGCTCAGCTCCTCCTCCAGGGCGGTCATGGTCACCATGTCGCCCCCGGGTGGCTGCGGTGCAGGTGCTGCATCTCCGCGAGCATCCGTCCGAACGATTCGGTGTGGAGTCCCTGCCGGCCCGCGCCCGCGGCCCAGGCGCCGGTGCGCGGTCCCTCGGGCACGGTGAGGGTGGCCCTGCCGAGGACGTCGGTGACCGAGGCAAGCCAGGCGCTCTCCATGGCCGTGTGGTCGACGTCGATTCCTTCGACGGGCTGGAACAGTTCGCCCGTGTACCGCCAGAGGGTGTCGCAGGCCCGCTGCATGCGGTGGTGGCTCTCGTCGGTGCCGTCGCCGAGGCGAAGCGTCCAGTGCTCGGCGTGGTCCTGGTGGTAGGCGACCTCCTTGACGGCCTTGGCCGCGAGGCCGGCGAAGGGTCCGTCGCCGGAGGCCAGCTGCCCGTACAGGAGTCGCTGGTAGGTGGAGAAGTAGAGCTGCCGGGCGATGGTGTGGGCGAAGTCGCCGTTCGGCTGCTCGACCAGCTGGGCGTTCCGGAAGGAGCGCTCCTCGCGGAGGTAGGCCAGTTCGTCCTCGTCGCCGACGAGGGAGAGGAGGACGCGGGCCTGGCCGAGGAGGTCGAGCGCGATGTTGGCCAGGGCGACCTCCTCCTCCAGGACGGGGGCGGAGCCCGCCCACTCGCCCAGGCGGTGGGAGAGGACGAGGGCGTCGTCGCCGAGGGCGAGGGCGGCGCCGGTGATCACGGCGGCCTCGCTCGGGGCCGGGGTGGTGCTCACAGGTGCTTCACCCCCTCCGGGATCTCGTAGAACGTCGGGTGGCGGTAGGGCTTGTCCGCGGCCGGTTCGAAGAACGGGTCCTTCTCGTCGGGCGAGGAGGCGGTGATGTCCGCGGAGGGCACGACCCAGATCGACACGCCTTCGCTCCTGCGGGTGTACAGGTCACGGGCGTTGCGCAGGGCCATCTCCGCGTCGGGTGCGTGGAGACTGCCCGCGTGGGTGTGGGACAGTCCGCGGCGGGAGCGCACGAACACCTCCCACAGCGGCCAACCGTCGCTCGTCATGCCTGTGCCTCCCCGTGCTTGCCGGTGTGCTGGTGCTGCTCGGCGTGGTGCTTGTCCACGCGGTGCTTCTCGGCGTGGGCCGCCGCGGCGTCTCTGACCCAGGCGCCGTCCTCGTGGGCCTTGCGCCGGCGGCTGATCCGCTCCTCGTTGCAGGGGCCGTTGCCCTTGAGGACGTCCCAGAACTCGGTCCAGTCGATGGCGCCGAAGTCGTAGTGCCCGCGCTCCTCGTTCCACCGGAGGTCGGGGTCGGGGAGGGTGAGTCCGAGGGCCTCGGCCTGGGGCACGGCGATGTCGACGAAGCGCTGCCGCAGCTCGTCGTTGGTGTGCCGCTTGATCTTCCAGGCCATCGCCTGGGCGGTGTGGGTGGACTCGTCGTCCGGCGGGCCGAACATCATCAGCGAGGGCCACCACCAGCGGTCCACGGCGTCCTGCGCCATGGCGTGCTGGGCCTCGGTGCCGCGGGAGAGGGCGAGCAGTGCCTCGTACCCCTGGCGCTGGTGGAAGGACTCCTCCTTGCAGACCCTGACCATCGCGCGGGCGTACGGCCCGTAGGAGCAGCGGCACAGCGGGACCTGGTTGGTGATCGCGGCGCCGTCGACCAGCCAGCCGATGGCGCCGACGTCGGCCCAGGTCAGCGTGGGGTAGTTGAAGATCGAGGAGTACTTCTGGCGGCCCGAGTGGAGCTTGTCGAGCAGCTCGTCGCGGCTGGTACCGAGGGTCTCGGCGGCGCTGTACAGGTACAGGCCGTGGCCGGCCTCGTCCTGGACCTTGGCCATGAGGATCGCCTTGCGGCGCAGCGAGGGCGCGCGGGTGATCCAGTTCGCCTCCGGCTGCATGCCGATGATCTCGGAGTGGGCGTGCTGCGCGATCTGCCGGACGAGCGAGGCGCGGTAGGCCTCGGGCATCCAGTCGCGCGGCTCGATCCGCTCGTCGGCGGCCACTGCGGCGTCGAACACGGCCTCGTAGGCGGCCTGCTCCGCCGCCACGGCCGCGTCCGACCCGCGGGGCGCGCCCGTGGTCTCTGCCGTCCCTGCCGTCACTGCGGTCATCGGACTCCCTACCGACCGATCGTTCGGTTGAATAGCTTCAATGGTGAGTCGGCGGCCCGTATGGTGTCAACCCTGTGGATAACCGAGGTGGGCCGATCGGGATCGGGGCGGGATGGACGCGTACGTCGAAAAGGGCGCCGCTGACGCGGACGACGGCCGTCCGACGCCCCCGGCGGACACCGGGCGCGAGGCCTCGTCGGGCCCCGTGGCACAGCCCCCGGGCCGCCCCGGCGACGGCCTCGACACGCCGCCCGCGGCGGAACGCGCGGGCGGCGGGATCATGGCCCTGTCGATGCCCTACCAGGTCGTCCTCGCCGTGGCGCTCGCCGTCGCCGGGGTCTTCGCCTGCGTCCATCTGGCGATGGTGTTCCTGCACGTCGCGCCGTCCAACACGCTGACCAAGAGGCACGGCCAGGCGGTCGACGACTGGATCTATCCCGAGTTCGAACAGAACTGGAAGCTCTTCGCGCCGAACCCGCTCCAGCAGAACGTCTCCGTCGAGGTCCGGGCCGAACTCGTCGCCGCCGACGGCAGCCGCCGCACCACCGGCTGGATCGACCTCACCGCCCAGGACGCCGAGGCGATCCGGCACAACCCGATGCCCAGCCACGCCCAGCAGAACGAGCTGCGGCGGGCCGTGGACTTCTATCTCAACTCGCACTCCGAGGACCACACCCCCAACGGGACGCGTGGCCGTCTCTCGGAGGAGTACATGCGCCGGATCGCCATGCTGCGCCTCGCGGACCGGTCCGGTGACGTGGAGCGCGTCCAGCTGCGTACGGTCACCCGGGCGGTCCCCGCCCCCGCGTGGAGCACGGAGAAGACCGACACCGCTCCCTCCTACCGCGACTTCCCGTGGTGGCCGGTCACCGACGCCGACCGGCCCGCCGGGGCCGACAGAAGCCGCACGGAGGCGGGCCGATGAGCACTCCCACCCCCGGCTCCACGCCCACCCCCGGCCCCACGCCGGGCTTCACACCCGCCGCCGGCCCCGCCCCTGCCTCCCCCTTCGCTCCCACGCGCGCGCGTGGCCGGGCCCCCGAGCCCTTCGACCGGCGGCTCGCACGCGCCGTCCAGAACGTCACGGGCCGCGCCCTCGGGCCGTACCAGACCGCGATCGTACGGATCGGCTTCTCGCTGACCTGGCTGGTCTTCCTGCTGCGCGAGCTGCCGTTCCGGCACGAGCTGTACGGCCCCGACGGCCCCTGGTCCTGGGAGATGGCCCGCCGGCTGATCGCCGACAACCGGTCCTTCAGCGTGCTCATGTGGTCGGACGGCCGGCTCTGGTTCGAGCTCGTCTACGGGCTCGCCGTGCTCTCGGCCGTGCTGCTCCTGCTCGGCTGGCGCACCCGCGCCGTGTCGGTGGTCTTCATGGCGGGCGTGCTCTCGCTGCAGAACCGGTCCGTCTTCGTCGGCGACGGCGGCGACAACGTCCTCCACCTCGCCGCGATCTATCTCGTGCTGACCCGCTGCGCCCAGGTGTGGTCCCTCGACGCCCGGCGGGCCGCCCGCGAGGCCCGCGCCGCGGAAGCCGGTGAACCCGCGCGCCACGATCGCGTCGGCCCCCTCCTGTGGACGGTGCTCGGCGGCTTCCTCCTCGCCACCACCTGGTTCAGCCCGGTCACCGGCGAGTGGTGGCTGCCGGTGCTGCTGTGGGTCCTGTGGCTGGGGAACGGCCTGTGGTGGCTGGTGTGCCGGTTTGCGCCCGGGGAGCCGCGCACCCTGCTCGACGCCCTCGCGAACCTCGCGCACAACGCCGCCCTCTTCGTGATCATGGCGGAGGTCTGTCTGATCTACGCCACGGCCGGCTGGTACAAGATCCAGGGCTCGCGCTGGCAGGACGGCACCGCGCTGTTCTACCCGCTCAACCTCGACTACTTCACGCCCTGGCCCGCCCTCTCCGAGCTGCTCGGGACCAGCGGGGTCATGGTGATGCTGCTGACCTACGGCACCGTGATCGTGCAGGTCGCCTTCCCGTTCACGCTCTTCCACCGCAAGGTCAAGAACGTCCTGCTCGTCGCGATGATGCTGGAGCACGCCGGGATCGCCGTACTCCTCGGACTGCCGGTCTTCTCGCTCGCGATGATCTCCGCGGACGCCGTCTTCCTGCCGACGGCGTTCCTGGTGGCGCTCGGCGCCCGGGTCGCACGGGGCGGGGACAGGCTGCGGCGGCGGGCATCCGCCGGGACGGTGCCCGAGCAGCGCCGTACGGGTGAGGAGCACGGTCCCCGTACCCTCGTCGGGTGAGCACCACCGAAGAGACGGCAGCGCCCGAGGCGTCGGAGCCGGTCCAGTACGACGAGGGTTTCGCCCCCGAGGTCGGCGTCGGCCCGCACCCCGAGCCGTGGCCCGAGGACGAGCGGTACGACCCCGAGCTGCTCGCCGACGGCGACCGGCGCAATGTCGTCGACCGCTACCGGTACTGGACGCGGGAGGCGGTCGTCGCCGACCTGGACACCCGGCGGCACGACTTCCACGTGGCCGTGGAGAACTGGGGCCACGACTTCAACATCGGTTCGGTGGTACGGACGGCCAACGCGTTCCTGGCGAAGGAGGTCCACATCGTGGGCCGGCGGCGCTGGAACCGGCGCGGCGCCATGGTCACCGACCGCTACCAGCACGTCCGGCACCACCCGGACACCGAGTCGCTGACCTCGTGGGCAGCGGCCGAGGGCATCCCGGTCATCGGCATCGACAACCTGCCGGGCGCCGTACCGCTGGAGCGGACCGTGCTGCCCCGCCGCTGCGTGCTGCTCTTCGGGCAGGAGGGCCCGGGGCTCACCGAGGAGGCCCGCGCCCACGTCGAGATGGTCTGCTCGATCGCCCAGTTCGGCTCGACCCGCTCGATCAACGCGGGAGCGGCCGCCGCCATCGCCATGCACGCGTGGGTCCAGCGCTACGCGGAGATCGAGACCCCCTAGACGGGAGACGCCCGGGGGGCCGCGTGGAGGCCCCTGGGAGCCTCCACGCGGGGGTGCCTCAGGCCTGGCGGCGGACCTCCACCACCCGGAAGCGGTTGGAGACGAAGGCGCCGTCGCACAGGGCGGCGTTCGCCGCCGGGTTGCCGCCGGAGCCGTGGAAGTCGGAGAACGCGGCGGTCTGGTTCACGTAGACGCCGCCCGTGAGGTTCAGCGACAGCTGCGCCGACTCCTCCAGACAGACCTCCTCCACCGCGCGCTCGACGTCCGCCGAGGTCGTGTAGGCCCCGACCGTCATCGCGCCCTTCTCGCGGACCGTGCGCCGCAGCAGCTCCAGGGCGCCGTCGGTGGACTCCACCGCGACGGCGAAGGAGACCGGGCCGAAGCACTCCGAGAAGTACGCGGCCTGGGCGTCCGGCTTCGAGCCGTCCAGCTTCACGACGACCGGCGTGCGGACCACCGCGTCCGGGTACTCCGGGTTGACGACCTCGCGGGAGGCGAGCGCCACCTCGCCGAGGCCGGCGGCGGCCTCGAGCCGCGCCTTCACGTCCGGGTTGACCAGGGCGCCCAGCAGACCGTTCGCCCGGGCGTCGTCGCCGAGCAGACCGCCGACCGCCGCGGCGAGGTCGGCGACGACCTCGTCGTACGACTTGGGGCCCTGGTCGGTGGTGATGCCGTCGCGGGGGATCAGCAGGTTCTGCGGGGTGGTGCACATCTGGCCGCTGTACAGGGACAGCGAGAAGGCCAGGTTGGCGAGCATCCCCTTGTAGTCGTCGGTGGAGTCGACCACCACCGTGTTGACGCCGGCCTTCTCGGTGTAGACCTGCGCCTGGCGGGCGTTGGCCTCCAGCCAGTCGCCGAAGGCGGTCGAGCCGGTGTAGTCGATGATCCGGATCTCGGGGCGCACGGCCAGGGTCTTGGCGATGCCCTCGCCCGGGCGCTCGACGGCGAGCGCGACCAGGTTCGGGTCGAAGCCGGACTCGGCGAGCACCTCACGGGCGACGCGCACGGTCAGCGCGAGCGGGAGCACCGCGCGCGGGTGCGGCTTGACCAGGACCGGGTTGCCGGTGGCGAGGGAGGCGAACAGGCCCGGGTAGCCGTTCCACGTGGGGAAGGTGTTGCAGCCGATCACCAGGGCGATGCCGCGGCCGACCGGGGTGAACTCCTTGCTCAGCTCCAGGGGGTCGCGCTTGCCCTGCGGCTTGGACCAGTCGGCCCGGCCGGCGGGGGTGCGGGTCTGCTCCGCGTACGCGTACGCCACGGCCTCGAGGCCGCGGTCCTGGGCGTGCGGGCCGCCGGCCTGGAACGCCATCATGAACGCCTGGCCGCTGGTGTGCATGACGGCGTGGGCGAACTCGTGGGTGCGGGCGGAGATCCGGGCGAGGATCTCCAGGCAGACCAGGGCGCGGGTCTCGGCCCCGGCGTCGCGCCAGGCGCCCATGCCCGCGCGCATCGCGGGGAGCAGGACGTCGATGTCGGCGTGCGGGTACTCGATGCCGAGCTCGGGGCCGTACGGCGAGGTCTCGCCGCCGGTCCAGCCGTCCGTGCCGGGCTGGTCGAGCTCGAAGCGGGTGTTGAGCAGGGCCTGGTGGGCGGCGAGACCGGCCGCCGCGTCGAGCGAGCCGTCCTCCCCGTACGCCTTCGGGTGCTCGGGATACGGCGACCAGTAGGCGCGGGTCCGGATGGTGTCGAGCGCCTGGTCGAGCGTGGACCGGTGCTTCTCGGCCAGACGGTCGGTGGTCGGCAGAGCGGTGGCCATGGGTGGACCAACTCCTCGTCGAGCTGGGCAGGGAGACACGTACGGAGTTAGAGTAACCGAACGATCGGTCGGGACAAGGGGGCCTGTCGATCCTGTGGAAAACCCATCGGGGAGGATCACTCCTATGAGCGCCAACGTGACCGTCAGGGGGAGCGACGACGTGACCGCCAGTGAGCCTGCCGCCGCCGTGGAAGCATCCGAAGCCGCAGCCGGAGGGCCCCTGGGCCCCGTCGGGCGGGACCGGACCGTCGCCGTCGTCGGCACCGGCACCATGGGCCAGGGCATCGCCCAGGTCGCCCTGGTCGCCGGCCACCCCGTGCGGCTCTACGACAGCGCACCCGGCCGCGCCGAGGAGGCCGTGGCCGCCCTCACCGCCCGCCTCGACCGCCTCGTCGAGAAGGGGCGTCTCGACGCCACCGCGCGCGAGGCGGCCGTCGGACGCCTGTACGCCGCCCGGGACCTCGCGGAGCTCGCCGACGCGGCCCTCGTCGTCGAGGCGATCGTCGAGCTGCTCCCCGTCAAGCAGCAGCTCTTCGCCGACCTGGAGAAGGTCGTCGGCGACGACGCCGTCCTCGCCACCAACACCTCCTCGCTCTCCGTCACCGCCATCGCGGGAGGCCTGCGCCTGCCCGGCCGGTTCGTCGGACTGCACTTCTTCAACCCGGCGCCGCTGCTCCCCCTCGTCGAGGTCGTCAGCGGCTTCGCCACCGAGCCGGACGTCGCCACGCGCGCGTACGACACGGTGAAGGGCTGGGGCAAGACCCCGGTGCGCTGCGCGGACACCCCCGGTTTCATCGTGAACCGGGTCGCCCGCCCCTTCTACGCGGAGGCGCTGCGGGTCTTCGAGGAGGGCGCGGCCGACCCGGCCACCATCGACGCGGCCCTGCGGGAGTGCGGCGGCTTCAGGATGGGCCCGTTCGAGCTGACCGACCTCATCGGCCAGGACGTGAACGAGGCCGTCACCCGGTCCGTCTGGGAGTCCTTCCACCAGGACCCGAAGTTCACGCCCTCGCTCGCGCAGCGGCGGCTCGTGGAGTCGGGGCGCCTCGGCCGCAAGACGGGCCAGGGGTGGTTCTCGTACGCGGAGGGCGCCGAGCGGCCCGAGCCGCACACGGCGGGGCCGGCGGAGGCGCCCGAGCGGATCGTCGTCCGGGGCGATCTCGGGCCGGCGGAGCCACTGGTGGCTCTCTTCGAGGCGGCCGGGATCACGGTCCGGCGCAAGAAGGGGGACGGCGGGTACATCCAGCTGCCGTCCGGCGGCGAGCTGAGCCTCGCGGACGGTGAGTCCTCCTTCGAGTACCACAAGGAGGAGATCCTCTACTTCGACCTCGCGCTCGACTACGCCGCCGCGAGCCGGATCGTGCTCTCGGCCCGCGAGGGCGTCGACGCCGGGGTCCTCGCGGAGGCGGTGGGGCTCTTCCAGGCGCTCGGCAAGCAGGTCTCCGTCATCGGGGACGTGCCCGGCATGATCGTCGCCCGTACGGTCGCCATGCTGGCCGATGTCGCGGCCGACGCGGTCGACCGGGGGGTCGCGACGGCGGAGGACGTGGACACGGCGATGCGGCTCGGGGTCAACTATCCCGCCGGACCGCTGGAGTGGGCCGGGAAGGTCGGCTACCGACGCACGTGCGGTCTGCTCAAGGAGCTGCACTCGCGGTACGCGAACGGCCGCTACGCGCCAGGTCTCGGTCTCATGCGCCGCGGCTACGCCGAGGAAGCGGAGGGCTCCCGATGACCACCGCCAAGCGCGACACCTACACCCCCGAGACGCTGCTCTCGGTCGCCGTGCGGGTCTTCAACGAGCGGGGTTACGACGGCACGTCCATGGAGCACCTCTCCAAGGCGGCCGGGATCTCCAAGTCGTCGATCTACCACCACGTGTCCGGCAAGGAGGAGCTGCTGCGGCGGGCGGTCAGCCGGGCGCTCGACGGGCTCTTCGCGATCCTCGACGAGCCGGACGCGGGACGCGGCCGGGCCGTCGAGCGGGTCGAGTACGTCACGCGCCGCACGGTCGAGGTGCTGATCGCGGAGCTGCCGTACGTGACGCTGCTGCTGCGGGTGCGCGGCAACACCGGCACCGAGCGGTGGGCCATGGAGCGGCGGCGCGAGTTCGACCACAAGGTGGCCGATCTGCTCAAGGCGGCGGCCGAGGAGGGCGATCTGCGGGCCGATGTGGACATCCGGCTCGCGACCCGGCTGCTCTTCGGAATGATCAACTCGCTGGTGGAGTGGTACCGGCCGCACGCGGACGGGACGGTGGAGCGCGAGCAGCTCGCCGAGACCGTCGCGCACCTGGCGTTCGACGGGCTCAGGACGGCCCGCTGAAGGAACGAGTGAGCCCGCTGAGGGTCCGCCGAGCAGGCCCGTGGGCCCGGAGCGGCCCCAGGGGCCTGTGTGGCGAGAGGGCGGCCCCTGCGGGGGCCGCCCTCTCGTTCTTGGGGGGCGGGTGGCGTCAGGCGTGCGGGTCCGTGTTGAGGTCCGTCTCCTCGAAGACCAGCAGCGTGCGGGTGGACAGCACCTCGGGGATCGCCTGGATCCGGGTGAGCACCAGCTCGCGCAGCGTCCGGTTGTCCGGCGTGTGCACCAGCAGCAGGACGTCGAAGTCGCCGCTGACCAGCGCGATGTGTGTGGCCCCCGGCAGCGCGCCGAGCTGCTCGCGGACCGTTCGCCAGGAGTTCTGGACGATCTTGAGCGTGATGTAGGCGGAGGCGCCGTGGCCCGCCCGCTCGTGGTTGACCCGGGCGCTGAAGCCGCGGATCACCCCGTCGTCGATGAGCCGGTTGATGCGCGCGTAGGCGTTGGCCCGGGAGACGTGCACCCGCTCGGCGACGGAGCGTACGGAGGCCCGGCCGTCCGTTTGCAGCAGTCGCAGGATGTCCCGGTCGATCGCGTCCAGCGGGCGTGCCGGAAGGGCGCCCGTCGGTGTGCCGATCGGGGCGCTCAGGGCCTCGCCGGGCACCTCGCTCCCGGTCCCGCGGAGCGCGCCGCCCGGGTCGCCGCCAGTGTCGTCGTCCGGAGCGCCGCTCCGGTCGACGGCCATTTGTTCATCCGCCATGTGCCCCCGCCTCTCTCCGGTGGACGACCTGTACTCATCCCAGGCTGTGGAGAACCGTTTGTCCACAGGCTGCAGGTGCCTGTAGCCAAAATGCCTCCACGACCGAACAATCGGTAGGTGAGGCGCGCCACACTCGCGCCACCCGCCTTCGGGTCTTATGCCCGCTCCCACGAGGAGGTGGACTCGTTGCAACAGCGCAGTTCGACAGTCCAAGAGCCGCCCGGTGCCGTTCCCGCCTACCGGCCGACCCCGCCGCCGGCGTGGCAGCCGCGTACCGACCCCGCCCCGCTGCTGCCCGACGCCGAGCCGCTGCGCGTGCTCGGCACGGACGCCGTGGCCGACGCCGACCCCGCGCTGCTGCTCCGGCTCTACGCGGAGCTGATCCGCGGCCGCCGGTACAACACGCAGGCCACCGCCCTCACCAAGCAGGGCCGGCTCGCCGTGTACCCGTCCACCCACGGCCAGGAGGCGTGCGAGATCGCCGCCGCCCTCGCCCTGGAGGAGCGGGACTGGCTCTTCCCCTCGTACCGGGACACCCTGGCCGCGGTCGCCCGCGGCCTCGACCCCGTTCAGGCCCTGACCCTGCTGCGCGGCGACTGGCACACCGGGTACGACCCGCACGAGCACCGCATCGCGCCGCTCTCCACGCCGCTGGCCACCCAGCTCCCGCACGCGGTGGGCCTCGCCCACGCCGCCCGGCTCAAGGGCGACGACGTCGTCGCGCTCGCCATGGTCGGCGACGGAGGCACCAGCGAGGGCGACTTCCACGAGGCGCTGAACTTCGCGGCCGTCTGGCAGGCCCCCGTGGTCTTCCTCGTGCAGAACAACGGCTTCGCGATCTCCGTACCCCTCGCCAAGCAGACCGCCGCCCCGTCCCTGGCCCACAAGGCCGTCGGATACGGGATGCCCGGCCGGCTCGTCGACGGCAACGACGCGATCGCCGTCCACCAGGTGCTCACCGAGGCCGTGGCCCGCGCGCGGCGCGGCGGCGGCCCCACCCTCGTCGAGGCGATCACCTACCGGATCGACGCCCACACCAACGCCGACGACGCCACCCGCTACCGCGCGGCCGGCGAGGTCGAGACCTGGCGTGCGCACGACCCGATCCTGATCCTCGAACGGGAACTGACGGAGCGCGGCCTGCTCGACGAGGACGGCAGGCGCGCGGCGGCCGAGGCCGCCGAGACGATGGCAGCGGAGCTGCGCGAGCGGATGAACGCCGACCCGGTGCTGAACCCGATGGACCTCTTCTCGCACGTGTACGCGGAGCAGACCACGCAGCTGCGGGAACAGGCGGCGCAGCTGCGCGCCGAGCTCGAAGCCGAGGGTGAGGCGTGATGACGACGGCGACGACCGGATCCACGGCGGACAAGACCGCCGGGAAGGCCGGTAAGGGGGGCGGGGCCGGGAAGGCCAAGCCCGCCACGATGGCGCAGGCGCTCCAGCGCGCCATGCGTGACGCGATGGCGGAGGACCCGACCGTCCATGTGATGGGTGAGGACGTCGGCACCCTCGGCGGGGTCTTCCGGGTCACCGACGGGCTCGCGAAGGAGTTCGGCGAGGACCGCTGCACGGACACGCCGCTGGCCGAGGCCGGCATCCTCGGCGCGGCCGTCGGCATGGCGATGTACGGGCTGCGGCCGGTCGTCGAGATGCAGTTCGACGCGTTCGCCTACCCGGCGTTCGAGCAGCTGCTCTCCCACGTGGCGAAGATGCGGAACCGGACGCGCGGCGCGATGCCGATGCCGATCGTCATCCGCGTCCCGTACGGCGGCGGGATCGGCGGCGTCGAGCACCACAGCGACTCCTCCGAGGCTTACTACATGGCCACCCCGGGACTCCACGTCGTCACCCCGGCCACCGTCGAGGACGCCTACGGGCTGCTGCGCGCGGCCATCGCCTCCGACGACCCGGTGGTCTTCCTGGAGCCCAAGCGGCTCTACTGGTCCAAGTCCGACTGGTCCCCCGAGGCGCCCGCGGCCGTGGAGCCGATCGGCAAGGCCGTGGTGCGACGACGGGGCACCGGTGCCACGCTGATCACCTACGGCCCCTCCGTGCCCGTCTGTCTGGAGGCGGCCGAGGCCGCGCAGGCCGAGGGCTGGGACCTGGAGGTCGTCGACCTGCGCTCGCTCGTCCCCTTCGACGACGAGACGGTCTGCGCCTCGGTGCGACGCACCGGCCGCGCGGTCGTCGTCCACGAGTCGACGGGATTCGGCGGCCCGGGTGCGGAGATCGCCGCGCGCGTGACCGAGCGCTGCTTCCACCACCTGGAGGCGCCGGTGCTGCGGGTCGCGGGCTTCGACATCCCGTACCCGCCGCCGATGCTGGAACGGCACCATCTGCCGGGCGTCGACCGGGTCCTGGACGCGGTGGCGCGACTGCAGTGGGAGGCGGGAATCTGATGGCGCAGGTGCTCGAGTTCAAGCTGCCCGACCTCGGTGAGGGACTCACCGAGGCGGAGATCGTCCGCTGGCTCGTCGCTGTCGGCGACGTCGTCGCCATCGACCAGCCGGTCGTCGAGGTCGAGACGGCCAAGGCCATGGTCGAGGTGCCCTGCCCGTACGGCGGTGTCGTGACCGCCCGGTACGGCGAGGAGGGCACCGAACTGCCCGTCGGCGCGCCGCTTCTGACGGTCGCGGTGGGTGGTACGGGCGCGCCGGAGGAGCTCGCGGAGGCGGCTCCCGGAGCCGCCCCCACGGTGGGGGAGACCGCCGCCGAGTCCGCCGTGTCGTCCGAGTACTCGGGCAATGTGCTCGTCGGGTACGGCACGGCCGGGCCCGCCGCCCGGCGCCGCCGGGTACGGCACGAGAGCCACGCCGTCGCGAAGGCTCCCGCATCCGCCCCGGCCGCGGTGGCCGCCCCGGCTCCCGCGCCCGTCCCGGCCGCGGTGGCCGCTCCGGCTCCCGCCGCCGTGGGCGTCCCGGGCCATGAGGGCCCGGTGCCGGTCATCTCGCCGCTCGTGCGGAAGCTGGCCAGGGACCGGGGGCTCGATCTGCGCGAGGTGCGCGGATCGGGGCCCGAGGGTCTGATCCTGCGGGCCGATGTGGAGCTGGCCATCGCGGCCCTGGAGCGGCCCGTCGCCGCGCCGGCGGCCGCCCCGGCGCACTCCCCCGCCGTCGCCCCGGCGGGTGAGCGGGTGCCGCTGCGCGGGGTCCGCGGCGCCGTGGCGGACAAGCTGTCGCGCAGCCGTACGGAGATCCCGGACGCGACCTGCTGGGTGGACGCCGACGCGACCGAGCTGATGGCCGCACGGGCGGCGATGAACGCGGCGGGCGGACCGAAGATCTCCCTGCTCGCGCTCCTCGCCCGGATCTGCGTCCACGCCCTGGCGCGGTTCCCCGAGCTCAACTCCACCGTGGACACGGCGGCCCGGGAGATCGTCCGGCTGCCGGCCGTGCATCTCGGCTTCGCCGCCCAGACCCCGCGCGGCCTGGTCGTTCCCGTGGTGAAGGACGCGGGGACCCGGACGACCGAGTCGCTGACGGCGGAGTTCGCCCGGCTGACGGAGGCCGCACGGGAGTCGGCGCTCACCCCGGCCGATCTGACCGGGGGCACGTTCACCCTGAACAACTACGGGGTGTTCGGGGTCGACGGTTCCACGCCGATCATCAACCACCCCGAGGCCGCGATGCTCGGCGTCGGCCGGATCATCCCCAAGCCCTGGGTGCACCAGGGCGAACTGGCCGTACGTCAGGTGGTGCAGCTCTCCCTCACCTTCGACCACCGCGTCTGCGACGGCGGCACGGCGGGCGGGTTCCTGCGGTACGTGGCGGACTGCGTCGAGCAGCCCGCGGTCCTGCTCCGCACGCTCTGACGTCGGCCGGTCCGGGACGTCGGGCGGTCCGGGGCCTCGGCCGGTCAGGCACATAGGCCGGCCGGTCCGGCACGTAGGCCGGTCGGTCAGGCACGTAGGCCGGTCCGGCACGTCGGGACGCCCGGTGCGTCGGACGGTCCGTCCGGCGGGACCTGATCCGTCCGGCGGTCCGGAGGGACCTGCTCGGGTCCGGCGGGTCCTGCTCGGGCCGATGGACCTGCTCGGTCCGGCGGGTCCTGCTCGGGCCGATGGACCCGCTCGGTTCGGCGGCGTCCGCCCGGGTCCGGCGGACGGTCTCCCGGACGGGCCTTCGGGACCCTCCGCAGACCCGTCCGCACATCCGTCCGCCGTCCGTTCCGCCACCCGTGCCGTCCCACGGAGGGAGACGTGCCCGACGGCGGGAAGGGGCGGCGGACCATACTGCTGGGGTGACCACCCCACATGACGCCGTCGTGCTCGCCGGAGGCGCCGCCCGGCGACTCGGCGGTGCCGACAAGCCCGGCGTACGGGTCGGCGGCCGGGCGCTCCTCGACCGGGTCCTCGCCGCGTGCCGCGGCGCGGGCCGGACCGTGGTCGTCGGCGATCCCCGCCCGACCGTCCACGCCGTCCGCTGGACCAGGGAGGACCCGCCCGGCGGAGGGCCGCTCGCCGCCCTCGACGCGGGAGTACGGGAGATCGGTGCGGGCGCGGGAGGCGGAGCCGGGGAGACCGGGGCCGGCGTTCTGCTCGTCCTCTCCGCCGACCTGCCCTTCCTCGACGAGGACACCGTCCACCGACTGCTCGGGGCACTCGCCGACGCCCCCGACGCCGAGGCCGCGCTCCTCACCGACGCCGGGGGACGGGACCAGCCGCTCGTCGCCGCCTATCGGGCGGCCCCGCTCCGCCGGGAGTTGGCGCGGATCGCCGCGGAGCGCGGCACCCTCGCCGGCGGACCGCTGCGGCAGCTCACCTCCGCACTGCGCCTCACCCGGGTCGCCGCCGGGCCCCTCGCCTCCTTCGACTGCGACACCTGGGAGGACATCGCCACGGCCCGGGCCCGTATCAGGGAGCATGGGACCGTGCTGGATGAATGGATCACCGCAGTCAAGGACGAACTGGGCATCGAGCTGGACGTCGACACCGGCGTCCTGCTCGATCTGGCCCGTGACGCCGCTCATGGAGTGGCCCGCCCCGCCGCACCCCTGACCACCTTCCTGGTCGGCTACGCGGCGGCGCGCGCGGGCAGCGAGGGCGGTCCCGAGGCGGTCGCCGAGGCTGCCCGGAAGGCCGCCGCGCTGGCCCAGCGCTGGGCCGCCGAGCAGGACGAGGCCGGATGACCCTGAAGGAGCCCCTCCCGGTGGCCCCCGGAACCGACGACGCGCGGGCCGGGCAGCCGCACCGGGCCACCGCCTGGCCCGAGGCCCGCGCCGCGGCCGTCCGCGCCGGGTCCTCCGCGCGGGCCGGCCGGGTACCCCTCGGCGTACCCCTCGGGCAGGCACTCGGCCGCGTCCTAGCCGAGCCGCTGCTCGCCCTCACCGACCTGCCGCCCTTCGACACCTCCGCCATGGACGGCTGGGCGGTCGCGGGTCCCGGCCCCTGGACGGTGCGCGCGGAGGGCGCCGTCCTCGCCGGACAGGCCGCCGCGGCCGTGGCGGCCGACGGCGAGGCGGTACGGATCGCCACCGGCGCCCGTGTCCCCGCCGGGACGACCGCCGTCGTCCGCACCGAGCACGCACGCACCGAGCACGCACGCACCGAGCACGCACGCACCGAGGACGCGCTGCTGCACGCCCTGCGCGAGGTCGTGCCGGGTCAGGACATCCGGCCCCGGGGCCAGGAGTGCCGGGCCGGCGACGAGCTGCTGCCCGCCGGCACCGTCGTGACCCCCGCCGTACTCGGGCTCGCCGCGGCCGCCGGCTACGACGAGCTCCCCCTGCCGCCGCGCCCCCGGGTCGAGGTCCTGGTCCTCGGCGACGAGCTGCTCACGACGGGTCTCCCCCACGACGGTCTGATCCGCGACGCCCTCGGCCCGATGCTCGGCCCGTGGCTGACGGCGCTCGGAGCCGACGTCCTCGCCACCCGCAGGATCGGTGACGACGCCGAGGAGCTGTTCGCGGCCGTCACGGGTTCCCACGCGGACCTGGTCCTGACGACCGGCGGGACGGCCGCCGGGCCCGTGGACCACGTCCACGGAGTGCTGGACAAGGCCGGCGCGACCCTCCTGGTCGACGGGGTGAAGGTCCGGCCCGGTCACCCGATGCTGCTCGCCCGCCTCGCCGCCGAGACCCCTCGAACCGAGACCCCTCGAACCGAGACCCCTCGAACCGAGACCCCTCGAACCGAGCCCGCTCGAACCGAGACCCCTCGAACCGAGCCCCCGCGCGTCCGTCATCTCGTCGGGCTTCCCGGCAACCCGCTCGCGGCCGTCTCCGGGCTTCTGACCTTGGCGCAGCCGCTCCTGGCCGCTCTGACCGGGGCCGCGGCAGCGGCGCCCGTACCACCCCGCGTTCCCGTTCAGGACGAGGTGCACGGGCATCCGTACGACACCCGGCTCGTCCCGGTCGTCCGCCGTGAGGGCCGCGCCGTGCCCCTGCGCTACAACGGGCCGGCCATGCTCCGCGGCATCGCCGCCGCCGACGGCCTGGCCGTCGTCCCGCCCGGCGGCGCCCGCCCCGGCCAAGAGTTGGATGTCCTCGACCTTCCCTGGCCGGCGGCCGAGGGGGCCGTACCGGCCCAAGGAGCGTGTTTCACGTGAAACTTCCCAGTCGTGACGCGATGGCCCGCCACGCGGACGAGCGGATCTCCGGCCCGCAGATCAGGCTGCCGCGCCGCGAGGTCGAGCGGCCCCTGCGCCAGGTCGGCAAGCGGCTCCTGATGGCCCTCGGCGTGCTGGTCGTGACGGTCCTCATCGTCTACGTCGACCGCGAGGGCTACCACGACAACGCCAACGAGACGCTCGACTTCCTCGACTGCGCCTACTACGCGACCGTCACGCTCTCCACCACCGGATACGGCGACATCGTCCCGTACAGCGACTCGGCGCGGCTCGCCAACATCCTGCTGGTCACGCCCCTGCGCGTGCTGTTTCTGATCATCCTGGTCGGCACCACCCTCGAGGTCCTCACGGAGCGGACCCGCGAGGAGTTCCGCCTGAACCGCTGGAGGTCCACCTTGCGCGACCACACCGTCATCGTCGGCTTCGGCACCAAGGGGCGGTCCGCGATCCAGACGCTCTGCGCGACGGGCCTCAGCAAGGAGCAGATCGTCATCGTCGATCCCTCCAACAAGGTGATCGAGACGGCGAACGCGGACGGATTCGTCGGTGTGGTCGGCGACGCGACCCGCAGCGACGTCCTGCTCCGCGCCGAGGTGCAGCGGGCCCGGCAGATCGTCATCGCCACCCAGCGCGACGACACGGCCGTCCTGGTCACCCTCACGGCCCGGCAGCTCAACCGGGGCGCGAAGATCGTCGCTGCGGTCCGCGAGGAGGAGAACGCGCCGCTGCTGCGCCAGTCCGGTGCGGACGCGGTCATCACCAGCGCCAGTGCCGCCGGGCGCCTGCTCGGCCTCTCCGTGCTGAGCCCCAGCGCCGGCACGGTGATGGAGGACCTCATCCAGCAGGGCTCCGGCCTCGACCTGGTCGAGCGCCCGGTGACCAAGAGCGAGGTCGGGAAGAGCGTGCGGGAGACCGGTGACCTGGTCGTGAGCGTGCTCCGCGGTCACCGGCTGCTCGGTTACGACGACCCCGCGGCCAGCCCGCTCCAGCTCACCGACCGGGTGATCACCATCGTGCGCGCCGCGCCGGTCACCCCGCTCAGGACGCCGCCGGAGGACTGAGCCCGGAGCACCGTGCCACCGGCCGGTGCCGGGAGTAGCCTCGCCGCCATGTATGCGATCACGATTCCGGAACCCGGTGGTCCCGAGGCCCTCGTCTGGGCCGAGGTGCCCGATCCCGTACCCGGCGAGGGCGAGGTCCTCGTCGAGGTGGTGGCGAGCGCCGTCAACCGCGCCGATCTGCTCCAGCGCCAGGGCTTCTACGACCCGCCGCCGGGCAGCTCGCCGTACCCCGGACTGGAGTGTTCGGGCCGGATCGCCGCGGTCGGCCCGGGGGTGTCCGGCTGGGCCGTCGGCGACGAGGTCTGCGCGCTGCTCGCCGGCGGCGGATACGCGGAGAAGGTCGTCGTCCCCGTGGGGCAGCTGCTCCCGGTGCCGGAGGGCGTCGACCTGGCCACGGCCGCGGCGCTCCCCGAGGTCGCCTGCACCGTCTGGTCCAACATCTTCATGATCGCGCACCTGCATCCCGGCGAGACGCTGCTCGTGCACGGCGGTGCGAGCGGGATCGGCACGATGGCGATCCAGCTGGCGAAGGCGGTCGGGGCGCGGGTCGCGGTCACCGCCGGTGGCCCCGAGAAGCTGGCGCGCTGCGCCGAGCTCGGCGCGGACATCCTCATCGACTACCGCGAGCAGGACTTCGTCGAGGAGCTGGCCAAGGCGACGGACGGGGCCGGGGCGGACGTCATCCTGGACATCGTCGGCGCCAAGTACCTGGACCGGAACGTGAAGGCGCTGGCCGTGAACGGCCGCCTCGTCGTCATCGGCCTCCAGGGCGGCGTCAAGGGCGAGCTGAACCTCGGGGCGCTGCTCGCGAAGCGCGCCGCGGTGATGGCGACCACGCTGCGGGCCCGCCCGGCGGACGAGAAGGCGGCGATCGTGGCCGCCGTACGGGAGCACGTCTGGCCGCTGATCGGCGCGGGCACGGTCAGGCCGGTCGTCGACCGGACGCTGCCGCTGAACGACGCGGCCGAGGGCCACCGGGCGCTGGAGTCCGGCACCCACGTGGGCAAGGTCCTGCTCGTGGCCCCTCGGGGCTGACGGACGCGGCCGCGGGGCCGACAGGATTCGCGGTCCTCTCGGGGCGAAGACGTGAGGGGCCCGGCGCGTGGTGCGCCGGGCCCCTCCTCGTGCGTCCTGAGGCGTGGCCTACAGGTACGGCCCCGAGCGGACCGCGTGGCCGTGGCCTCGGTCGTCGTCGTCATCGTCGTGCGAGGCACCCGGCGGGAGCGCCCTGCGCATCTGCTCCAGCTGGGCGCGGGCCGCCATCTGCTGGGCGAACAGCGCCGTCTGGATGCCGTGGAAGAGGCCCTCGAGCCAGCCCACCAGCTGCGCCTGCGCGATGCGCAGCTCCGCCTCCGAGGGGATCGCCTCGTCCGTGAACGGCAGGGAGAGCCGCTCCAGCTCCTCGACCAGCTCGGGCGCGAGCCCGTCCTCCAGCTCCTTCACGGAGCTGGCGTGGATGTCCTTGAGCCTGACCCGGCTGGCCTCGTCGAGAGGTGCCGCGCGTACTTCCTCCAGGAGCTGCTTGATCATGCTGCCGATCCGCATGACCTTCGCAGGCTGCTCGACCATTTCCGTCACCGGGACCTCGCGGGGTTCGTCGTCGCCCTGAGTGCCGCCGAGCGCCATCCCGTCCTGTCCCACGATGAGGACCTGGGGGCTCTCCTGCGACCTGTCATTCCTCGGCATCTCCATGCCGCCATTCTCTCGTACACATGCGTCACCACGGGGTGTGCCCCCGCACGAGGGTGATCCACCCTCGTGCGGGGGCACAGGACGACAACGAAGACCGTCAGGTCGCCTCGCGCCGGGACAGCGCGCCGCGCGAGCGGGTCACCAGGGCGGCGAGCAGCGCGGCACCCACGGGCACGGCGACGAGCAGGCCGGCGAGGGTCTCCCAGGGGATGACGATCGGGACGTACGGCGCGTCCGAGGCCGCGCTCCAGCCCTGGGCGACGGACTCCTCGTGCCAGCGCATCTGCTGCCGCTCCTCGTTGAGCCGGAGGCCCATCGCGGGCAGCACTCCGGCGGCCGAGCCGAGGAGTACGCCCATCGCGGCGACGACACCGCACTGGAAGCCGCTGAGGGTGCGGCGGACCCGCGGCGGGGCGCCCACGGCGGCCAGCGTCTTCAGATCGGCCTCGGCGTCGGCCTGGGCGAGCCCGGTGGCGATGCCGGCGGCACCGACGGTGACGAGCCCCGCGAAGATCGCCAGCGACAGCAGGATGAGGCTGTTGGCGTTGACGAATCCTTCCTCCACACGGAGGTCGACGCTGCTGCCGAGCTTGGTGAGCTCACCGTCGAGCTTCTGGCGTGCCTCGGTGTCGGGCAGCCGGTCGGTGCTGGCGTACAGGCCGAGCGGCGCCGTCGCGAGACCGGCGGCCTTGGCGGTGGCCGGGGTGATCAGGGCGTGGAGGCCGTAGGACTTCTCGTCCCCGGGCACCTGGTAGGCGGGCAGGGAGACGACCTTGCCGGGAGCGGGCTTGCCCGCCTGGGAGGCCTTGTCGGCGGCGGCGAGGTCGGTGATCTGCTTGATCCCGAACCTGCCGCTCTTGTCGACGTTGACGGGGTTGAAGCTGACGACCTTGCCGTCTTCGAGGGCCTTCACGGTCGCGGGGGCGTCGAGGCCGAGCACCTTCAGGAGCGCGGCGTCGGCGACGAGCAGCCCGCCGTCGGCGACGTACATCCCGCTGCTCCGGCCCTCCTTGCACCGCCAGTCGTCGGTGAGCATCTTGCGCCGCTGGTCGGGCGTGTACTGCTCCGAGGGGTCTCCGCCGCCGGGGAGCGTCCGGTACATGGGGCACTCGTTCGCCGGGGGCACGACGACCTCGAAGCGGCCGCAGCCCGGGTCGCTGTCCCACGGCTGGCAGCTGGGCTTGCCGACCGAGACGCGTGCGACATCCGCGCGGACGTCGACGGGGACGTACCGCTGGATGGCCTCGCGGACCGCGGGGACGTCCCGGCCGCCTTCCTCCGTGACGAACGCGGCGACGGTTCCGTGCGGCATCTGGGCGGTGTACTCGGACCTCTGCTGGGCCTCGTCGCTGGCCATGTACGTGGAGACGGCGACCGTACCGGCGACGGCGGCGAGGACGGCGGCGACGGCGGGTGCCGTACGGCCCCGGTTGCGCACGGCGTCCCGCAGCGCCAGCCGCGGCGACAGCGGCAGCCAGCGTCCGGCCCGTCCGAACAGGCCCACCAGGGCCGGGGTCATGGCGACGACGCCCAGCTCGGCGATGGCCGAGCCGCCGGCCACGACGATGAACTGCTGGGTGACCATGGAGCCGAAGAGCGCGATCGCGCCGCCGATGAGGAGGGCCGCGAGGCCGATCAGGGGCAGCACCCGGCTGCTGCGGCGGATGCCACGGCGGCCGGTGAGCGAGGCGAGGACGGTCTGCCGGGAGGCCGTGATCGCCGGCACGATGGCGGCGAGCAGTCCGGTCAGCACGGCGAGCAGGGCGATGCCGAGGATTTCGAGCGGCCGGATGTCGAAGGCTCCGAACCGCTGGCCCATGGTCTCCTCGAGGTACGGCTGGAGCACCTTGGTGAGGATCAGGGCGAGGACCGTACCGGTGACCGCCGCGGCGACACCGATGACCAGACCGCCGCTCAGCACGATGGCCCGGATGTGGCTGCGGGCACCGCCGTTGGCACCGACCAGACCGAGCTGGCGGCGCGAGCGACGGGCGCCGACCGCGAAGGCGGGTCCGGCGAGCAGGCAGATCTCCAGCATCGCCAGACCGACGACGGTGCCGAGGGCGGCCAGTTCGGCGGCGTTCGCCCCCGCGCTGGAATCGAAGTTGCCCCAGTTCTCCTTCTGGTAGAGCGGGACCTCGGAGTCGGCCGGCGGGTCGAGGATCACGGCGCGCGAGGTGACGATCACGCCCTTGGCGTTGATCTCCTTGACCATGTTCCACGTGAAACCACCGGACTTGCGCACCAGGTACGTGGTGCTGACGTCGGGCTTCTGCAGACCGGTCTTCTCGACGGCCTTCGCGTACGGGGCGAGGAAGGCTCCGGGGAGCGCGTTGACCTGGACGGCCTTCAGATCGTCGGGAATCTCGTAGGAGCCGACGATCCGATACGGGCGGTCGAAATTGCGTGCGGAAAGGGTCGAGCCGACCGACAGACCGCTGCTCTCCAGGAAGTTCGAGGTCGCGACGACCTCGTCGTTCTTCTCCGGGTAGCGCCCCTCCAGCAGCGTCGTGATGCCCCGGGCGATCGGGTCGGCCGCCTTGAGCTCACGCACCTGGGTGACGAGCAGACCGTGCTTCGTCGTCAGCTTGGCCGAGCCGGAGCTGTCCGTGAGGACCGTGGAACCCGCGGGGATGGTCTTGGTGACATCGGTGGGGCCGCTCGGCCACTCCATGTCCTCGTAGTCCTTGGCGGGCGTGTTCATCTCGCCGATGGGGTCCTGGAAGATCGGTGCCCCGCCGTAGTTGGAGTCCGCGAACTGGGCGTCCGCCGTGCCGATCATGCGGTCCGCCCGCTCGGCGGGGGACAGCTCGGAGCTGCGGAACGTCAGATCGAGGGCGCTGACACCCAGGATCGGCAGGGCGATCATGGCCAGGACGAGGGCGCTGCGGCCCTTGGAACGCCAGGCGTCGCGGCGGGCGATCCGTATCGCGGCCCGCCAGGAGTGGAACCAGGTCTTCACGCCTCAGCCACCTGACCCGACAGCAGCGAATCGGCCTCGCTGCGCACGGTCTGGTCGACGATGGCGCCGTCCCGCAGGAACACGACCCGGTCCGCCCAGGCCGCGAACCGGGGCTCGTGGGTGACGAGGACACCGGCGGCGCCGGCGTCGCAGCGGCTGCGGAGCAGGGCGAGCACGGACTCGCCGGTCTCGGAGTCGAGGGCGCCGGTGGGCTCGTCGGCGAGGACGAGCCGGCGCTCGCCGACGAGCGCGCGGGCGATGGCCACACGCTGCTGCTGGCCGCCGGACATCTCGTCGGGGAAGCGGTCGGCGAGGTGGCCGAGGCCCATCTCCTCCAGCGCCTTGAGGGCCTCGACGCGCGCCTTGCGGGAGGAGGTCCCGTCCAGCTCGCGCGGCAGGGCCACGTTCTCGGCGGCGGTGAGGGCGGGGATGAGGTTGTAGTCCTGGAAGACGTAGCCGATGCTGCGGCGGCGCAGGGCCGCGAGCTCCTTGACGCTCGCCGTGGTGATGTCGGTGTCCTCGACGATCACGCGGCCCGAGGTGGGGGTGTCGAGGCCGCCGGCGATGGTGAGGAGCGTGGACTTGCCGGAGCCGGACGGGCCCATGACGGCGACGAGTTCACCCGGGTACACGGCGAGGTCGATGCCGCGCAGGGCATGCACCTCGGTGGCACCCGCGCCATGGACGCGGGTCAGGTTCTGGAGTTGCAGCACGGGCTGCTGTGCGGACATGAGGGGTCCCCCCTTGGGCGTACCCGGCGGTCGGCCGGGTACGGGAGCGAGCGGTGGAAGGTGATGGCGGGAGTGGTACGGCGGCCGGTGCGCGGGCCGTACGGCGGGTGAGGCGCGAGCGGTGCGGGTGGGGCGCGACCGTGCGGTCAGCGCGCCCCCGCCGCGGGTGTCGCGGCCTCGGGTGGTGCGGCTTCGGTGGGCGCCGTGTCGGCGCCGTTCGGGGCGGTCGCGGTCGCGGCCGGCGCCTCGGCGGTCCCGCCGGAAGCGGCCCCGGTCGTGCCCCTGGTCGTGCCCCCGGCCGTGGTCGCCGTGGTGGACCCGGTGGTCGCGGCCGTCGCCGAGAGGCGGATCAGCCGGGACTCGCAGTGGTCCAGCCAGCGCGCCTCGGCCTCGGTCTGGAAGATCAGCTGCTCCAGGACGAGCAGCCAGGCGACGTCGTCCCGTTCCCGCGCCCCGCCGCTCTCGACGGCGAGGAGGGCCTGGGCCTTGAGGCGGGTGTAGTCCTGCATGGCCTTCACGGTGTGCCGGCGCTGGGACTGGATGACGTCGCGGATGTCGACGCCGGAGGCACCGACGGCCATGGCGAGCTTGATGGCCAGCTCGTCACGGGCGGGGCTGGTGCGGTCCACCGGCTTCTCGAACCAGGTCCTGAGCTCGGCGCGGCCGCTGTCCGTGATCGCGTAGAGCGCGTGCCCGGCCGCGTCCTCGCCGCCCTGCGCGACCATGCCGTCGCGCTCGAGCCGGTTGAGGGTCGTGTAGACCTGGCCCACGTTGAGCGGCCAGGTGGAGCCGGTGCGGGACTCGAACTCCGTACGGAGCTGGGAGCCGTACCGAGGGCCGCGTTCGAGGAGGGCGAGAAGCCCGTGGCGGATCGACATACTCAGTATGTATACCGGGTATGTCGTCGCGGACAACCGCCCTGAGACGGAAGCGCCGCGTCCGTCTCAAGGGGGACCCGGGCGGTCCGAGGGGCTCAGCGGCGCCGCATCCGGAGCCCGAGGAAGCCGATTCCGAGCCCCATCAGGGCGAGACCAACCCCCAGCGTGAGCACCGGAATCCGCTGGTCGACGAGGGGCGGAGCGGATTCGGACGCCATTCGCGGCGCTGCGCCCGGCCGGCTGGCGGGAGCCGCCTCCGGCGCGACGCCCTCCTCCTCGCGTACCCCCTCGGCCTCCTGTCCGACGGCCGCGGGTGCCTCCGGGCGCTCCGGGTCTGTTGCCGTTTCGGTACGAGAGTCCTGCGGGGGCGGGGCCGTGTCGTCCGCCGGGGAGACCGGCGGCACGGAGCGTCCGGGTCTCGGCCGCCCCTCACCCGCGGGCCGGCCCGCCAGCGACGCGGAGCCGTCGGGCGAGGGCGCGTCGCTGGGCGCGGCGCTCGGCGCGGCGGGGGACGCCGACCCGGTGCCGGTGCCGGTGCCGGTGGGTGCGGGTGCGGGGGGCGCGGGCGTGCCCGCACCCCCGGTCCGCCCCGGCGACGCGGAGACGGAGGAGGAGGACGAGGGTGTGATCGTCGCGGAGGGGGTGCCCGAGGAGGGTGACGGGGAGACGGACGTGGCGGAGGGCGAGGGCGGGAGCGACGTGGGGGCCGGCGGCGAGGTCGGGGCCGCGGCCCCCACCGAGCTGCCGGGCGCCTCGGCCCCGTACGCGAGCGGCTCCCCGTACAGGACGCACGCGCAGGCGAACACGCAGGTGAGAGCGGGTCCGAGGACCCGCGCCCGTGCCCTGCGGAGTGCTGGAGTCACCGGGTGACCCCCTCCCGTACCGAGCCGACGAGATAGTGAACTCAGCGTCACATGTCGGGAGGCTTCCGGCATCCGGGACAGGGGCGTCCGACGTAAAGGGGCGTCAGGAGGAGTGACGGCGGGGAGGGGAGGCAGGGCTCGCACGAGAGAGGAGAGCGTTCGGTCGGGAAGGACGGGAAGGAGGGGAAGGGGGAGAAGGAGGGGAAGGGTGGGTCCGTCCTACTGCGGCGGGTTGCCCGTCGAGATCTTGAGGGTGAACTCGGCGTCCTTGTCGGCGATGTCCTCACCGGCCGGCGGGTACTGCTCGAGGACCGTGCCCTCGCCGTACGTGGACTCGTCCACCGGCGTCTGGGTCATGATCTTCCAGCCGGCGGCCTGGACGCAGTCCTTCACCGACTGGATGTTCTTGTAGGTGAAGTTGGGGACCTCGAACTTCTCGGGGTCGTCGTTCGACTCGGTGGGCTGCGTGCACTTCTTCGGGTCGATCGTCTTGGTCAGGTCCGGGCCCTTGTGGCCGGGGGCCGCCGACTGGCTCTGCTGGGTCTCCGTGCCGCCCGTGCCGCCGGCCTCGGGGTCGTCCTTCTCGTCGAGGTTGAGGAAGGCGACGAGGCCGCCGATCGCGAGCAGGGCGGCGACGGCCGCGCCCACGATCATCGGCGTGTTCCGCCGCGAGCCGCCGCCCGTCGGGGTGGGCGCGGGCGTGTGCACCGGGGCGTACGGCGCGGGGGCGGGCGCCTGGTAGGTCTGCGGGGCGGGGGTGGGCGGCTGGTACGAGGCATGCGGGGCGGGGGCCGGGGTCTGGTAGGCCGGAGGGGGCGTCGGCGCCTGCTGCGGGTACCCGTACGAAGGGGCGGGCGCCGGGGTCGCCGGACCGTACGGTCCCGGCTGCGGCGTCGGCGGCTGATAGGGGTGCTGCACCCCGTGCGGGGCCGGCGGCGGGGTCTGGCCGACGGGCGGGAAGACCGCCGAGCTGACGCCCGCACCGCTGCTGACGGGACCGCCGGCGACGATCATCGGGGCACCTGTCTGGCCGGCGGAGAGCACCCGGAGGCACTCGTCGCGCATCGCGGCCGCGCTCGGGAACCGCTCGTTCGGGTTCTTTCGCAGCGCGCGGGCGACGAGCGCGTCCATCGCCGGCGTCACGGCCCGGTTGACGGTCGACGGGGCGACCGGCTCCTCCTGCACATGCGCGTAGGCGATGGCCAGCGGGGAGTCGGCGTCGAAGGGAAGCCGGCCGGTCAGCAGCTGGAAGAGCATGATGCCGACCGAGTACAGGTCGGAGCGGGCGTCCACCGCGCGCCCGAGGGCCTGCTCGGGGGAGAGGTACTGGGGGGTGCCGACGACCATGCCGGTCTGGGTCATCGACGTGACGCCGGACTGCATGGCCCGCGCGATGCCGAAGTCCATGACCTTGACCACGCCGCGCTTGGTCTGCATCACGTTGCCGGGCTTGATGTCGCGGTGGACCAGGCCCATCTCGTGGCTGACCTCGAGGGCGGCGAGCACGTCGGCCGTGACCTTCAGCGCCTTGTCGGCCGGCATCGCGCCGTACTGCTGGATGTCCGAGGCGAGGACCGAGCCGAGCGGCTGCCCCTCCACGTACTCCATGACGATGTACGGCATGACGGCGCCGTCGAGGGTGTCCTCGCCGGTGTCGAAGACCGAGACGATGTTGGTGTGCGACAGCTTCGCGACGGCCTGCGCCTCGCGGCGGAAGCGCTCGCGGAAGGACTGCTCCCGGCCGAGCTCGGTGTGCAGCGTCTTGATGGCGACCTGGCGGTCGAGTGCGCTGTCGTAGGCCAGGTAGACCGACGCCATGCCGCCCTCGCCGAGAAGGTCGCGCAGCTGGTACCGGCCGCCCGCGACCGAACCGCCCGCATAGCGGCCCTGTGCGCCGTCCTGGCTCATCTGTGCTTCCCCCTACGCGCGCGTGGCGGCGTTGATCCGGAATTTCCTGGCCAAGTCTGCCCGAGGGCAGTGACACGTCAAGCCAGGTGCCCGTTCCGTGACCCTCCGCACAAGAAGGTTCCCCGAACCGTTTCCGCGGGGGCGGAGGAATCCTGCCGAATTTGCACAGGTGTACGTGGAAGGGGTTGGATGGCCGGTCCATCTCGGACCGTGGTGTCGTACGGAGCCTGTAGCGTGACGACTGGACACGGCACGACAGACGACGGCGAGGACTGATGGCACCCGAATCCGGAGCAGGCGGCGGTGTGCCCGACTCGTCAGCGGAGTCCTGGGGCGTCGGCGGGGTCGTCGGCGACGGCCGCTACCGCCTGACGCACCGTCTGGGACGCGGCGGCATGGCGGAGGTCTTCGCGGCCGAGGACGTACGGCTCGGCCGTACGGTCGCGGTCAAGCTCCTGCGCGCCGATCTCGCCGAGGACCCGGTCTCCAAGGCCCGCTTCACTCGTGAGGCGCAGTCGGTCGCCGGGCTCAACCACCACGCCATCGTCGCGGTCTACGACTCCGGCGAGGACCTCGTGGCCGGCCGGCCCGTGCCGTACATCGTGATGGAGCTGGTCGAGGGCCGCACCATCCGCGACCTGCTGCTCAGCGCCGAGGCGCCCGGGCCCGAGCAGGCCCTCATCATCGTCTCCGGAGTCCTGGAGGCGCTGGCCTACTCGCACCAGCACGGCATCGTGCACCGTGACATCAAGCCGGCGAACGTGATCATCACCCACGGCGGCGCCGTGAAGGTCATGGACTTCGGCATCGCCCGCGCCCTGCACGGCGCGCAGTCGACGATGACCCAGACCGGCATGGTCATGGGCACCCCGCAGTACCTCTCTCCGGAGCAGGCGCTCGGCAAGGCCGTCGACCACCGCTCCGACCTGTACGCGACGGGCTGCCTCCTCTACGAACTCCTCGCGCTGCGTCCCCCGTTCACCGGTGAGACCCCGCTGTCCGTCGTGTACCAGCACGTCCAGGACGCGCCGGTCCCGCCGTCCGACGTCACGCATTCCGTGCCGCCGGAGCTGGACGGTCTGGTGATGCGTTCGCTCGCGAAGGACCCGGACGACCGGTTCCAGAGCGCCGAGGAGATGCGCGGCCTCATCCAGTACGGCCTGCAGATGCTCCAGCAGCAGGGCGGTCACACCGGCACGTGGAACACCGGGCCGGTCGAGGTGCACGAGGGCGGTCACACCCCGGTCGGCGGCATGGCCGCGACGACCGCGATGGGCCACCCGATGCACGGCGAGACCGCGCAGGGCCCGATCCTTCCCCCGCGGAACCCGGAGGACGGCGGGTACGGCGGCTACGACGGCGGTACGGGCGGGAACGGCGGCTACGGCCAGGACGGTTCGTACGGCTCGCACGGCGGTGGCAGCGGCCGCCGCGGCAAGATCTGGCTGTTCGCCGCGCTCGCGCTGGTCGCGGTCGTCGCCGGTGTCGTCTACGCCCTGGACAAGGCGGGCGACGCGGGCAACCAGAAGGGCGGCACGCCGACGCCGACGGTCTCCACCTCGCCGTCGACCCAGTCGGAGGAGCCGACGCCCTCGGAGGAGCCCTCCGAGGAGCCGTCGACAGACTCGGGCACGTCCGACGGGGGTGTCACGGAGGCGCCGTGGCCGCCGCCGACGACGTACGAGCCGTCGACCCAGCCGCCGACCACGACTCCGCCGACGACCGAGCCGTCGAAGACGACCGAGCCGCCCACGGAGCCCACGGACGAGCCGTCGGAGCCGACGGATCCGCCCACGAATCCCACGGGCACGCCGTCGACCCAGCAGCCCAGCGAGCCCACCGGGGGCGGCAACAACACGGACCCGCCGGCGACGGACGGCACCGAGACCGGCTGACCGGGCTCGGCCCGGGCCCCGGTCCTGACCCTGCCCGACCCCGCCTCACCCCGTGAACGCGTCGCTCACCGCCTCGTACTCGCGGGTCCACCAGACCGCCAGGGCCGACACCGCCGGAAACTGCGGGTCGGCCCTTCGGTCGTGCAGCTGGTAGCGCCAGCGCAGGGTCCAGAAGTCGTTGAGCCGCTCCCACCACACCCGGTGCGCCGCCGCCGCGAGCTCGGCGCGGTCGGCGCCGGTCGCCCGCCGGTACGCGCGCGCGTACGCCCGCACCTTCTCCAGGGCCAGCTCACCCCCCGGCCGTACGAAGAAGATGGCGGCCGCCCTGACCGCCTCCTCGGCCCTCGGGCGGACCCCGAGGCGGTCCCAGTCGACGATCGCGGCGGGCTCGGCGCCCCGGTAGAGCAGGTTCAGCGGGTGGAAGTCGCCGTGCACCCAGCCGGCGGCGGCGGCGGGCGGCGGCCTGTGGTGGGCGTGCTGGGCGAGGAGCCGGCGGCGCTCCCTGAGCCGGTGCTCGGCGAGCGCGTCGAAGCTGTCGCGGGGGCGGTGGGCGCGGGCCAGGCGGATCAGCTCGTCGATGGCCCGGAAGGTGTCCTGGAGGTCGGCGCTGGCGCAGACGCCGTCGTCGGCGGTGGTGCCGGGTTCCCCGTCCGGCCCCGCGGGCTCCATGACGCGGGCCAGGGCGGTGTGGACGTGTCCGAGGAGGGTGCCGAGGCGCCGGGAGCAGCCGGTGGAGAGCTGGGCGCCGTCGCGGTGGCGGCCGTCGATCCAGGGGTGCAGGGCGTAGCAGTGGCCGTCGACGACGGCGACCGTGCGGCCGGTGGCGTCGGGCAGCGGCGGGGCGACGGGCAGGCCGAGGGCGTGCAGCCGCTGGGTGGCGCGGTGCTGCCGGGCGATGGTGGCGCGGTCGGCGGTGGGGGCGTCGAGGTGCTGCTTGAGGAAGTAGGTGCCGCGGGTGGTGGAGAGGCGGAAGCCGCGGTTGAGCAGTCCCTCGGCGACGGGCACGCAGGAGAGGGGCTCTCCGGCGTGCCGGTGGCGGCGGAGCAGGGCGCCGACCGGTGGGGCTGGTGGGGCGCCGACCGGTGGGGCTGGTGGGGCGCCGGCGGGCCGGGTGGCGCCCGGGCGGCCACCGGAGTGAGGGGCGGGCGGTTCGGCCGGTGGAGTGAGCGTTTCAGATGAGCGCGGCACCCGCCAGATGTTAGATCACGCTACGTGGTGGAGGTGTCGCCGGACGGAGTGGGGGGCGGGACGGGTCCCCGGGGTCTCGCTCGCGTAGTCGAGCGCGTGCACCGTCACGAACTGAGGTTCGATCCGCATGTAGACCGGGTCGAAGGGCTCGCCGTCCACCAGCTCCGGCTCGGCGCCGAACTCCGCGAGCTCCTCCGCGGTCGGCTCGACGATCTCGGCGGTGCCGGTGAACTGCACGGACCAGAGGTTCGCGGATCCGGAGCTGAAGTTGTCCGCGCCGTAGGCGACGACGCTGCCGTTGCAGGCACGGTGGTATCCGAGGCCGCGGTGCAGCCGGAGCAGAACGCGGCCGTCGGCCACGATGTGGCGGGCGGGGGCGACGAACGGCATCGCCCGCATGCTCATCGCCACCCGGCCGTACGACACGCGGCTGAGCAACTCGATGGCGCGGATCTCGTCGGTGGACATGGCATCCACTCTCCGCCACCGGCACTGTGTCGGAAAAGGGGCCCCTGCCCCGGTTTCACGGGGACGTAGGTCCCGAATCGGGGCCGCCGGCCGCGTTCCGGCCCGCTCGGGTGCGGGGCCCGGAGCCGGCCGGGCCGGCGTCACCGCCACCGCACGGCCGGCTCCGGGCCCCGCCGTGCGTCAGTGGCGCTCCGCCTGGAGCCGCGCCACGTAGGCGGCGGCCTGCGAGCGCCGCTCCATGCCCAGCTTCGACAGCAGGCTGGAGACATAGTTCTTGATGGTCTTCTCCGCGAGGTGGAGCCGCTCGCCGATGACCCGGTTGGTCAGACCCTCGCCGATCAGGTCCAGGATCCTGCGCTCCTGGTCCGTCAGATTGGCGAGCTTGTCGTCACCCTTCGGATTGTTGCCGTCGCGCAGCCGCTCCAGGACGCGGGCGGTCGCCACCGGGTCGAGCAGCGACTTGCCGGCCGCCACGTCCCGTACCGCGTTGAGGAGTTCGTTGCCGCGGATGGCCTTGAGGACGTAACCCGAGGCTCCGGCCATGATCGCGTCGAAGAGCGCCTCGTCGTCCGCGTACGAGGTCAGCATCAGGCACTTGATGCCCTCGTCCTGCGAACGGATCTCGCGGCACACCTCCACCCCGCTGCCGTCCGGCAGCCGGACGTCGAGCACGGCGACGTCGGGGCGGGTCGCGGGGATCCTGACCAGCGCGTCCGCGGCGGTACCGGCCTCCCCGACCACCTCGATGTCGTCCTCCACGGAGAGCAGCTCGTGGACGCCGCGCCGGACGACTTCGTGGTCGTCCAGCAGAAATACCCGGATTTTTCCTTCTTCGCGCACGCTGCCAGTCTCACATATTGGCTCTTCCCGCGCCCGGGGTGCGCGGGATAACGTGCCGGATGTTCCGACGACGGCGTCGGGCCGTTGTCCATGCGCTGACCAGCAGCGAGTCCCCCTTTTCTCGATTTACTTGGAAATCCAAGCAAAATCGCAGGTCAAGTGGGGTTTCGCGGGAATGCCGCACTATGGGTAACGTGCCTATGACGGCGCTCGCCGGGGCACCTGTCACGCCCGACTCCGGCCGCGTCGCACCCACCCCGTGCGAAGGGTACGGATAAGGCGGAGCCGCACTGGCTTACCGGCGAACCCGGAGGCCGGACCGACGGAGGAGCACGCACGTGACCGTGGAGAGCACTGCCGCGCGCAAGACGACGCGACGCAGCAGCGGCGCCAAGCGCACCACCAGCGCCGCAAGCGCGAAGAAGGCACCGGCAGCGCAGGGCGCAGAGCCCGAGCTCGTCCAGCTGCTGACGCCCGAGGGAGAGCGCGTCCAGCACCCCGATTACGACATCGACCTGAGCGCCGAGGAGCTGCGCGGTCTCTACCGCGACATGGTCCTCACACGTCGCTTCGACGCCGAGGCGACCTCGCTGCAGCGTCAGGGCGAGCTGGGCCTGTGGGCCTCGCTGCTCGGCCAGGAGGCCGCCCAGATCGGTTCGGGCCGCGCCCTCCGGGACGACGACTACGTCTTTCCCACCTATCGCGAACACGGTGTCGCGTGGGTGCGTGGCGTCGACCCGACGAACCTGCTGGGAATGTTCCGCGGTGTGAACCACGGTGGCTGGGATCCCAACAGCAACAATTTCCACCTCTACACGATCGTCATCGGCTCCCAGACCCTGCACGCCACGGGTTATGCGATGGGCATCGCCAAGGACGGCGCGGATTCCGCCGTGATCGCCTACTTCGGCGACGGCGCCTCCAGCCAGGGCGACGTCAACGAGGCGTTCACCTTCTCCGCGGTCTACAACGCGCCTGTCGTGTTCTTCTGCCAGAACAACCAGTGGGCGATCTCCGAGCCCACCGAGAAGCAGACCCGCGTCCCGCTCTACCAGCGCGCCCGCGGCTTCGGCTTCCCCGGCGTCCGGGTCGACGGCAACGACGTCCTGGCCTGCCTCGCGGTCACCCGCTCCGCCCTGGAGCGCGCCCGCCGCGGCGAGGGCCCGACCCTCGTCGAGGCCTTCACCTACCGGATGGGTGCCCACACCACCTCCGACGACCCGACGAAGTACCGCCGGGACGAGGAGCGGGAGGCCTGGGAGGCCAAGGACCCGATCCTGCGCCTCAAGGCGTACCTGGAGCGGGAGGGCCACGCCGACGAGGCCTTCTTCGAGGCCCTGGAGGCCGAGAGCGAGGCGCTCGGCAAGCGCGTCCGCGAGGGTGTGCGCAACATGCCCGACCCGGACGACATGGCGATCTTCGAGAACGTGTACGCGGACGGGCACTCGCTCGTCGACGAGGAGCGCGCGCAGTTCGCCGCCTACCAGGCGTCCTTCGCGGATGGCGAGGTCAAGTAACCATGGCTGTACAGAAGCTTCCGCTCGCCAAGGCGCTCAACGAGTCGCTCCGCAAGGCGCTGGAGACCGACCCCAAGGTCCTCATCATGGGCGAGGACGTCGGCAAGCTCGGCGGTGTCTTCCGGGTCACCGACGGTCTGCAGAAGGACTTCGGCGAGGACCGGGTCATCGACTCGCCGCTCGCCGAGTCCGGCATCGTCGGCACCGCGATCGGTCTGGCCCTGCGCGGCTACCGCCCGGTCGTCGAGATCCAGTTCGACGGTTTCGTCTTCCCCGCGTACGACCAGATCGTCACGCAGCTCGCCAAGATGCACGCCCGTGCGCTCGGCAAGGTCAAGATGCCCGTCGTCATCCGCATCCCGTACGGCGGCGGCATCGGCGCGGTCGAGCACCACTCCGAGTCCCCCGAGGCGCTCTTCGCGCACGTCCCGGGCCTCAAGGTGGTCTCGCCGTCCAACTCGTCGGACGCCTACTGGATGCTCCAGCAGGCCATCCAGAGCGATGACCCGGTCATCTTCTTCGAGCCCAAGCGCCGTTACTGGGACAAGGGCGAGGTCGACACCGAGGCCATCCCCGGCGCGCTCCACGACGCCCGGGTGGCGCGCGAGGGCAGCGACCTCACGCTCGTCGCGTACGGCCCCATGGTGAAGGTCTGCCTGGAGGCCGCCGCGGCCGCCCAGGAGGAGGGCAAGTCGGTCGAGGTCCTGGACCTCCGCTCGATGTCCCCGATCGACTTCGACGCCATCCAGCGGTCCGTCGAGAAGACCGGCCACCTCGTGGTGGTCCACGAGGCCCCGGTGTTCTACGGTGCCGGCGCGGAGATCGCCGCCCGCATCACCGAGCGCTGCTTCTACCACCTGGAGGCCCCCGTCCTGCGGGTCGGCGGCTACCACGCGCCGTACCCGCCGGCGCGCCTGGAGGAGGAGTACCTGCCGGGTCTCGATCGCGTGCTCGACGCCGTCGACCGCTCGCTGGCGTACTGAGGAGAGCACCGTGACGATCCGCGAATTCAAGATGCCCGATGTGGGCGAGGGCCTCACCGAGGCCGAGATCCTCAAGTGGTACGTCCAGCCCGGTGACACGGTCGAGGACGGCCAGGTCGTGTGCGAGGTCGAGACGGCCAAGGCCGCGGTCGAGCTGCCGATCCCCTTCGACGGCACGGTCCACGAGCTGCGCTTCCCCGAGGGGACCACGGTCGACGTCGGCCAGGTCATCATCTCGGTGAACGTCGGCGGCGGGGCCGCGCCCGAGGCGCCGGTGGCCGAGGCCGCTCCGGTCGCCCAGGCCGCGGTGCCCGCTCCGCTCGCCCCGGCCGCCGAGGAGGAGGCCGAGCCGCAGGGCCGTACGCCGGTCCTCGTCGGCTACGGCGTGGCCGCGAGCTCCACCAAGCGGCGCCCGCGCAAGGCGGCGCAGGGCGCGGTCCCGGCCGCTCCCGTCGCTCCGGCGCAGGCCGTTCCGGCCACCGTCCCCGTCGCGGTTCCGGTCTCCGTGCCGGAGCAGCTCAACGGGCACGGGCACGGTGCCGGGCGCCCGCTGGCCAAGCCGCCGGTCCGGAAGCTCGCGAAGGACCTCGGCGTCGACCTGGCGACGGTCACCCCGACCGGCCCGGACGGCATCATCACCCGGGAGGACGTCCACGCGGCGGCCGCTCCGGCGCCCGCGCCGGCCGTCGAGGCCCCGGCCCCGACGCCCGTCGCCCAGCCGGTGGCCGCCCCGGCGTCCGTACCGGCCGCTCCCGTCGTGTCGACCGACGCCCGGGAGACCCGTATCCCCGTCAAGGGCGTACGGAAGGCCACGGCGGCGGCGATGGTCGGCTCGGCCTTCACCGCCCCGCACGTCACCGAGTTCGTGACCTTCGACATCACGCGCACGATGAAGCTGGTCGAGGAGCTCAAGTCCGGCACGGACATGGCGGGCCTGCGGGTCAACCCGCTGCTCCTCATCGCCAAGGCCGTCCTGGTCGCCGTCCGGCGCAACCCGGAGATCAACGCGGCCTGGGACGAGGCGGCGCAGGAGATCGTCCTCAAGCACTACGTGAACCTGGGCATCGCCGCGGCCACCCCGCGCGGTCTGCTCGTGCCGAACATCAAGGACGCGCACGCGCAGACCCTGCCCGAGCTCTCGGCGTCGCTGAGCGAGCTGATCTCCACCGCCCGCGACGGGAAGACGACCCCGGCGGCGATGCAGGGCGGCACCTTCACCATCACCAACGTCGGCGTCTTCGGCGTCGACACCGGTACGCCCATCCTGAACCCCGGCGAGTCCGCGATCCTCGCGGTCGGTGCGATCAAGCTCCAGCCGTGGGTCCACAAGGGCAAGGTGAAGCCGCGTCAGGTCACGACGCTGGCTCTCTCCTTCGACCACCGACTGGTCGACGGCGAGCTCGGCTCCAAGTTCCTGGCGGACGTCGCCGCGATCCTGGAGCAGCCGAAGAGGCTGATCAGCTGGGCGTGAGGCCCGAGTTGCGACGTTTCACGTGAAACACCCGGCCGGGGGTGACGCCACCCCCGGCCGGGTGTTGACTGTGAGACTCACGCACCAAGGGGGATCTTCATGCGATGTCTGGGACCGCTGGAGCTGTTAGACGACCGAGCGGTGATCGGTGATCCACAGCGCCAGGGAGGGACCTGCCTGGTCCTGACGCCCGAAGGCCTGGAGCACCGCGCGAACGGGACGCCGGAGCCGCTCGAGCTCCTCCCGTGGTCCAGGGTCGTGCAGCTGGACATCCGCACGACCCACTGGCACTGGATGGCCACGCGCGGCGCCACGGTGGCCAAATGGGCGCTTCTGTCGAGGGCCCACCTGGGCCGCAACGCCTGCTCCGTACACGCGCTCGTACGCCATCCCTACGACGACTGGTACGCGCGGTACAGCCACCACGAGCGCGCCTACACGGAGGCGCACACATATCTGCTGGGCCTGCTCTTCGAGGCGGTCTCCGAGGCGAGGCTGACGCACCGGCTGGGTGACGCGGAGTGGCTCGGCGCCGTCGTCGAGCAGGTGGCGCCCCTGCCGTTCCGGCGGTCGTCGGCGCAGCGGATCCGCGAGATCGTCGCAGCCGTCCCCGTCTGATCCGGCCCCGTCCGGACCCGCTCGGCCCCGCCCGCTTCCACATGGCGGACGGGGCTGCCCTTGCACCTCTGTTGTATCTATGCTGTGTGCATGCCCACCGCCCCGGCCAAACAGGCCCCCGCAGCCGACCGTGTCTACATGCACGTCAAGCAGGCCGTACTCGACCGGCGCTACGAGGGGGGCACCCTCCTCACCGAGGGCGAACTCGCGCTCGCCGTAGGGGTGTCGCGGACGCCCGTCCGTGAGGCGCTGCTCAAGCTGGAGATGGAAGGGCTGCTCAAGCTCTACCCGAAGAAGGGCGCCCTCGTCCTCGCCGTCTCCGCGCAGGAGATCGCCGACGTCGTCGAGACCCGGCTGCTCGTCGAGGAGTTCGCCGTCCGCCGGGCGGTGCCCGCCCCCGCCTCGCTCATCGAGCGTCTCGAGGAACTCCTGGAGGAGCAGAAGCTGCGCGCCGCGGCCGGCGACCTCGCCGAGGTGGCGGTCACCGACCGGTGCTTCCACGCCGAGATCGTGCAGCACGCCGGCAACCAGATCCTGTCCCGCCTCTACGACCAGCTCCGCGACCGCCAGCTGCGGATGGGCGTCGCCGTGATGAAGTCGCAGCCGGACCGCGTCGCCAAGAACATCACCGAGCACGCCGAGATCCTCGACCGGATAAGAGCCGGCGACGCCGAGGGCGCGGCGCACTGCGTCCGCCAGCACCTCAGCTGGGTCAAGGTCCTGGTCCGGGGCGAGGACCGATGAGCAAGCGCAACCGCAACCGCGACCGCAACCGCAACCGCAACGGCTACGGCTCGGCCGTCACCCTCCCCGGCGATCCGCCCGGCGGCCGCCGGGCCGCCCTCGTCTGGGGCGTCGGCGTCGCCGTCTACTTCGTCGCCGTCATCTTCCGCACGTCCCTCGGGGTCGCCGGACTCGACGCCGCCGACCGCTTCGACGTCAACGCCTCCGCGCTCTCCACCTTCTCCATACTCCAGCTGCTCGTCTACGCGGGCATGCAGATACCCGTCGGCCTCATGGTCGACCGGCTCGGCACCAAGAAGGTCCTCGCCCTCGGCGTCGTCCTCTTCACCCTCGGCCAGCTGGGCTTCGCGCTCTCCCCCTCGTACGGCACCGCGCTCGCCTCCAGGGCGCTGCTCGGCTGCGGCGACGCCATGACCTTCATCAGCGTCCTGCGGCTCGGCAGCCGCTGGTTCCCGGCCCGCCGGGGCCCGCTCATCGGGCAGGTCGCCGCGCTCTTCGGCATGGCCGGCAACCTCGTCTCCACCGTCTTCATCGCCCGCGCCCTGCACGGCCTCGGCTGGACGACCACCTTCGTCGGCAGCTCCCTCGCCGGCGTCCTCGTCCTGGTCCTGCTGCTGCTCTTCCTCAAGGACCACCCCGAGGGATACGAGCCGCAGCCCTCCTCGCACGCGGGCGCCGCCTTCGTACGCCGTCAGATCGCCGAGTCCTGGCGGGAACCCGGCACCCGGCTCGGCATGTGGGTGCACTTCACCACCCAGTTCCCCGCGATGGTCTTCCTGCTGCTGTGGGGAATGCCGTACCTGGTGGAGGCACAGGGCCTGTCCCGGTCGACCGCGGGGACCCTGCTCACCCTGGTCGTCCTGTCGAACATGGTCGTCGGCCTCGCGTACGGGCAGATCATCGCCCGTCACCACACCGCCCGCGCGCCGCTCGCCCTCGGCACGGTCGCCGCGACCGCCCTGCTGTGGGCGACCACCCTCGCGTACCCCGGCGACCACGCCCCGATGTGGCTGCTCGTCACCCTCTGCCTGGTCCTCGGCGCCTGCGGACCGGCCTCGATGATCGGCTTCGACTTCGCCCGCCCGGCGAACCCGCCGGAGCGTCAGGGCACCGCGTCCGGCATCGTCAACATGGGCGGCTTCGTGGCCTCGATGACGACGCTGCTCGCCGTGGGCGTGCTGCTCGACGCGACCGGCGACAACTACCGGATCGCGTTCTCCTCGGTCTTCGTCCTGGAGGCCCTGGGCGTCGTGCAGATCCTGCGCCTCAAGGCCCGTACCCACCGCAGGGAACGGGACCGGCTCGTCGCCAGCAGGGTGGAAGCCGTGCACGTACCCGTCTAGCGAACCCCGCGGGGCGGACTAGCGCGGAGTCACCGCGAAGTTGTCGAGGATGGCCCGTGCCAGCGCCTCGTCGCCCTCGGTCTTGACCCGGTCGGCCACCTCGGCCGGCCGGACCCGGCCGCAGGCGAGGCGCACGAACGTCTCCCAGTCCGTCGCGAGCGTCACCGCGGGGCCCAGCGAGGGCGCGCCGTCGATGGAACCCCGGCCCTCCGCGTCGACCCGTACCGTCCGCAGGAACTCCACCGGGCCGCTGACGTCGACGACGACGGCCGAAGGGGCGGGCGCCCCCGCGTCCTTGGCGATGACCTTCGGCAGGGCCTCCAGGAGCACGTCACGGGTCACGTGGGCGCCCGCCGAGTCCAGGTTGCCCGGCGTGCCGAGCGCGACCCGCAGGTCCTGCTCGTGCACCCACACGTCGAAGGCGCGCATCCGGTACGCCAGTTCCAGGGACTGCTCGGCGCCGAGGGGGGCGCGGATCAGGTGCTCGGGGGAGCGGTTCTCGTTGCGGAGCTGCCGGGCCCGTCGGATCAGGATGTATTCGAGCTCCGAGGTCATCTCCGGGGCGGTGTGGTGCCGCCGCACATCGACCTGCACCTCCATGTAGCGCGCGAAGTCACTGCGTACGTGGTAGAGATCGCGCGGCAGGGAGTGGATCGGGCGCGGGTCGCCGAGCATCTCGGTCTCCATGCCGATCACATGGGACACGATGTCCCGCACCGACCAGCCGGGGCACGGTGTGGGCCGGTTCCACTCGCCCTCCACGAGCGGCTGCACCAGCTCGGCTATCGCCTCGATGGAGTGGGTCCAGGCGTCGGCGTAGTTCTGGAGGCTGGGATGGACGGTCACGGGACCCCTCGGCGGTTCTTCGGTGCGCGGGCTGAAAACACGACTGGGTGGGAGGCTCGGACGCTAAGTTACGCTGCCCGAAGGCACCCCGGCAGTGCTTTCGTGTGACGATCGTAGGCCGGTGTTGACGGCTCGAATGCCAGGACGGTGGTAGTGTGCGCGCCTCGCTGATCCAGATCGCGGTAGACCCGGACGAACCGGTCGACGCCCGACGAGCCCGCGTGGCCCGTCTCGTACGGGAGGAATCCGGCCGCGCCGACCTCGTCGTCCTGCCGGAACTGTGGCCCATGGGGGCCTTCGCGTACGAGTCGTTCGCCGCCGAGTCCGAGCCGCTGAACGGCCCCACCCACCGCTCGATGGCCGCCGCCGCACGCGACGCCGGGGTCTGGCTGCACGCCGGATCGTTCGTCGAGGCGGAGGGCGGCGCGCTGTACAACACCTCGCTCGTCCTCTCCCCCGACGGCGAACTCGCCGCCTCCTACCGCAAGATCCACCGCTTCGGCTTCGACAAGGGCGAGGCGGTGATGATGGCCGCCGGGGAGGACCTGGTCACCGTCGACCTGCCGCACCTCACCGTCGGCGTCGGCACCTGCTACGACCTGCGCTTCCCCGAGCTGTTCCGCGGGCTCGTCGACGCGGGCGCCCAGGCCTTCGTCGTCCCGGCCGGCTGGCCGGCCCGCCGCCGCGCCCACTGGAGCCTGCTCGCCCGGGCCCGCGCCGTCGAGAACCAGGCGTACGTCCTCGCCTGCGGTACGGCGGGCACGCACGCGGGCGTGGAACAGGCCGGACACTCGATCGTCGTCGACCCCTGGGGCGAGACCGTCGCCGAGGCGGGCCCGGACGAGGAGATCCTGCGGGTGGCCCTGGACCCGGCGAAGGTCACGACGACCCGCGAACAGTTCCCGGCGCTGAAGGACCGGGTCCTGGGCATCGCGCCGCCGAAGCGGGGCTGAAAGCACCGGGAGCGGGCCCCGGAAGCGGCCGGGAAACGGTCCCGGGAGCGGCCCGGAAGGGCAGGCGGCCCGGAACCGGCACCGGGGAGCGGTCCGGAAGGGCAGGCGGCCCGGAACCGGCACCGGGGAGCGGTCCGGAACCGGCCCCCGGAAGCGGCCCCGGAAGCGTCGGCCCCCGTCGGCGCGGGGGCCTCGGCGCAGGGCCGGGGCCTTCTCCCGGTCTCCCGTTCTCCCGTACGAGCTCCGCGCAGCGGGCCCGCTACGCCTGCGCCGGGGCCTCTCGCCGTGCGATCTCCGACTCGTCCGGGAGCAGCCCGGTCAGCTCCTGCCAGATCCGCTTCGGGGCGACGCGGCGCAGCCGGAACGGGCTGCCGGCCGTCACCTGGCCCTCCGCCACCGGCTCGGCGGGCAGCTCGCGCAGCCAGTAGCCGAGCGGACCGCAGTCCCAGGCGGCGACCACGCGGGCCGTCACACCCTGCACCCCGTCCTGGCGGCCCTGCCAGGCGGCCGTCATCCGCCAGTTGGACCGCACCTCCACGATCAGCTGTGCGAGCCGCGTGGCGGTGCCCTCGGCCGTCCCGGCCGCCCGCAGCGCCTCGACGACCTGGTGCCGCTCGTCCGCGCCGGGCGTCGCCGCGGCCTTCTCCAGGGCCTGGAGGCCCGCCTCGAGGACGCCGACGGTCGTCTCGACGACCTGCTCCTCGGCCTTGTCGGCGCCCGCCGCGTCGGACTGGCGCAGGGCGATCAGGTCGGCCAGCGTCCACACCACGGTCCGCGGCTCGACGAGCCGGTAGACCGCCTCCTCCTCGCCCGGCCAGGTCTCGTGGCAGACGACGTGGTCGTCGCCGATGAGCAGCCCGTGGTGCAGGGCGCCCTGCCGGCCGGCCGCCTCCAGGGAGACGATCACGGTGGGGTTGACGAGGGTCTGCATCAGGGGCAGCAGGAGCGTGGACAGTTCCCCGGCCCCGCTCATGAGCCCGGCGTCCCGGAGCCGCGCCTCGGCGGGCGCCATGGACTCCGGGACCGGCTGACCGGTCGCCAGCTGGGCGAGGACGAAGACCTCGTCGTCGGTCAGCCGGAAACGGGATCGGGTCACGTCGAAGGAAGGCATGTGTCGCTCACTCGGGTAGGGCGGGTAGGGCGGGTAGGCCCCGTGGGGCGGGTGCGCTGCGCGGGGCGGCGGGTACGGCGGTACGGCGGACCGGTTCCGGGCGGGGACTCAGTACGTCGCCTCGGTCCAGAAATGGGTCACGCGGGAGATGCCCGCCTTCACCGCGCCGATCCGGGTCAGGGCCGACCGGTCGACGCCCGCGAAGATCAGGCCGAGGGCCAGGTCCCCGCCCTCCGCACGCCCCTCGACCCGCACGGAGAGCCGGCGGTTCTTGCCGCGCCCGGACTCGCGGACGGTGATCCTGACCCCGGGGTCCTCGTCGTCGGGCTCGCGGGTCAGGACGTAGGCGTTCTTGTCGAGCGCCGCGAGCCGGTACTGGTCGCCCGCGTACTTCATCGTCAGGGCGCGCTGGACGAGCGTGGCGCCGAACCGGTTCCGCGAGACGTACACCATCCGGTCGCCGACCCGCAGCGTGGACCGGTTCAGGGTCGGCAGCTTGAGCCCCTCGGCGTGCATCCCGCGGGCCTCGAAAGAGGCCACGGGGAGCAGCCCGCCGCGCACCTCCGAGACGAGCGTCTCGGGGTTGGTGCGGGGGAGGGGCGCCGTCAGCGTGATCTCGCCGAACTCCGGCGAGACCCCCTTCCAGCCCGCGCTGTAGTGGTGCCGGTTCCCCTCCTTCCACGCCTGGAGTTCGAACGGGCTGACCTGGGTGTGCATGAACGGATTCCTCTTCGGTCTCGGGGATCTCGGGGTCTCGCGGCAGGGGTCAGTCGAAGGGGTTCAGGGCGCTGCCCAGTTTCTTCGCCCCGCTCGCGATCCCGGAGCCCACGTCGGACGCCTTGTCGCCGATCCAGTCCCCGGCCTGTTCGATGCCCTTCCCGATGGCCTCGTGGTTGTCCCAGATCAGCGCGGCTCCGTAGGCCACGCCGGTGCCGACGGCGATGCCGAGGGTGACCGGGGTCGGGGCGACGGTCAGCATCGTCATCGAGGCGCTGAAGGCCGTTCCGGTGAGGTCCGAGGCGAACTTCGCCGGGTCGGCCTTGATCATGTCCGTGTTGTACGTGGCGAGGTTGGCGACGCCGTACGCGGTGGCCGCGACGCCGCCGACGACACCGGCGCCGCGCAGCACGCCGGCCGCCTTGGCGGCGTTGGCGAGACCGCCGTTCTGCGCGACCTTCAGGAGGTTGGCCTCGGCGGCGGTCGGCATGAAGAAGGCGTTGTTGCGCATGAACCCGCCGAGCATGGCGGCCTCGTCGGAGCCGGTCAGCGCGGTCGCGAGGCCCGGCGGGACCTTGCTGAGCAGGCTGCCGGGAGCCGCGCCCGCGAGCCGCATGTTGAAGTGCTTGGACAGGAAGGTGCCGGGCGCGGTCGGGTGGACGAACGGCGGCCGGATCGCCTTGGACAGCTTGTACGAGTACAGGCCGGCCGCGGTCAGGGCGCCGGCGAAGGCGCCGGCCGTGATCGTGCCCTTGGTGAACTTGTCGACCAGGTCGGCCAGTTTCTCGTTGCCGGTGAGCTTGGCGATGCCGTCGCGCTGGAGCCGCTGGACGTAGTCGTCGAGCGTCTCGTTGTCCTTCATCTTCAGCCAGGCCAGGTTCATCCGGTCGTCCTTGGCCTTGTCGTCGGCCGCGGCGACCTTCCCGGCGTCACCGTTGAACCCGGTGCCGACGGTCGCGTCGTTCTTGTTGCCGTGACCGTCCTTGACCACGGCCTCCAGGTCCTTCTTCAGGTCCTGGTCGGCGAGGTCGAAGGCCTTGACGCAGCCGTCGAGGTGCTCGGTCCAGGCCGTCTCGGCCTCCCGCACGCTCTTGGCGCCGTCCGGGTCGTGGTGCAGGGCGCTGCGCTCGCTCGGCGAGAGCCGCTCGTAGTCGTAGGCGACCCTGCCCTGCTCGGACACCTTCATCCCGGCCTTGACGGCGTCGGCGCGGGCGTTCTCCAGCTGCTTCTTCAGCTCGGTGAACTGCTCGTGGGCGTTGCGCAGCACCGTCGCGGTGGCCTTCGCCTGCGTCTGGGCGGCCTGGTACTCGTAGCGGGTCGCCGCGAAGTTGGTCTGCGCGGCGGTCGCGCTCTCGCCCAGCCAGGCCTGGGAGGTCGTCAGCGATTCGACGCTGTCGCGGTAGCGCTCCTCCACCTTGTGCAGGTCGCCCGCCATCTCGGTCCACTTGTCGGCGGTGGTGGCGAGCTTGCCCAGGTCGGTCGTCATGATCTCGGAGTACGTCAGCATGTACGTCCGCCCCCTCAGTACTGCTCGATGCGCGAGGTCGGCCTGACCCCGGCGAGACGGGCCCGGTTGTCGAGCTCCTGCTGGCCGAACGTGAGCGCGGTGCTGCGCAGGGCGGTCTTCTCGGAGCCGAGGCGGGCGAGGAGGTTCTTCACCTGGCTGTCCCAGGTGGTCTCGACCGTCTTCAGGCCGGCCGCGGTCGCCCAGCCCTCGAAGCCGCCGACGGCGGCCGTCGTGGCGGCGTCGGCCACCTTGGCGGCCTTGGCCGTGTCCGGTTCCAGCTCGTTCTCGATGGTGTTTGCCGCGGCCTTCTTCTTTGCTGGTGCGGTAGCGAGGCTGGGCGGCCCGCCAGACGTGCCCCCGCCTCCGCCGCCGCCGTCGAGCTGGTTCAACCGCGTTCCGACGGGGGCTTGTTCGGTCACGCCGGACCGTATGCCGGCCCAGTCCTCGTCAAAACCCATGCCGCTGCGCCCCCATGAGAAAAGAATGATCATCACTTTGCAGGTGCATCGTATGTTTCCGTGGTGAAGCCCGGGATGCAAGGCTGGATCGCTCCGGTCGGGTCAGAGCGTGATGCCTTGGAGCGAAGCGCCCGGTTTCGCCCCCGTATCCGCGCCCGTGTCCGCGCCCGTGTCCCCGTCCGTGTCCGCGCCCGTGTCCCCGCCCGTGTCCGCGCCGGTGTCCGCGCCCGGTCCGTCGTCCGGCTCCGCGCCGGGCTCCGCTCCCGGGGCCGGGGCGTACTCCGCCCAGGCCGCCGCCAGTCTCCGTACCGCCTCCGTGAGCACCTCCCGCGGCAGCAGGAAGTGCAGCCGCAGCCGCCGGACGCTGCCGCCGAGGGCGTCCGTGGTCGCACCCGGCAGGACGGCCACCCCGTGCCGGAGGGCGACCTGGGCGAACGCGACCCCGTCCCCGTGCGGGAGCCGGACCCACAGCGTCTGACCGCCGGTCGCCGGGGCACAGGACCAGGACGGCAACAGCCGGGCGAGCTCTGCCCGCAGATGGGCGTGACCCGCGCGGAGGGTGTGCAGCCGGGCGGCCCGTACCGGCGCGAGGTCGGCGAGGAGACGCGCCGCTACCAGCTGGGACGGCACGTCACAGCCCAGGTCGTGCAGGGCCTTCAGCCGTGCGAGGCGGGCGATCAGCGGCGCCGGGCCGCGCACCCAGCCGATCCGCAGCCCGCCCCACACGACCTTGCTGAGCGAACCGACCGCGATCACCTCGCCGTACGCGGACAGGGGCCGCGGTTCCCGCGCCGTGCCGAACGCCAGGTCGCCCAGCACCTCGTCGTCCACGAGCGGCACCCCCAGCGCGTTCGCCGCCTCCACGAGCCGGCGCCCGGCGAGCGGCGGCAGCACCGTGCCCGTGGGGTTCTGGAAACGGGCCACCACATAGGCCAGGGCGGGACGGTGGCGCTCCATCACCCGTACCGCCTCCGCCACGTCGAGCCCGTCCGGACCGACCGCCACCGGCAGCGGCACGGCCGCGGCCTCCCGGAACAGATCGAGCGCCCCCGGATACGTCGGCGCCTCCACCAGCACCCCGTCCCCCGGCGCCAGCAGCAGCCGGGCGAGCAGCGAAAGCCCCTGTTGCGCACCGGTGGTGACCAGGATCTGCCCGGGTCCGGTCGGCACGCCCCGCTCGGCGTACCGCGCGGCCACCGCCTCCCGCAGCACGCCGAGACCGGCCGGGTGGTAGCCGGGGTCCCCACCCGGCAGGACGAGCGAGCGGTACGCCTCCGCCACCTCGGGCGGCGGCTCCACGGGGGCCGCGCAGCTCAGCAGGATGACGTCGTCCGGCGCCTCCAGGAGATGCAGGAACAACGGGTTGGACGTCTCCGTCACGCGGGGCGGGTCCCCTGCCCGGGGCGCCTCCGGCGCGAGCGCGGCCCGCGCGACCCGGGTCCCGCTGCCCTGCCGCCGGACGAGCCGCCCCTCCTGACGCAGGGTGTCGTACGCCGCGACCACCGTCGTACGGCCCACGGCGAGGGTCTTCGCGAGCCGCCGGTCCGGCGGCAGCAGGGTGCCCGGGGGCAGCGCGCCCTCGTCGACGAGACGGCGCAGCCGGGCCGCGAGCAGCAGGTACAGGGGCCCGCGGCCGGCGGACCAGCGACCGAGCCGCGAGACGAGGTCGTCGGGGTCGGGGGAATGACCGATTGGCTTCATGGCCGAACCAATCTGCCGGGATTGGACCTGGGAAGGCAAACGCCCTGTCCACAGACTGAGTTCATGAGCACCGACTCCACGTCCACCGTGGCCGCCACGCCCGCCGTCCCCGCCGCGTCCCCCACGGCCTCCTCCTCCCCCACGGCTCCGACCGCGGCCCCCTCCTCGCCGTCTCCCCGCCCCGAGACCCTCGCCGTCCACCCGCCGCACGTGGAGATCACCGGCAGCCGGCCCCTCGGCGTCCCGCTCCACCAGGGCCATGTCTTCGCCTTCGAGTCGGCCGACGCCCTCGCCACCGCCTTCACCTCAGCGGATGCCTTCCTCTACAGCCGTCTCGGCAACCCCACCGTCCGCACCCTGGAGGACGCCGTCGCCCGCCTGGAGGGCGGCACCGCAGGCGTCTCCTTCGCCTCGGGCATGGGCGCGGTGAACGCCGTCCTCCTCGGCCTGCTGGGCAGCGGCGGCCACGTCGTCGCCCAGACCTGCCTGTACGGCGGCACGTACGCGGTCCTCACCGACCTCGCCACCCGCTGGGGCGTCGACGTCACCTACGTCTCCGGCACCGACCCCGAGGAGGTCCGGGCGGCGCTGCGGCCCGAGACCCGGCTGCTCTACCTGGAGACCATCGCCAACCCGACCACCCGGGTCTCCGACGTGCCCGCGCTCGCCGCCGTCGCCGCCGAGGCGGGGGTCCCGGTCGCCGTCGACAACACCTTCGCCTCGCCGCTCCTCTTCCGGCCGCTCGACCACGGCGCCGACATCGTCATCCACTCCGCGACCAAGTACCTGTCCGGGCACGCGGACGTCCTCGGCGGGATCGCCGTCTTCAAGGACGCCGCGCTGTACGGGCGGATCCGCCACCACGCGGTCGAACAGGGCGCGTCCACCGACCCGTTCGCCGCCTGGCTCACCCTGCGCGGCATGCAGACCCTCTCCCTGCGCATGGAGCGCCAGTGCGCGAGCGCCGCCGACCTGGCGGCCCGGCTCGCCGCCCACCCGGCGGTGGCGGCCGTACGCCACCCCGCCCTCGCCGACCACCCTGACCGGGCGATCGCCGCGCGCCTGCTGCCGGCCGGCGGAGGCGGTGTGATCTCGGTGGACCTGGCGGGCGGCCGGGAGGCGGGCCGCACCTTCGTCGAGGCGGTCCGGCTCGCCTCCCTCAGCGTCTCCCTGGGTGATGTGAAGACCCTGGTGATGCACCCGGCCTCCACCTCCCACCACCAGCTCGACGCGGCGGCCCTGGAGGCGGCGGGGATCGGCCCCGGCACGGTCAGGATCTCGATCGGCATCGAGCACGTCGAGGACCTGTGGGCCGACCTGGAGCAGGCGCTGGCGAAGGCACTGGAGAAGGCGCCGGAGCAGGCGCTGGAGAAGGCGCCGGCGAAGGCCGTCTAGGCGTCCGCCGCGTCAGTCCTCCCGCTCCCGCTCGGCCATCCGGATCACGCACACCGCGACCGCGACGAGCAGCGCGGCGTCCGTGTCCTCGCGGACCACGTTCACCGCGTACGTCTCGCGGACGCGGAACCACTGCCGGGAGATGTGGGCCAGGAGTTCACCCTCGTACTCGACGGTGAACTCCCGGTCCAGGATCCTGCCGCTGACATCGAGTTCCGTGCCCTCGACCAGCGTCACCCGGTAGTGGTTGCGCAGCAGCGAGAGCCGCTTGCGGCGGACGGTCGCCAGCGGCCGCTCGTCGCGCTCGATGGTCATGGTGTCCCGGAGGCTGAACATCTTCTGCCGCAGGGTGATCAGGATCTGCCCGTCGGGGTCCTTCAGCTCCAGGGTGTCGCGCAGGCGCAGGGCCTTGCCGTCGACGAGGAAGGCGTGGCGGCCCTGCTCGTCCTCGATCCAGTAGTCGTCGCCGATCGCGAAGATCTTGTCCCGTACGAGATATTTCACGCCGCTATGCCTGCCCGCGGGGCGGGCGTCTCTCACTCGGATGGCAAGCTTTAACCATGAACGATGCCGCTTCGGCGCCCACTCCCGCGCCCGCGTCCCGCCGTGCCCGTGTCCGCGCCCCCGAGCTGATCGGCAAGGGTGGCTGGCTGAACACGGGCGGGGACGATCTGACCCTCGCCGACCTGCGAGGAAAGATCGTTCTGCTCGACTTCTGGACGTTCTGCTGTGTGAACTGCCTGCACGTGCTCGACGAGCTGCGTGATCTGGAGGAGAAGCACCGCGACACGCTCGTCATCGTCGGCGTGCACTCGCCGAAGTTCGTGCACGAGGCCGAGCACCAGGCCGTCGTCGACGCCGTCGAGCGGTACGAGGTGCACCACCCGGTCCTCGACGACCCGGAGCTCGCGACCTGGAAGCAGTACGCCGTGCGCGCGTGGCCGACGCTCGTCGTGATCGACCCCGAGGGGTACGTCGTCGCCCAGCACGCCGGTGAGGGGCACGCCAACGCGATCCGGACCCTCGTCGAGGAGCTGGAGGCCGAGCACGAGGCCAAGGGGACCCTGCGGCGCGGCGACGGGCCGTACGTGGCTCCCGAGCCCGTCGCCACCGATCTGCGCTTCCCCGGCAAGGCGATCCTGCTGCCCTCCGGGAACCTCCTGGTCTCCGACACCACCCGGCACCAGCTCGTCGAGCTGGCCGCCGACGGCGAGACCGTCGTACGGCGGATCGGCGAGGGCGTCTTCCGGGAGCCGCAGGGCCTCGCGCAGCTGCCCGACGGCACCGTCGTCGTCGCGGACACCGTGAACCACGCCCTGCGCGTCCTCGACCCGGCGACCGGCGCGATCGAGCGGATCGCCGGCACGGGGAAGCAGTGGTGGCAGGGCTCCCCCACGTCCGGGCCCGCCCTGGACGTGGACCTGTCCTCGCCGTGGGACGTCGCCTGGTGGCAGGGCAAGGTGTGGATCGCCATGGCCGGCGTCCACCAGCTGTGGACGTACGACCCGGCCACGAAGACCGTCGAGGTCGCGGCCGGCACCACCAACGAGGGGCTCGTCGACGGCCCCGCCGCCGAGGCGTGGTTCGCGCAGCCCTCCGGGCTCGCCGCCACCGAGGACCGGCTGTGGGTCGCCGACTCCGAGACCAGCGCCCTGCGCTGGGTCGACACGGAGGGCGTGGTCCACACCGCCGTCGGCACCGGCCTCTTCGACTTCGGCCACCGCGACGGCGCCGCCGGCCAGGCCCTGCTCCAGCACCCGCTGGGCGTGACCGCCCTCCCGGACGGCTCGGTCGCGGTCTCCGACACGTACAACCACGCCCTGCGCCGCTACGACCCGGCGTCCGGCGAGGTGACGACGCTCGCCACGGACCTGCGCGAGCCCAGCGACGCGGTCCTCGTGGACGGTGACATCGTGGTCGTCGAGTCCGCCCGGCACCGGCTGACCCGGCTGCGCCTCCCCGAGGAGGCCGTCCAGGTCGAGGCCGTCGCCCACCGCACCCGGCGCGAGGCCACCGAGGTCGCCCCGGGCCGGCTCCGGCTGGACGTGGTCTTCCAGGCGCCCAACGGCCAGAAGCTGGACGAGCGGTACGGCCCCTCGACCCGCCTCCTGGTCTCCTCGACCCCGCCGGAGCTCCTTCTCGCGGGCGGGGGCACGGGCACGGACCTCTTCCGCGAGCTCGATCTCGACCCCGAGCTCGGCGAGGGCGTCCTGCACGTCTCGGCCATGGCCGCGTCCTGCGACGACGACCCGGCGAACGAGTACCCGGCCTGCCACGTCCACCAGCAGGACTGGGGCGTCCCGGTGAAGATCACGGAGGCGGGTGTGTCCCGGCTGCCGCTGATCCTCGCCGGCATGGACGCGTAGTCAGCGGACGAGCCCCTGGTGTCTGGACGGCCGCCCCGCGGCGGCGTCCAGGCATCCGTCCACCCAGGCGGCCGGGTCGTGCACGGCCCGGTCGCCGCCCATGCCCTGCCGCTCCATGAGCACGCACTCCCCGGCGAGCAGCGCCTTCGTCCGGGTGCCGTCCACGTCGTACCCGCGGATCCGGGACGCCATGATGAAGCCGCCCTCGTAGGCGATGTCCGTCCCCCACGGCGGCCGGTCGTTGTACGTGCCGATCAACACCCCCGCCACCGCCGTGGCGACCACGACGGCGCTCCCGACACCCGCGATGAACCTGCCCCGGGAGGGCCCCTCATGACGATGCATGAGGCGACCCTGCCAAGCGGCACCTTTCGCGGATGTTTCGCGGCCGGGGCCGCCGGGCGTCAGCCCTCCAGGAAGGCGACCAGGGCGTTGGCCAGGAGGTACGGGTCGTCGGCGCCGCAGAGTTCGCGGGCGCTGTGCATGGAGAGGATCGCCACGCCGATGTCGACCGTCTTGATGCCGTGGCGGGCGGCGGTGATCGGGCCGATCGTCGTGCCGCAGGGCATGTCGTTGTTGGAGACGAACGACTGCCACGGCACGCCCGCCTTCTCGCAGGCGGCGGCGAAGACCGCGCGGCCGCTGCCGTCGGTGGCGTACCGCTGGTTGACGTTCACCTTGAGGATCGGGCCGCCGTTGACGCGCGGGTGGTGCGTCGGGTCGTGGCGCTCGGCGTAGTTCGGGTGGACGGCGTGGCCGGTGTCGGAGGAGAGGCAGACGGTGCCGGCGAAGGCCCGGGCGCGGTCCTCGTAGGAGCCGCCGCGCGCGTACACCGAGCGCTCCAGGACGTTGCCGAGGAGCGGGCCCTGGGCGCCGGTGTCGGCCTCGGAGCCGTTCTCCTCGTGGTCGAAGGCGGCGAGGACCGGGATGTACGGGAGGTCCTCGCGGCCCGCGAGGGAGGCCAGCGCGGCGACGGCGGCGTGCACGGACAGCAGGTTGTCCATGCGCGGCCCGGCGAGCAGCTCGCGGTCGCGGCCCAGGTAGGCGGGCGCGTCGACGGCGTGCACCATCAGGTCCCAGCCGCTCACGTCCTCGGGGTCGACGCCCGCCTCGGCGGCGACGAAGGAGATCAGGTCGCCCTCGTGGACGTCGCCGATGCCCCAGATCGGCTGCATGTGGCGCTGGCGCTCCAGCTTGAGGCCGTCGTTGACGCCGCGGTCGAGGTGGATCGCGAGCTGCGGGACGCGCAGCAGCGGCCGGTCCACGTTGACCAGGTGGTGGCTGCCGTCGCGGAGGGTGAGCCGCCCGGCGAGGCCGAGGTCGCGGTCGAGCCAGGTGTTGAGCAGGGTGCCGCCGTAGATCTCGACCGCGACCTGCCGCCAGCCGTGCGCGCCCATGTCGGGCTGCGGCTTGACGCGCAGGTTGGGGGAGTCGGTGTGGGCGCCGACGATCCGGTACGGGGTGTGGGCGGAGGCGCCCTCCGGCACGAACCAGGCGATGATCGCGCCGCCGCGGATCACGTACTTCCCGCCGCTCGTCCCGTCCCAGGCCGCGGTTTCCTCGACGCGGCGGAACCCGGCCTTCTCAAGCCGCTCGGCGGCGCTCGCGACCGCGTGGTACGGCGAGGGCGAGGCCGTCAGGAAGGCCATGAGGTCGTCGGTGTGTCCGCGGTCGAAGGGGCCTGCGGTGGGACGGGAGGCTGCGCTGCTCATGGGTTCTACCTTACGCAGGGCCCGGTATACGAATACGGGGCCCCGCAAATCGCTCGCCCCGCGCGCCCGCGCGAGGAGATCCTTCGGTCATGGAATTCCTCTGTTACCACCGGGACCGGACGGGCTCCCTGTCGTTGCGCCATGCGTTGAACGAGGTCCACCTGGCCTATATGGACCGGTACGCCGAGAAGATGATCGCCCGCGGTCCGACCTTCGGCGAGGACGGCGAGACGCTCACCGGCAGCGTGCACATCCTCGACCTGCCCGACGCGGACGCCGCCCGCGCGTTCGCCTTCGACGAGCCCAACTACCAGGCCGGCGCCTACCGGGACGTGATGCTGCGCCGGTGGCGCAACGTCCTGGGGCGCACCATGTGGGACTTCCCCGGCGGCCGGACCGGCGGCGACCGCTTCCTGGTGATCGGCCTCGGCGCGGCGACGGCGACGGCGGAGGCCGTCGACCTGGAGGCGCCGTCCGGCGGGACGGACCGGGAGGACCTGATCGCCTACGGGCCGCTGCTCTCCGACGACGGCGCCACCTGGCTGGGCACGGCGGCGCTGGTCCGGGCGCCGGACCCGGAGGCGGCCCGCGGTGTGCTCCCGACCCCGGACGCGTACGCCGCCGTCGAGGTGCACGACTGGCAGTTCGGCGGCCGCCCCTCGTAGGGAGCCCGCCCGCGCACGGCGGCCCCGCGTAGGGAGCCCGCCCGCGCACGGTCGCCCCGCGCAGCGGGCCCGCCCGCGGGCAGGGGAACGGCCCGCGGACAGGGGAACGGCCCGCGGACAGGGGAACGGCCCGCGGACAGGGGAACGGCCCGCCCCCCTCCCCGGGGACGGGCCGTGCCTGCGTGAACGGGGGCGTCCTAGAACGCGGCCTCGTCCAGGTCCATCAGCGAGCCGTCGACGGCCTCGGCGAGGGCGCGCTCGGCGCTCACGCCCGGCAGGATGTTGGCGGCGAAGAACTTCGCGGCCGCGATCTTGCCCTGGTAGAAGGCGACGTCCTTGCCCGTGGCGCCCGCGGCCAGCTTCTCGCCGGCGACGGCCGCACCGCGCAGCAGCAGGTAGCCGACGACGACGTCGCCGGAGGCCAGCAGCAGGCGGGTGGTGTTGAGGCCGACCTTGTAGATGTTCTTGACGTCCTCGCCGGTGGCGGTGAGGTCGGTGATCATCGTGCCGACGATGCTCTCCAGGTCGACGGCGGCCTTGGCCAGCGCGTCGCGGGCGCCGGCGAGGTCCTCGCCGCCGGTGCCGACCGCGAGGAACTTCTTGATCTCCTCGGACAGCGCGTTCAGGGACGCGCCCTGGTCGCGGACGATCTTGCGGAAGAAGAAGTCCTGGCCCTGGATGGCCGTGGTGCCCTCGTAGAGGGTGTCGATCTTGGCGTCCCGGATGTACTGCTCGATCGGGTACTCCTGCAGGAAGCCGGAGCCGCCGAAGGTCTGGAGCGACTGCGCGAGCTGCTCGTAGCCCTTCTCGGAGCCGTAGCCCTTGACGATCGGGAGCAGCAGGTCGTTCAGGCCGTGCAGCGCCTTGACGTCCTCGCCGGCCGCTTCCTTGATCGCGATCTCGTCCTGCACGGAGGCCGTGTAGAGGACGAGGGAGCGCATGCCCTCGGCGTACGCCTTCTGCGTCATGAGCGAGCGGCGGACGTCGGGGTGGTGCGTGATGGTGACCTTGGGCGCGGCCTTGTCCATGAAGTTCGCCAGGTCGGTGCCCTGGACGCGCTCCTTGGCGTACTCCAGGGCGTTGAGGTAGCCCGTGGAGAGGGTGGAGATCGCCTTCGTGCCGACCATCATGCGGGCGAACTCGATGATGAGGAACATCTGGCGGATGCCGTCGTGCTTGTCGCCGATCAGCCAGCCCTTGGCGGGGTGCTGGTCGCCGAAGGTCATCTCGCACGTGTTGGAGGCCTTGAGGCCCATCTTGTGCTCGACGTTGGTGGCGTAGACGCCGTTGCGCTCGCCCAGCTCGCCGGTCTCCCAGTCGAACTCGAACTTCGGGACGAGGAAGAGGGAGAGGCCCTTGGTGCCGGGGCCGGCACCCTCGGGGCGGGCGAGGACGTAGTGGAGGATGTTCTCCTCCATGTCGTGCTCACCGGACGTGATGAAGCGCTTCACGCCCTCGATGTGCCAGGAGCCGTCCTCCTGCTGGGTGGCCTTGGTGCGGCCGGCGCCGACGTCCGAGCCCGCGTCGGGCTCGGTGAGCACCATGGTGGAGCCCCAGCGCTTCTCGACGGCGATCTGCGCGACCTTCTTCTGCGCCTCGTTGCCCTCGTTGTAGAGGATGCCGGCGAAGGCCGGGCCGGAGGAGTACATCCAGATGGCCGGGTTCGAGCCGAGCAGCAGCTCCGCGTAGGCCCAGATCAGCGAGCGCGGGGAGACGGTGCCGCCGATCTCCTCCGGGATGCCCAGACGCCAGTACTCGGACTCCATGAAGGCGTTGTACGACTTCTTGAAGGTGGCCGGCACGGGGGCGGTGTTGGTCTCCGGGTCGAAGACCGGCGGGTTGCGGTCGGCGTCGGCGAAGGACTCCGCGAGCTCGTTCTCGGCGAGGCGGCGGATCTCGTCGAGGATGCTCTTGGCGGTCTCGACGTCCATCTCCTCGAACGGCCCGGAGCCGTACACCTTGTCGCGGCCGAGGACCTCGAAGAGGTTGAACTCGATGTCGCGGAGATTCGACTTGTAGTGCCCCATGGCGACGGCTCCGTAAAGGCTCGGGGAGGAGGATGTCCTGGTACGCGAGCGTGGCCGTGCTCGTACTACCGGTGAGTAGCCCACGCTTCTCTACGATGATGCTACCCACCGGTAATAAGAGCAACCCCTATCCGGCCATCTGTGACACGAGCCGCAGAAAAAGGGCCCGTGGCATGTGCCCCGGGCCTCCCTCGCGCTCCTCTTCTCGCGCTCCTCCCTCGTGCTCCTCCCTCACGCCCCCACTTCCCGGCGGCCAGTGCTGCGACCGCCCCCGGGTCGATAGGCTGGCCCCATGTACGGCTACGAGCAGAATCCGGGTGCCCAGCAGCAGTACGCCCCGCCGCAGCAGGGCGGGATGCAGGCCGGCATGCAGGGGGGAATGCAGGGCGGAATGCAGGGCGGGTACGGGCAGCAGCCCCCGCTCTACCCGGAGCCCTCGCCGCCCTCCCTCGCCGACGCGGTCCGCGCCTTCACGACCGGCACGCTCGCGCCCGAGGACTTCCAGCAGATCTTCGCGACCTCGAAGGTCTACTGCCCGCGCGGCGACAACCCCGGCTTCCTGGCCCTGCACAACACCCAGCAGCCGGTCATCCCGATGTTCACCTCGCTCAAGGAGCTGCGGCGGTACGCGGGCAAGGAGTCGAAGTACTTCGTGATCACCGGCGCCGAGGTGATCGACCTGCTGCCGACCGGCTACGGCTTCGTCCTCGACATGGAGGGCGACCACCGGATGGTCTTCGACGCGAAGGCCGTGGAGCAGATGGTCGACTTCGCGATGCGCAGGATGTACGGCTGACGCAGGCTTGGCCCAAGACGTGGGGAGAGCGCCCGGGAGGAATGACTCCCGGGCGTTCCGCGTTGTGGGTGGCAAGAAGTTCATCGTTCAACTAAAGTGGACGTACAAGGTCGGAGAAGGCCGCTCTAGGAGGTCCGTCATGCCCGCAGTGACTGTCGAGAACCCGCTCACCCTGCCGCGCGTGGCCGCCCAGGCCGACGCCGCTCCGCGCCCGGTGCTCGCCGTGACCACGGCTCCCTCGGGCTTCGAGGGCGAGGGCTTCCCGGTCCGCCGCGCCTTCGCGGGGATCAACTACCAGTACCTCGACCCGTTCATCATGATGGACCAGATGGGTGAGGTGGAGTACGCGCCCGGAGAGCCCAAGGGCACGCCCTGGCACCCCCACCGGGGCTTCGAGACCGTCACCTACATCATCGACGGGACCTTCGACCACCAGGACTCCCAGGGCGGCGGCGGCACCATCACCAACGGTGACACCCAGTGGATGACGGCCGGCTCCGGCCTCCTCCACATCGAGGCGCCGCCGGAGTCCCTCGTCGTCAGCGGCGGCCTCTTCCACGGCCTCCAGCTGTGGGTGAACCTGCCCGCGAGCGACAAGATGATGGCCCCCCGCTACCAGGACATCCGCGGCGGCCAGGTCCAGCTGCTCACCTCCCCCGACGGCGGCGCGCTGCTCCGCGTCATCGCGGGCGAGCTCGACGGCCACGACGGGCCGGGCATCACCCACACCCCGATCACGATGATCCACGCGACGCTGCGCCCCGGCGCCGAGATCACCCTGCCGTGGCGCGAGGACTTCAACGGCCTCGCGTACGTCATGGCGGGCCGCGGCAGCGTCGGCACGGAGCGGCGCCCGGTCCACACGGGCCAGACCGCCGTCTTCGGAAAGGGCGGCTCGCTGACCGTCCGCGCCGACGAGAAGCAGGACGGGAACACCCCGGACCTGGAGGTCGTGCTCCTCGGCGGACAGCCGATCCGTGAGCCGATGGCCCACTACGGCCCGTTCGTCATGAACACCCAGGCCGAACTCCGCCAGGCCTTCGAGGACTTCCAGGCGGGGCGGCTCGGGACGATCCCGGCGGTCCACGGGATGGGCGAGTAGGCAACAGCAGGACTCGGTACGGGGTCGGGCGGCGCGCCCGGCCCCGTCCGCGCGCGTGGGTGTCCACCGGGCTCCGGGGGCGACGCATCGCTGACGCCCCGTCACCCGTACGGTCGGTCCGCGCGCGACGACACGCCGGACGGCATGGTCCGGTGGTCGGGTGCAGACGTCGTCGCCGCTCCTTCCCGAACCCGCCCGCCGGGTCGCCGCCTGGTGCGTCGTCCTGCTCCTCGCCGCCGGGGTCGCCGCCGTCGGCATCTGGCTGTGCGTCGTCTTCGAGACGGTCGTCACCCCCGTCCTGCTCGCGATCCTCGGCACCGCGCTCCTCGGGCCCCTCTACCGGCGCCTGCTCCGGATGAAGGTCCGGAGGTCGTCCGCCGCCGCGCTCACCGTCGTCGCCGTCCTCGCGGTCGTCGGCGGAGCCACGTACATCGTCGTCGCCGCGCTCATCGAGACCGGCGACCAGATCATCACCTCGCTCCGGCAGGCCGCCGCCGACATCGCCGAGCACCTCGGCCCGGCCGGGACCTCCCTCGACGACCTCGCCAAGAACGCCGAGAGCCTCCTGAAGGAGTTCGGCGGCACGGCCGCGTCGGGCGTGCTCACCGGCCTCAGCGTCGTCGGCGGGATGCTCGCCACCGCCGCCCTCTCCCTGGTCCTGATCTTCTTCTTCCTGCGGGACTCGGACCGTGCCGCAGGCGCCCTGCGCGGCCTCGTCCCCCGCACCACCGGCGACCTCGTCGAGGCCATGGCGCGCCGCGCCTTCGAGGCCGTCGAGGGCTTCATGCGCGGGACGACCTTCGTCGCCCTCGTCGACGCGATCCTCATCGGCCTCGGCCTCGTCGTCCTCGACGTGCCCGGCGCGGTGGGGCTCGCCGCGCTCGTCTTCGTCACCGCCTACATCCCGTACCTCGGCGCCTTCCTCTCCGGCGCGATCGCCGTCCTCGTCGCGCTCGCGGACCGGGGCTTCGCCATCGCGCTGTGGGTGCTCGGCATCGTCCTGGCCGTCCAGATGATCGAGGGCTACCTGCTCCAGCCGATGGTGCAGAGCCGGACCGTGCAGATGCACCCGGCCGCGGTGATGCTGGCGATCACGGCCGGGGCGTCCGTCGCCGGCATCCTGGGCATGCTCCTCGCCGTACCGCTGACGGCCGCGGCGACGGGGATCCTCGGCGAGCTGCGGACGCGGTACGGGGCTCCCCGCGAGTCCCCCGACGACACTCCGGGCACGACGGGCACGACGGGCACGACCGCCTAGGCCGGCACCGGACCGTCCGGCTGGAACGAGGCCAGCAGCTGTTCGAGGGCCGCCTGGTCGGGGCCCACGAAGGGGTCGGAGTCCGGGACCATCGCGATCGTCTCGAGCATCCGGTCCAGCATCCGTACGGCCGGCGGCAGATGCGTGCACAGCACGATCTCCGGGGACATCTCCCGTATCGGCTCGATCGTCGCCCGGTACTTCTCCGGGTCCACGAGGTGCGCCCAGGGGCTGTCGATCGTCGCCCACATCAGCTGCGCCTGCCGCAGGTCCTCCGGCTTGAGGTCGCTCGCGTGCCCGCTCTCCGCGACCTCCGCGCTCGGCATGGGCCCACCGAAGCAGTCGGAGCTGAAGCAGAAACGGGTGCGGTCGTCGTAGAAGCCGACGGTGGCGGGGTTGTCGAAGAGCGGCGGCCGGAAGGCGTGCAGGGCGCGGTCGCCGACGTCCAGGGACTGGCCGGGGTTGAGGAAGTACACCCGGTCCATGGGCAGCGGGCGTTCGGTGGTCATCTCGCCGGCCCCGAGGAACGTCGTGATCACCCGCGCGTCCGGGGCGGCGTCGAGGAGGTCGAAGATGCCGCCGGTGTGGTCCCGGTCGGGGTGGGTCAGCCAGATCCAGCGCACGTCGGCCGGGTCGACGACCTCACCGAGCGCCGCGACGAAGTCACGGTCGGGGAGGGAGACGCCGGTGTCGACGACGACGGGCTCGGTGGCCGTGACGACGTAGGCGTTGATCGGCAGGTGCCCGATGCCCGGGACCTCGAGGCTGTCGGCCAGCACGGTGGTGTCGCTGCCGACCTTGTGGGTGTCCATGGCGTGCTCCGTGGTCCCCCCGACGAAGGTCCCCCGGCCGCGCGGATCCCCCGGACGGCCGTACGACACCAGTCTGCGCCGCATCCGCCGGCCCTGCACACGTCGGGCCCGCACACGGGAGTGCGGCCCCGGCCGAGCGCCGCACAAGGGACCCGCACACGGGAGCGCGGCCCCGGACACGCCGGCGCCGCACACGGGCCCGCACCCGGGAGCGCGGCCCCGGCCGAGCGCGGGCTAGGCGCAGCAGCCCTGCCCCGAGTCCGGTTCGTTCAGCTCGAACCAGATCGCCTTGCCCTCGCCGCGAGGGTCGACGCCCCACGCGTCCGCGAGCATCTCCATCAGGACCAGGCCGCGCCCGCTCGACGCCATCTCGCCCGGGTGCCGCTTGTGCGGCAGCTCGTCGCTCCCGTCGGAGACCTCGACGCGCAGCCGCCTGGCCTTCTCCCCGCAGGCGACCTCGGCGACGAGGAGCGCGTCGCCGTCCGTGTGCACGAGGACGTTGGTGACCATCTCGGAGACCATGAGGACCGCCGAGTCGAGCTGCTCCTCGTCCCGCCAGTCGTGCAGCAGCTGGCGTACCTGCTCGCGCGCCGCGGCGATCCGTTCCGGCTCCGCCTGCGCGATCGTCATCAGGGTGCGGCGCGGAGCCTCCGGGATCGTGCCGACGGGCCGGCGGGAGAGCAGCAGGACGGCGATGTCGTCCTCGCGGCGGTCGGCGAGCGGCCCGGTCGTGTAGTGGGAGCCGGGGCCGTGGACGGCCTCCACGAGGCTGTCGGCGAGCGCCTCCAGATCCTCGCCGTCGTGGGACTCCAGGAGCGCGCGGACCCGTTCCCAGCCGGTGTCGAGGTCGTGCCCGCCGGTCTCCAGGAGGCCGTCGGTGCAGATCATCAGGGTCTCGCCGGGTTCCAGGGTGAGCCGGGTGGTGGGGTAGTCGGTGTCGGGGTCGATGCCGAGGGGCAGACCGCCCGCGGTGGGCCTCAGGAGAACCGTTCCGTCGTTCATCCGTACCGCAGGGTCCGGATGCCCGGCCCGCGCGATGTCGACGGTCCCGCTCTCCAGGTCGACCTCCAGATAGAGGCAGGTGGCGAAGCGCGGACCGGCCTCGCCCTCCCCGTCGTCGCCGTCGGTGATCCCGTACAGGAAGCGCGAGGCGCGGGAGAGGACGGCGTCGGGCCGGTGGCCCTCGGAGGCGTACGCGCGCAGGGCGATCCGCAGCTGCCCCATCAGACCGGCCGCCCGCACGTCGTGGCCCTGGACGTCGCCGATCACGAGGGCGATCCGCCCGGCGCCGCGCCCGCCGGTGCGGGAGGTGCCGCCGGGCAGCCGGATCATGTCGTACCAGTCACCGCCGACCTGGAGCCCGCCGCCGGTCGGCACGTACCGCGCGGCCACCTGGATGCCCGGGATCCCCGGCCCGAGGACCGGCATCATCGTCCGCTGCAGTCCGAGCGACAGCTCGCGCTCGGACTCGGCCACGCCCGCGCGTGCGAGGGCCTGCGCGAGCATCCGGGCGACCGTCGTCAGCACCGACCGCTCGTCGGGGGTGAAGGCCACCGGATGCTTGAAGGCCGCCATCCAGGCCCCCATCGTGCGGCCGGCGACGACCAGCGGCACGAAGGCCCAGGAACGGCGGCCGAAGCGCTGCGCGAGCGGCCAGGTCACGGGGAAGCGGCGCAGGTACTCGTCGGGGCTCGGCAGATAGATCGCCCGTCCCGTCCGCGCGACCTCGGCCGCCGGGTAGTCCGTGTCGAGCGACATCGACGAGAACGGCCCCTCGTCGCCCTCGCCGTGCCCGTGGTGGCCGATGACCGTCAGCCGGTCGCCCGCCACCCCGAAGACCGCGAGCCCGTCCGGCGAGAACCCCGGCATCGAGAGGGAGGCGGCCACCCGCAGCACCTCGGCCGTCGACCTGGCCTCCGCGAGCGCCCGCCCGGCGTCGAGGAGGAACGCCTCGCGGGACCGGCGCCAGTCGCCCGTGATGGGGGTGTGCGCCGCGGTCCCCGGCACCTGCTCGGCGACCTCCTGGAGGGTGCCGACCAGCTGGTAGTCGTTTCCCTCGATGAGGGGCTTCGACCTGCTCCGTACGGTACGGATCACCCGGCCGTGCTCGTCCATGATCCGCAGCCGCGCCTCGGCGAGCGTCCCCTCGGCGACGGCGAGGTTCACGACCCCGTCGATCTCGTTCCAGTCGACGGGATGGAAACGCGCGCGCACGGCCGCCTCGGTGAGCCGAACGGGTTCCGCGGGCAGCCCGAGCAGCCGGGCGGCCTCGGCGTCGAGCGAGACGATCCCGGACGCGTTGTCCCAGCGCCACAGGCCGGTCGCGATCGCGGCCAGGACGTCCTCGGTGCGCATTGCCCCACTTTATGAATATCGGACACCAGATCGCCACTGAGCGTATTCGAAAACCGATCTTGGCCCGGCCGGTACTCTGGGTGGGTCTGCCCGTGTGTCCTGTGACATCTGTGACAGGGGCCACAGGGCGGCGCCCCACGACCACAGATCCCGAAGACTGGATGAACGACGATGCATCGGTACAGGTCCCACACCTGCGGCGAGCTCCGCGCCTCTGACGTCGGCACCGACGTCCGGCTGAGCGGCTGGCTGCACAATCGGCGCGACCTGGGCGGCATCCTCTTCATCGATCTGCGCGACCACTACGGCATCACGCAGCTCGTCGCCCGGCCCGGCACCGCCGCGGCCGAGGTCCTCGACAAGCTGACGAAGGAGACCGTCGTCCGCGTGGACGGCAAGGTCGTCTCCCGTGGCGCGGACAACGTCAACCCGGAGCTCACCACCGGCGAGATCGAGATCGAGGCCGCCACGGTCGAGGTCCTGGGTGCCGCGAAGCAGATCCCCTTCACCATCAACGCCGACGACGGCGTCAACGAGGAGCGGCGCCTGGAGTACCGCTTCCTCGACCTGCGCCGCGAGCGCATGCACCGCAACATCATGCTGCGCTCCGCCGTCATCGCCTCCATCCGCTCCAAGATGGTGGCCCTCGGCTTCAACGAGATGGCGACCCCGATCCTCGCCGCGACCTCCCCCGAGGGCGCCCGCGACTTCGTCGTCCCGTCCCGTCTGAACCCGGGCAAGTTCTACGCGCTGCCGCAGGCGCCGCAGCAGTTCAAGCAGCTGCTGATGATCTCCGGCTTCGACCGCTACTTCCAGATCGCGCCCTGCTTCCGCGACGAGGACGCGCGCGCGGACCGTTCGCCGGGCGAGTTCTACCAGCTCGACGTCGAGATGAGCTTCGTCGAGCAGGAGGACGTCTTCCAGCCGATCGAGAAGCTCATGACGGAGCTCTTCGAGGAGTTCGGCGGCGGCCGCCACGTCACCTCCCCGTTCCCGCGGATCCCGTTCCGCGAGTCGATGCTGAAGTACGGCAACGACAAGCCCGACCTGCGCACGGACCTCGAACTCGTCGACATCTCGGACGTCTTCGAGGCGTCGGAGTTCAAGGCCTTCGCCGGCAAGCACGTCCGCGCGCTCGCCGTCCCGAACACGGGCGACCAGCCGCGCAAGTTCTTCGACCAGCTCGGCGACTTCGCCGTCTCCCTCGGCGCGAAGGGCCTGGCCTGGGTCCGCGTCGGCGAGGGCCACGCCCTCACCGGCCCGATCGCCAAGTTCCTCACCGAGGAGAACGTCAAGGTCCTCACCGAGCGCCTCGGTCTGGAGCCCGGCCACGCGATCTTCTTCGGCGCGGGCGAGTTCGACGAGGTCTCCAAGATCATGGGCCCGGTCCGGGTCGAGGCCGCCAAGCGCGCCGGCCAGTTCGAGGAGAACGTCTTCCGCTTCGCGTGGATCGTCGACTTCCCGATGTACGAGAAGGACGAGGAGACCGGCAAGATCGACTTCTCGCACAACCCCTTCTCGATGCCGCAGGGCGGCCTCGAGGCCCTGGAGACCCAGGACCCGCTGGACGTCCTCGGCTGGCAGTACGACATCGTCTGCAACGGCATCGAGCTCTCCTCGGGCGCGATCCGGAACCACGAGCCCGAGATCATGTTCAAGGCCTTCGAGATCGCGGGCTACTCGCGCGAGACGGTCGAGCACGAGTTCGCGGGCATGCTCCGCGCCTTCGAGTACGGCGCCCCGCCGCACGGCGGCATCGCCCCGGGCGTCGACCGCATCGTGATGCTCCTCGCGGACGAGCCCAACATCCGCGAGACCATCGCCTTCCCGCTCAACGGCAACGCCCAGGACCTCCTGATGGGCGCCCCGACGGAGCTGGACGAGTCCCGCCTGCGCGAGCTGAACATCCAGCTCCGCAAGCCGGTCGAGAAGAAGACGGTCGACATCACGGACGCGGTCCACCCGGACGCGGCGCGGTAGTCGATCGTCTTTGGGTAGCTGAAGGGGCCCGGAAACCATACGGATTCCGGGCCCCACCGCTTTCTTCCAGTCAGGTGACGCGATTCTTCTATCGCGTAGTCGTCACTCGCCGCCGGGGATGTGCGGGGCGAATTCCTCCATATACTCGCGGTGTTCCACGAAGATGGCGGATTTTGGGATGCTCCCCAGAGGCGAGAGATCGACGCCTTCGAGTTTCCCGCACCCGTCGAGATCGGTCAGCGCGTGCAGGAGAGCTTCCAGTGCCCCCCGGGACTCCGTGTGCGGAGCCAGCATGGCGATCAAGTCGCCCGCCACTCTGGCCTGGGTTTCGGAGAGGAGATTCACGAAGTCCTGAACGCGGTCGCTCGCGTCCGTGCGCACCGATTCGTCGGGGTCCAGGAGGTCTCGGAGGAAGTCGATGTAATACGCTCTTTCCATGCTTTACGTCCTCCGGCTCATTCTGGGTACGGTATCGGGAGACTACTGGGCCACGGAATGTGGGTGTCGTTGATCGCCGTCTCATTGTAGTTCGGACTGTTCGGGTTTCCGATCTTCGCATGGTAGAGATGGCCTGCCTCGTCTTGGAATTGGTGTCCGATCTGAATGCGATAGATGGGACCGCTGCTGGCGTTGGGGCCAGCGTGTGGGCCGAGGTCGGGGCCGTGGACGCGCATACGCACCGTCTTGCCCGTGACGTCGTCCGTCCACTTCCACTTGATGCCGTGCTCGACACCACCCGGGATCGGCTTCCAAGGCTCTTGGACGGCGTCCTTCGGGATGATGCTCAGCGGGTCTGCGTCCCCTCTGAGGTCCCAGCCACCGCCCTCGACCCGAGGAGGACAGGGAGTGAGTCCGAGTGGATCGCTCCACGTGTGCGGATTGCCGACGTACGTAACGGGGTTGTCGGCAGGGGTCAGACCCAGGGGGTCCGGGGTGAAGTAGCGGGCTGATTCCGGATCGTAGTAGCGGAAGAAGTTGTAGTGGAGTCCCGATTCACGGTCGAAGTACTGGCCCGGGAAGCGGAGCGGTGTGTAAGCAGTGGCGTCGCGGGTCCAGGTCGTGGTGCCCCAGAGCGTGGAGCGGGTGCGCCAGGCCACGTTGCCTGATTCGTCGACGAGTTCTGTCGGGGTGCCGATCAGGTCGGTGACGATCGCGAAGAAGCGTTCGTCAGTGGAGTCGGCTCGGCGTTCCGTCTGGGCGAGGGGACGTAGGCCCGCGTGGTCCCAGGTGAGGGTGACGTCCTCGGATGTCTGCTCACAGAGAGTGGCCCCGTCCCAGGTGAAGTGGACGGTTTCCAGCAGAGATTGCTTGGATATGCGGCGGCCCAGGGGGTCGTACGCGTACCGCCAGACCGTGCCGTCCGGTGTCGTCACCGCGGTGAGACGGTCCTCCGCGTCCCACTCGTAGCGCCAGGTGTCGGGCTTCCGGGAGAGGCGCGTCTTCTGGCGCAGGATGATGCGGCCTTGGCCGTCGTGTTCGTAGCGGACGCCACCCGCGCTGACGATCCGAGTGCCCTGGTAGGCGCGCGCACCTGTCGCGGATTGCGACGGGTGGGTTGCCGGCCAGGACGCTTCTGTCTGATTGCCGGCCTCATCGTAGGCGTACTGCTCCGTCCACCCGCGTGCATGGACGGCCGTGACGCGGCCTGCCGGGTCCAGATCGAAGCGGCGGTCACCGGAGAGCGCGTCGTCGATGCCGACGAGTCCACCGTCCGCGCGGTAGGTGTACGCCCGGTGCTGGAGGCGGCGCCCCGAATCACCGGTGACCTCCTGAGCGGTCAGGCGGCCCATCGCGTCGAACGACGATTCCAGGAGAGCGAAATCGGCGATGCGGCGAGTGGTTTCCCGGCCGAGGTCGTCGTGGGTGAAGGCCAGTGTTCTTCCTGAGACGGTCAGTTCGGTCCGGCGGCCCGCCGCGTCATACGACCATGTGCTCGTCGAACCGCCCGGTGTCGTCCGCCCAGTCCGCCGGCCCACGGCATCGTGCGAGAACGAGAGCGTCCGGCCGTTGACGGTCTCCGAGACGAGGCGGCCGTAGCGATCTCGGAGACGGGTGAGCGCCGCGTCGAGCCCCCTCGCTGCCGCCAACTCGTCGAAGACGTCGTATTCGTAGGTGGTGACCGCGCCTTCCGCGTCCTTGCGGACGACCCGGCCGAGGGCGTTGCGCTCGAAGCGGATCGTCTGGCCGACAGCGTTCGATCCGGAGACCAGGCGGCCCACCGCGTCGTATCCGTAGCTCAGCGTCCGGTCGTCGAAGTCCGTCTCGGCGACCAGCCGGCCCGCCGGGTCGTAGGCGTAGTCCCAGGTCAGACCCTGCGGGTTGGTCACCCGGGTCAGCCGCAGGTTCGCGTCGTGAGAGAACTCGTAGCGGACACCGTCCGGGCCCGTGCGGGACGTCATCAGGTCGAAGTCGGTGTACGTGAAGTGGGTCGTGGCACCCATGGCGTCCGTGTGGCTGAGGCAGTTGCCCTCGCCGTCGTATGACCAGGACTGCGTCGTGCCGTCGGGTGCCGTCCGCCGGGACGGGTGGCCCTCGACGGTCCATTCCAGTCTGGTGACCGCGCCCAGGGGGTCGGTGACCTGGACCGTACGGCCGAAGGCGTCGTAGATGTACTGGGTCGTGGCGCCCAGTGGATCGGTGACCTCGATCGGGAGGCCACGGGCGTCCATGACCAGCCGGGTGACCGCGTCGAGCGCATCCGTCACCGAAGTGAGCCGGCCCGAATCGTCGTACGCGAGCTCCGTGCGGGCACCCGACGGGTCCGTCACCGACGTGCGGTTGCCGTGCTCGTCGAAGGTCTGCCGCGTGACGTTGCCGTCGGTGCCGGTGATGCGGATCGGGAATCCGTCGGCGTCGTACTCGGCCCGCGCCTGGCGGCCGTCCGGACGCTCCAGGAGCGTCAGGCGGCCCTGCTCGTCGTAGGTGAAGGAGCTGACATGCCCCAGTGGATCCGTCCGGGACAGGAGTCGGTTGCGGCTGTCGTACGTGAAGCGGGTGACCGCGCCCAGTGCGTCGATCTCCGCGACGACCTGGGCACGGTCGTTGACCAGGTGACGCTCGGTGTTCCCCAGGCCGTCGGTGAACGTCGTCAGGCGGAGGCCCGTCGCCGGGTCGATGCCGTCCCAGGTGAAGGTGGCTTCGAGGTGGCCGTTGGTGCCCGACTGGTAGGTGCAGCGGTCCCGGTCGTCGTAGACGTAGTCGTAGCGGCTTCCGTTCGTGTCCGTCCACGACGTGATGCGGCCGTGTTCGTCGCAGCCGAAGCGCAACGGGCGCCCCGAAGAGTTGGTGACCTCGGTCAGGTGGCCATCTGTGTAGCCGTAGCGCAGGAGCTCCTGGTCGGAGCCATCCGCCGCAGCTCCCGCGAGGTGGAGGGCGGTGACCCGGCCCTCGCTCGTCGTGAGTTTCAGGTGGTAGCCGCCGTGGTGCACGATCGCCGTCGGGGCGCCCGTCTCGTCGTGCTCGAAGGCGATCCAGCGGCCGTTGCGGTCGTCGATCTGGGCCAGGAGCGCGAGTTCGTCGGTGTGGTCGGCGAAGTGCCGGACCGTGCCGCTGTCCGGGTCGGTGATCGTATAGCCGTCCGCGACCCGGTCCAGCAGCCACTGCCGGCCGTGGGTCGGCATGACCGGGACACCGGGCGCCGGGTGCGGATAGGCGAGCAGGCTGCCCTCGTCGCAGCTGAAGACCACGCCCTCCGAGTCGATCTCGAGCCGCTGGTCGACCGTCGACGACCACGCCGGCCCGAACCAGCGGCCCGAGCGCCGCGAGGAGTCGAAGGTGCGCCGGAAGACGAGCGGCAGCGAGCCGGGCAAGGTGATGTCGGTCTGGGGCAGCAGCATGCGGCCCGTCGCGATGTCGATCGGGTCGTTCTTGCAGGCCGTCTGGCCGCAGGTCTTGCCGTTGGAGTGCGGATCCTTCTCCTGGTCCCCCCGGCTGCCGCCCGGCTTGTTCTCGTTCGGCAGGTGCTTCGTCGCGTCCTTCAGCCCGGCGCGCAGCCCTCCCCGGATCACTCCCGCGCCCTTCGTGCCCAGCACCTCCGGCACCAGTCGGCCGAAGAACTCCGACGGGTCTCCCTTCGCCGCCTCCCAGGCGTTCTTCAGCGCCCGGTCCGGGTTCGCCGCCGTGGACACCAGGCCGGCGAGCGTCATGTTGACGCCCTTGTAGTACTCCGCCGGGTGGGTCAGGTTGTACGGGTCCACCGGGTTGACCGAGCGGACGAAGTTGAGCAGCCCGGCCGTGCCCTTGACGATGCCTCCGCCGAAGTGGGCCAGTTCGATGCCCTGCCCCAGGCCGTAGTCCATCAGCTCCAGCTTGGCCCGCTCGCGGCCCGTCGGTTCCTTCGGCGCGTGCGCGAGGGCGGCGCCGACGGCCGCCTTCGCGGTGTCCCCGGCCTCGTCGCGGGCCTTCCGCGCGTCGCTCAGGATCTCCTTGGCCCGCTGCCGCTTGGCCTTGCCGGGGTCGGAGAAGGGCCCGGGGTCCGGCAGCGGACTGTCCCCGGTGCGTGCCGCGTTGTAGGCGTCGACCTTCTTGTTGTACGTGTCGACCGCCGCCTTGGAGTCCCCGTCGCCCTCCTTGTAGAGGGCTATCGCCTCGCGCGCCTTGCCCTGCGCGCTCACCACCGCCTTGGAGTACGTCTCCAGGGCCTTGGCAGCGTTCTCCATTGCGTCCGCCGCGTGCAGCCAGTCCGTCGGCAGCGTCGAGAACTTCTCCCGGAACGCGTCGGCCGCCTCGCCCTTCCAGTGACCCGAGTCCAGCTTCCGCATGCCGCTGCCGACCAGGTCGAACGCCTTTTGGAAGTCCCGGAGGTTCTTCACCGCCTCGGCGATCTTCTCCGGCTTCCCGTGGATCAGCTCGTTCGCTTCCTCGGTCTGCCCGAGCTGCTGCTCCCCGACCTGCGCGCCGAGGGAGGACGCGGTCTCGTCGCCCCAGTCCTCGACCGAGTCCGCGATGTCGTGCGCACCGATCTTGTCCAGGCCCTGGCCGGCCTTGTCGGTCACATAGTCGACGCCTTCGCCGACGAGTTCCTTGCCCTTGTCGATGCCGTCACCGATCTTGTCGATGCCCTTGTCGACCAGACCTCCCCAGTCCACCATCAGCGGTTCTCCCCCCAGCGCGGCTGCTCGGCCTGCTCGACGGTCGCCTGGTCGGGATCAAGCAGGTCCTTGAGTCGCTGGTCCGCTCCGTCCCGGGTCGCCGAGTCGATCACACCCGAGCGCTCCAGTCCGTCGAGCATCGAGTCCTCCACGTCGTACGTGGTGTTCTTCCAGGTCTGCTTGACCTCGTCGTGAGCCTCGCTGAACGACTCCCCGCTCCAGTCCGCGCCGTCCCACATGTGCTGGTCGCGGATGCTGTCCCAGCTCTTCTGCTTGACCTCGTCCTCGGACAGGTGCGGGTTCCCGTTGAGGGAGTTCACACCGATCTTGATCGAGTCCTTGATGTACTGCTCCTGCTCCGCGAACGAGCCCGCCGACAGGCCGACCGCCTGCGCGAAGCCGTTCCCCCGCAGAGTGAGTGCGCGTACGCCCCACTCCCATCGGCTGCAGAAGGTGTCGAACTCCGACGTCAGGCCTCCGTGCCCCAACTCCAGTCCGGACAGGGCCAGATCGGAGAAGCCGCGGCCCGTCGACGCCTCCCCGATCATCCCGAGCTCCTTCAGCTCGGCATGCGCCAGGTCGATGCCCTTCGCTATCTCCGTCAGCGCCGCCGCCGGCGCCGCCAGGTCAGGCGTGTTCCCACTCATCGCGTCCCCGTTCCCCCGAGATCCACCGTGTCCGCCAGGTCCACCGCCGCCTCGTCCGGGACGATGCCCGCCACCGGCGGGAAGACCATGCCGTCCGCACTGCCCGCGTCCAGCGCGACTCCGCCCGGGCCGGGCAGCATCGGCACCATCACGTCGAGGAGCCGCGCGCCCAGGATCGTGCGGTACGTCCACTCCCGCCCGGCGTCTCCCCGGGCCGCCGCGAACCTCCCCAGCGCCTCCTCGTCCGAGAACGCGCAGATCCACCGCACCCCGTTGAAGTCCGCGGTCCACAGACTGTCCTGGTCGTCGAACGGCACCAGCACGGCCGTACGCCGGAATTCGCCGAGCAACCGCGCAAACCGGCGCCGTGCCTCCGCGATCCCGTCGGCCTGCTCCGCCTGCGGCACGGCCCGCGCGGCCGGGTCCTCCGGAGTCGTCTCCAGGTCCGGCCGCGCCACTTCGACGTGCGCTTCCGCCAACTCCGACAGTCTTGAAACCTGGTGGGACTTCGGTCCCCCGCCCCCGTTGTCATTCACCCACGCATGCTGCCATGCGCTCGTTCACATGAGCAACGAGCTTGTGTTCGATTCGGTCGGGTCCGAACCGGATCCGTTTGCGCCCGGTGGCCGCTCCAGGGAGCGGCAGGAGAGAGGGGCGGGGGGGGGGCGGGGGGCCGCCCCCCCCCCCTCCCTTCTTCCTTTGGCGCGGGGGGCCGGCTCCGGGGTGGGCTTGGCCCGGGGGGGCGGGGGACGACGTCGTCCCCAGGCCCCTTCCCTACATTCGGTCGCCGGTCCTACTCGTCCGCGAAGATCTCCTCGGCCGTGGCTGCCGTGACCGCGCGGGTGAGCCAGAGGCGCAGTGTCTCGAGGTCGTCGCAGGCAGTGACGCGGGCGCGGACGTCGTCGGGGACGTCGAGGCCGCGCTGTTCCAGGACCAGCAGTATGGCGTCGGCGCTGGCCTGTGCGCGGCCTTCGGTCCGGCCCTCGTCTCGGATTTCCTCCGAGAGGTACGACTTGTAGAAGGAGAGGTCCGTGGCCACCAGGTTCCTCCAGATCTCCTGAGCCGGACGCTTGCTCAGCCCCTGTGCGGTGAATTCGATGAGGGGGTCGGCGACGTCCTCGGGCAGGTCGCGCAGTGCGGTGGAAAGTGCCTTCAGTATGTCACCGATGCCCGGATCGCCCGCGTGGGTGAGAGTCGCCAGGGTGGCCAGCGCCAGGTCTCCCCGGGCCCTGACCGGGTCGGTGATCACCGGCATGTTGTGCGGGCCCACGACGGTGGGGCGGATGACGAGGGTAGGCATGTCGGGCGGCCCGCTCGCCACCTCCTGCCCGGCCCATTCGGCTGTGGCCCGGTCTTGGCAGACGACGAGCAGAGCGGTCGGCAGCCGGTACTTCGACCACAGGTAGGCGGCGTAGTACGCCCAGCTCGCGTGCTTGTCGGGGTCCCTCTTGCCCTGGGACTCGATGGCGAGGAGCAGGGAGCCCTTCGCCGCGCTGTCGAGCTTCAGGAGGGTGTCCACGCGGCGTTCGACGGGTCTCGTCTCGGTGAGATCGGTGGGCAGGAGGACGGCTTCCACAGGGGTGGGAAGCCGGATTCCCAGTTGCCGTGACAGGCGGCTGAAGAGCATGGGGTCGTGCTGGAAGATCCGGTGCAACGCCTCGTGGGGCGGGTTGACCATGGCGGTTCCTCGGAGTGTCACGGGCTGGGTGCGCAGCCGGCGCAGGTGCCCGGTTCGGTGCCTCGATAGGCGCGGTCGCAGGTGTCGCAGTTCTGGAGGGGGTGCCGGGTGGCCTGGTCGCGCGGAGGGCGGAAGGGCGGTAGGGGTGGGAGCTGGGCCGCCAGGCGGTGGGCCAGCAGGGCCGCAGGCCGGCGCAGGGGCTCCAGCGGCAGGGCGGTGGTCAGCGCGCGGTGCACGTCCTCGGGGGTGAGGTCGCGTTCGAGCCAGGCTGCGACGCCCGGGACGAGGTGCTCGGCGTCCGTCGCGGAGATCAGCAGCCGCGGATCGGTGCGGCGGAGGCCGGAGAGGACGCCGATCGCCGTCTGGACGAGATCCGGCGTCGGGTACACGGGCTCCGGTACGGCCGGCAGGGCGGCCCGTCGGCGGGGTTCGCGCTGCTCGCGCCGTCGTGGCGGAGGTTCCGCCCCGGGCCTCGGAGGGGGGCCGTCCCCCTTGGTGGGACGGGGCGGCGGGGCGCTCGTGCGGCGGGGGCCGCCGCCCGTGCGGCCGGGCCGGTTGCAGGAGACCGTGCGGGTCACGACCCGCCCGGCCGCCGTGCGTTCCTTGGTGCGGCGCAGGTAGCCGTGGGCCTCCAGCTCGCGCAGGGCGGCGGCGATCCGCGTGGTGCCTTCCGGGAAGCGCCGGGCCAACGACCTGATGTCCACGGGCGATCCGGCCGGCAGCGACTGGATGTGCGTCGCCAGTCCGATCGCCGTCAGCGAGAGGTCCGTGTGCTGCGCGAGGTGGTTGCCGACGACCGTGAAGTGAGTGGAGTGATGCGTGTTCTCGTGCACCACTCCGCAGGAAGTACCCCGGGAAGGGTGGTTCTTGGCCCCGTCACCGGACAGGGCGGGCGCCTGGGCGCTACGGTTTTCTTTATCCATCGGGAAGGGCTGCTTCCTTGGTGGTCAGGCCCTCGCATTGGGATTGCCGTCCCGGCGAGGGCCGACGCATGTCTGCGTCCGGATCTGTTGGGCAGAGCGTAGATCAGGCAACCCACCCCAAAGCCAGCTGAGTTGGCATATTCACCCGCGCGAGTGAGACCGGTCCGAACGGGGAGGAGGGGTGGGGTTTGGTTCGGTTTCTTTCCCCCGGTGGTCGTTTCTTTGGGAGGCCGTCCAACCGACCGGCGACCGAGATCACGGGATCCGGTGACCAGGCCCTTTGTGCAGGTCAGACGCGGTCAGGGGCGTGGCAGGTCGAGTTCCGCCCAGACGGTCTTCCGGGGTACGGGACCGAGCTCGACGCCCCACCGGTCGGCCAGTGCCTCGACCAGGAGCAGGCCCCTTCCCGAATCGCCCTCGGGGCGGTGTGGTCGGGCGCGTGGGAGATCCTCGCCCCGCGTGTCCGTCACCTCGATCCGTAGCGTGTCCGGCCGTGACCGCAGGACCAGCCGGAAGCTCCGGCCGGCGACCCGGCCGTGCGTCGCCGCGTTCGCGGCCAGTTCGGCGACGACCTGGGTCGCCGACTCCGTCAGCCCGTACGGGACGTCGTGGTCCCGCATCCACGCGACGGCGAGCAGCCGGGCCAGCCGGGCCCCTCGGGGCGTGGGGGACAGGAGCACGCTGAAGTGGCGTGCGGGTGCGTGGACTTGCGTCACGTTCTGCTGATTCACGTCACCGAGCGTGGCCGCTCCTGGCTACCGTGAACAGCGACGACGTCGATGCGTAGAGCCACTGTCCGGAGCTTGTCCACTGCTGTCCGGGCCTGTCCGAAGCCATGTCGCGGCAGAGTGGAAAGGAAGCGGGAGGGGAAGCGGGATGCCGATGAGGGAACCCACCTGGGAGGTTGACCAGGTCGACGACTGGGGCGTTGCCGTGATCACCACGGTGGGACGGCAGTTGAGGTTGTGGCGCGAAGCGGCGACCATGCGTGCCGCCGAGTTCGCGCGTGCCGTCGGGTACGGCGAGGACATGATCTACAAGATCGAGAGCGGGAAGCGGATTCCACGTCCCGAGTTCCTGGACAGGGCGGACGAGATCCTGGGGGCGGCGGGGCTGATCTCGGCCATGAAGCTGGACGTGGCGAAGGTCCGCTATCCGAAGCAGGACCGGGCCCTGGCGAAGCTGGAAGCCCGGTCGGTGGAGATGCAGCTCTACAACCCGCTCACGATCCACGGACTGCTTCAGACGCCCGAGTACGCGCGAGGTCTGTTCCTGATGCGGCGGCCGGTGTACACACCGGAAGAGGTCGACTGGTACACGGCGGCGCGTATGGCCCGCAAGGCGGTCTTCGATCGGAGTCCAGCGCCCGAGCTGAGTTTCGTACTGGAGGAATGCGCACTCCTCCGCCCGCTGGGCGGTCGGGACGTGCTGCGTCGCCAGCTGGAACACCTACTGCACGTGGCCGAATTGAGGCACGTCGAGATTCAGATGATGCCGCTGGAGCAGGTGGAACATGTGGGCCTGTCGAGCCTGGAAGTCATCAAGTTCGAAGACGGCACGGCGGTCGGACGGTCGTCCGCCGTGTCCGGCGAGCGACCGGTCACCGACCTGAGGACTCTCCGCCTCCTGGAACTGCGGTACGGCATCCTCCGGTCGCAGGCCCTCACGCCCGACGCGACCGTCGACGCGCTCCGGGGACTGCTGAGAAGGGCTTGACGCTCCCTAGCGCTGCTCCTTTGCCCGCCCGTCATCAGCTTCCTGCACCGCCGCCCGGGCGGGCTTCCTCTCGTACGCGGTCGGCCACTGACGTACACCGACGTCCGTCGTCAAGGGGTCGACGAGGCCGGCCACGCGATGTCGTCGATCGCCAGCCACGGTGCGGCGGCCACTGCCGTGGGTGTGAGCCCGGTGAACGACCTGACCTCGCGGTGAAGGTGGGACTGGTCGGCGTAGCCGCTCTCGGCCGCGACGCCCGCGACGGCGTGACCCGCCGCCAGGAGGCGGGCGGCGTGGTCGAACCGCACCAGCTGCGCGGCGCGTTTGGGCGTGATGCCGAGTTGGGACCGGAAGCGGGCCGACAGGCGCTTCCGGCTCCAGCCGACCTCGTCCGCGAGGCCTTCGACCCGGGCCCGCCCCCGGCTGGTCCGCATCCGCCGCCAGGCGAAGGCGACCTCCGGGGCGACCGGCGGGCGGGTGTCCAGCCGCCGGCCGATGAGGTCGGCCGCGATCGTGAACCGTTCGTCCCATGACGCGGCGGCGCGCAGCCTGTCCTCGGTTCGTGCGGCGTCGCGGCCCCAGACGTCCGCGAGGGACACCACCGCCCCGGTGAGCTCGGTCGTCATCCCGAGCACCGCGGCCGCCGCGGCCGGGTCCAGCCGGATCTGGAGGCACTCGCTCGCCCGGCCGCCCGCCCGGAGAGCGCCGGGCAGGAGGCCGGTGACGGCGCTGCCGAGGACTTCCCGGCCGGGGGTGCGGTGGACCAGGCCTTCGCCCTCGCTCAGGTCGACGAGCAGGGTGACGGAGGGGTGCGCGACCATCGCGATGTCCACGGATTCCGGAGCGCGGTGACGGAACCCGGCCATGCCGATCCCCGGGAGACGGCCTGACGGGCGGGGTACGGCGATGTCCACGAGCGACCAGTCGAGTGGTGCCCCTGTCGGCGGCATGGGACCAGCCTAGGCCTCGTCGCGGGCGGTACGTCAGCGGTCCGCCGCCGTGAAGTCGAGGAGCAGTCCGCCGGTCGCCTCGGGGGCTTCGAGCACGGGCAGGTGCCCGACGCCGGGGAGTTGCTCGACCCGTGCGTTCGGCACGGCGTCGTACTGGTGCACCGACGACGGCTCCCACCGGGGGTCGGCGGTGCCGAAGACGGCCAGTACGGGCAGGCCGAGGGCGGTGAGACGGTCGGGCACGCTCCGCTCGGCGAGGTACTCCGCGCCCCGGCGCAGCACCGTCCTGAACGTGCGGTACGCGGTGCCCCGCATCTCGGCGACCATGTCGTCAGGGACGTCCACCGGACGCGCGGCCGTCGCCCCGAGCCCCTTGCGGATCATCGCGTCCGAACGCCTCGCCCACAGGAGAGGGCCGAGCGGCGGGCCCAGCAGGACGCGCAGGACGAGCGGTTGCGGGAGCAGCGCGCCGAGGCTCGGGCCGGTGCTGATCAGCGCGATCGACCGCACCAGGTCGGGTCGCTGTTCGGCGAGCGCGGTGGCGACGTAGCCGCCGCTGGAGTGTCCGGCCACGGTGAGGGGGCCGAGGCCGAGGCGGTCGAGGTGGGCCGCCACGCGGAGGGCCTGACCGGGGACGTCGTAAGAGGCCGCGGGAGGTGACTGGCCGCAGCCGGGGAGATCGACCCGGAGGACGTGACGGCTGCCGGCGAGTGCCGGGACGACCGGGCCCCAGGAGCCGCCGGAGGCACCCGATCCGTGGATGAGCAGCAGCGGTGGCGCCTGCCGGGGGCCGTCGTGGACCACGTGCATTCCCTGTGCGTGCTCTGCGTCGTACGCATTCATGCGAGTGATGGTGCGCGGGGCGCCGGTCAGCGGTCTTGTACGAATGTCGTCACCCGCGAACCGGGTTCGCTGAAGTTCCTCGCGCGGGCCGTCACACTTCCCCGCCCCGCCCCGTCAGTGCTGTGTCCGGCTCGGTCGAGGCGGACGATCACCGGACGAGGAGCCCGCGATGTTCACCGAGATGTCCACCACCGCCGTCGTCGTCACCGCCGTCGCCGCGTTCATGGCCGGGTTCTCCGGGGCCTCGATCTTCTTCCGGGCGAAGTTCGTCGTCGAGCCCCTCGCCCAGTACGGCGTCCCGCGGGCCTGGTGGAACCGGCTCGGCGCCGCCAAGGCCGCGGGGGCCGTCGGGCTCGTCGTCGGGTTCTTCGTGCCGGTCATCGGAACCCTCGCCGCGATCGGGCTGATCCTGTACTTCGCCGGGGCCGTGATCACCGTGCTCCGCGCCCGCGCCTACGGCCACGCGCCCTTCCCGCTGGTCTACATGGCGCCCGCCGTCGCCGCCCTCGCCCTGACCTGGTGACCGCAGGGAAAAGGCCGCCGGCCCTGTTCACAGGGCCGGCGGCGGTGGCGTATAAAAAAAAACGAGCCCCCCAGACCCCATTCGGTGGGGGTGTGCGG